>JAKBTR010000098.1:3663-5528 GCA_021844275.1 Nitrospirota bacterium | reverse complement strand
CACTGTCTGCCCCGAAGGTGTCGCCAGCGCCAGGAGATCCCCCTTTGCAATCTTCCGGTAGAGATCCTCGGGCAGGGAGAGCACAACAGGCAACGGAAAAAGAAGCCCACCGGGAAGGCGCATCCTGTCGATCACGGAATGATAGGTTTCCCCGTCCATGAATCCGGTCAGGGGCGACAGCGCTCCCTGGGACAGGAGGACCAGGTCGGAGAGTTCCCGGCTGTCGAGAGTCAGGACCGGCGCCCGGGAGAGTTCCCGAAGGAAAGCATTTCGTTCGGATTCGACAATGACGTTGGAAACAAGTTTTCCACCATGCGGTTCCGCAAGGGTCATCAGATTACTCCTTTAAGAATAAAAATGTTGTTCTTGTCAAAAGCCAGGGAGGACGTCTTCTCTTGAAAGATCATTTTACCGTTCTTCCGCCAGCAGTTCTTCCGGAACCCTTGTCGGCGCATCAAACTGTTCCTGGTTTCCCTCCGGATAGGTCAGCGACCATCGGATGGACTCCCGCCTCATTTTCGGCATTAACCGCGCATTTTGTCCTGCGATCGGATAGGGGAGGACGACTTCGACGGCCGAAACCGGACACATCTTGACGCAGGCATAGCAGTCCCAGCAGTCGGCCTGCACCCGCATATAAGCCTTTCTGTCTTCCCGGATCCCGATCAGATCCCCCGGACAGGCCGTGACACAGCGGGCTTCGGGGAGTTTCGTGCATCCGTGACAGGCATTTTCATCAATAAGGATTCCCAAGGGCCACCTCCGTTGGTTCCGTTACACTGTCCGAAAAAGAGTCAAGAGGACGCAGGATGATCCGGATGTCTCCCGTTTCGGGATCGCTCGCTGAATTCACAAAAAGAGACCACTCTTCGCGTGTTTCAGGAAAATCAAGCCTCGTCTGGAATCCTGGCCACCGGGTTTCCTTTCTCGCCATCAGATGCTCGACCAGAACGCGGGCGACATCGATTCTGTCGAGGACCTCATGAAGGTTCATCAGCTCATGAAGGTCGGATGCGGCCAGTGAAGACAGGTCCCGAAGCATTTCCGCGAGCTTTTTCCGGGCCACTTTCAGGGACGTTTCGTTCATGGCATATTGGGTCCGTATCCCGCCGGCATACTCGTCCATAATTTTCTGGAGCCGTTCTTCGACCGCCACGGGGGACAGCTTTCCACCGGCTCCCAGCGGAGAGAACACTCTCATTTTTTCTCTTTCGATCACACCAGGAGACATTTTCGGCAGGGCGCCGGGAGTTTCCCGGATTTCGCGGATGGCCGATTCGGCCGCGATCCGTCCCTCCGCAAAACATCCGGAAACGAATTTGTAAGGAGCTCCCCCCGCAACATCTCCCGCTGCAAAAAGATTGTCGAGGGTCGTTTTCCGGTCCACTCCGATCCAGTATCCGGCCTGGCAGTGCCCACCTACGATGTAGGGCTCCGTACCGCAAATTTCGATCGGCTCCCGGGCCGGGTCAATCCCGTTGGCAGCCCAGTATTGAACGGTGTTGGGATACATGTCCAGATAGGCCTCTTTCAACGCCTTCACGCGCTCCGCAGACAGGTGCCGCGTATCCATGTAGCAGGGCCCTCTCCCCTCCGCCATTTCTTTCAGGGGTGCGAAGAGACGGATGGGTGTCGGTGCCCCTTCCCCGCCCATATGCGACCATCGTTTTTTCATAAACTCTTCCCCGAGAGCATTGACCTGGGGTGCCCCAAAACCCAACGCAAGAGTTCCTGTCGGAGCGATCGTCTCTTTCGTCCGCAGAGCTATGAAACGATGTTCGAAGCTCGTCATTTCCGCCCCGGCCCGAATCCCAATCGCATAGCCACCCCCCGTGTTGAAAGGGGAGTACCACATCTTGTGGCGG
>JAKBTR010000098.1:0-3653 GCA_021844275.1 Nitrospirota bacterium | reverse complement strand
CCCTTCGTTGTTCGGACGGTAAAGGCCGGACGCTCCGCCGGTTGCCACAATGGTTTTCCTGGCCCGGACAACATAAAAACGTCCGTCTCTCAATCCAAAACCGAAGCAGCCGGCCACGGATCCATCTTGCACCAGCAGATTGGTGACGACGACCCGGTTCAGCACCCTTGCCCCAAGATTGCGAACGGCCGTTGCCAGCAGAGGCTTGAGGGATTCGCCGTGGATCTTGATATTCCAGCGTCCCCGTGGAGCGTATCGACCGCTGTCGTCTTTCACGACCGGAAGACCCAGCTGTTCCAGATCGCGGACAACCTCATTCAGAAGAGCTGCCTGCGTGCGGACCAGATCTTCCCGAAGAATCCCCATGGCATCAAAACGGACATATTCCACAAAAGAGTCGACAGACTCCCCCGGGTTGATATAGGCATTGATGGCGTTCATCCCTCCGGCCAGACACCCCGAACGGTCGATATGGGCTTTTTCCAGAATCAGAACATCGAGATCCGGAGCCTTTCTGCGAGCGGTCATCGCCGCATAGCAACCCGCGGCCCCTCCACCGATGATCGCGATATCCGTGTCGATGACAATCGTCTCTGCCATGCTTCCTCCATAATTTTATTGTTACTAACTTATTAACCTTATAAAGAAAAAAAACGCTTTTGTCAACCCCCGGTGACAGCACCTTTTTGAATACTTCTTGATCGGGGAACTGTCTTTCGGGACAACAGAAAGAACTCGGGGATGTTCGGAGATTTCGGGTGCGAAGACAAAAAAAAAGGCCCGGTGAAAACCGGGCCCCAGACAACAGACTGAACTTTTTCGTCAGTTTGTTCCTTTAAAATGCGAAGAAACGTTCCTCGTTACTTGGAGGAGGTGACAAATCCCCAGGCAAAAACGGCTGCCACAACAACCATTAAGGCCATCCAGCTGCCAAGAGACGGATTGTTTGGAACGCTTCTGCTCAGATCAACCATACCTTCCATCGTTTGATCCTTTCCTTTAAGGAGTGGGGTCGGGAACCCCCCGAAAGACAACAATTGGCCTCATGAAGACACGAAATAAGACGTCACAAATATAGTCACTCCTTCCTTTTATTGTCAAGACTCCGGTCTTGGTGGATAATGAAAACATTCCGCTGCATCGAACGGAAGATCATTCCAAATTTCGAAAGGACGTTTTCTTTCACTATGGTACCCGTTTGGATCGATCTGTTCGCCATCGTCGTCCTGATCGTGATCAATGCTTTTCTGGCGGCTTCCGAACTTTCCATCATTTCCATCCGGATGTCGCGCGTCCATCAGATGGCCCAGTCCGGCAGTCCGGAAACCCTGGCAATCGAACGTCTCCGAAAGGACCCGGAAAAGTTTGTTGCGACGGTTCAGGTTCTGATGACTCTCATCACGTCCCTGACATCGGCCCTGACCGGTACCGTCACGTATGAGGTCCTGAAACCGAGACTGACCGAACTTCCTCTTGTGCAGGAATTTCACTTTCTTCTTCCCCTTTCGGTCTCCGTCATCATTCTCTTTCAGGTCTACTCCATGCTGGTCCTGGGCGAGATTGCCCCGAAGACCCTGGCAATCCGGAACAATGAACGGATCGCTGCCCTCTTGTCCCGTCCCACGCTTTTCCTGACAGAAACATTGTCTCTCCCTGTCCGGATGATCACGGCAACCAGCCAGGGCCTTCTCCGCATGCTCGGAGTTCGAAACAGCCGCTCCGCCTATCCCATCAGTCCGGAAGAACTCGACCTTCTCCTGAAGGAGGGAACCGAACAGGGCGTCATCAATCGCACAGAGCAGGATCTGATCCAGAGCGTCTTCAAGTTCACGGATATTTCCGTGCGGGAAGTCATGGTTCCCCGGATGAAGATGGTCGTCATGGACGCCTCCATGACGATCGAACAGGCGACAAACTTTCTTTCGGACCATCGCTTTTCCCGCTACCCGGTCGTTCGGACAGGAACAGGCGAAGTGGTCGGCATCCTGTATTACAAGGATCTGTTCGAAAACTATGTCCGGTCCCGTCAGGGACGGCTGACGGATCTCGTCCACGCCCCTTTTTTCATTCCGGAATCCATGAAAGTGGCCCACACGTTGAAGGAGATGCAAAAAAGACGGACCCAGATGGCGCTGGTTCTCTCCGAATACGGAACTCTTGAAGGGCTTGTTACCATGGAAGACCTGCTCGAAGAGCTTGTGGGAGAGATCGAAGACGAAAGCGATGACATCCAGAAACCTGTCGAGCGTCTCCGGGACGGGTCCTATCTTGTCGACGCATCGCAGTCGATCAGGGATCTGAGGGAAGACTACCATCTCGACATTCCGGAAGGGGACGATTACGAAACCCTGGCCGGTTTTGTGGTCGCCCAGCTCCAGACCATCCCCCGGGGAGGAGAGTTCTTCTATATGAATCATCTGAAGGTGACAATCGTCGATATGGACAAATACCGTGTGTCCCGGGTGAAGATCGAACCGGTACCGGACATGCCGGACCTTCCGCCGGCCCCGGCCAGGGTCTCTCTTCCATCCTCCACACAGAAACCGTTTAAATAACACAGCGTCATTCAAGGAGCCTTCAAGATGCTGGATGTTCTTCTCGCACCCATCCGTCATTTGAAACCACGGGAATGGTTGATTGTTCTGGCCGGCATCCTGATCGGCCTGATGGTGTCCTTCATGTTCAAGTCCATGATGCTCGGGCAAAAACCGCCACAGTCCGAGCGCATTCACGGCCCCCTCAACACCGTCGAGTCTCCCCGGATGTTCTCCCTCTCTCTCCGGAAAACCTACCACGATCCTCTTCTCGATATTCAGGCTTCCGCCATCCGCACCTCTCCGACGGGAACGGAAATCGAAATGGACTTCACCTTTCACCCGGGGCCTGGAGAGACCTCCATGGAAATCGGCTCCTACGAGCCTCCCAATTTCGTCGAACCCGATGGAAGAATGGTTCTGGGTTCCTTTGATCCGCCGGCGTCCCATCATTTTAAAAGCGGTGAAAGCTACCGGACTCTCGTTTCCTTTCCGGACCCTCCCCGGCATCTGCCCATTTCCGTCACCCTCTTTCTGGGGGAACGGCTGGGCGGCCGCTTCCATATGCACCCTGTCGTGTTCACAGGACTTTCTCCCTTGCCCAAAGCCAGCCACTAGAATTTTTCCCAGGAGGATTTTTTGGCCGATTCGTCCTTGCATCCCGATTCAGAACAGATCTCTTCCCCCCGGGACAGACACACCGACACCGAATTCCAGGATCCGGAAGTACTCTACCGGAACGAACAGTTCGTCATGACCCAGATGGGGGTCTCCTTTGCGATGATCCTGGGGATGACCTTCGGAATGTCGGGCCTGACGATCGCCTTCATGTCCGACCAGGTCAAGGGGCTTGAGGTTGTGGGGTGGGGAATGATCATCTTTACCCTTTCCTCCCTGCTCCATCTGCTGGTCAGCCGAATCTGGTCCGGCCACATCGAAACCCGGGCCATCACGCGGAACGGCTATTTGCTGGTGCTCTCTCTTTTGTCCGCCACCGTTTATCTTTATGCCCTTTTTTCCGACACGGTCTATGTTTTTATGGGGTTCATCGCCGCAAATGTGTATTTTCCCCTTTTCGGCCGCTTCATTCTCTCGATCGAGCCTCCTCCGCCTCCCCTT
>JAKBTR010000086.1 GCA_021844275.1 Nitrospirota bacterium | reverse complement strand
GAAGAGATTCACGCAAGGGAGGTGCTGGATTCCCGGGGAAACCCGACGGTCGAGGTCGAAATACTTCTGGAAAGCGGTGCCTCCGGCTCTGCGATTGTCCCATCCGGAGCCTCGACCGGTTCTCGTGAGGCGATTGAACTTCGCGACAAGGAAGCGGGACGATTCCTGGGAAAAGGGGTCCGGATGGCTGTTTCCAATGTCGTGGGGGTCATTCGGGAAGCCGTTCTTGGCCTTCCGGCGGAAGACCAGGCTCTCGTGGATGAAACGCTGAAAGCTCTTGACGGGACTCCCAACAAAAGTGTTCTCGGAGCGAATGCCGTTCTGGGAGTTTCGATGGCCGTGGCCCGCGCGTCGGCGATCGAACGGGACCTCCCCCTCTACAGAAGCCTCGGAGGGATGACAGCCCGAACACTTCCGACACCCTTCATGAACATTATCAACGGAGGGGCTCATGCGGACAACAATCTCGATTTTCAGGAGTTCATGATCGTTCCCCACGGAATGGAATCCTGTTCGGATGCGATCCGTGCCGGTGCCGAAATTTTCTGGACGCTGAAAAAAGTTCTGCACAAGGAAGGGCTTCCGACGCTGGTGGGAGATGAAGGAGGGTTTGCTCCCTCCCTCGCCTCCCACGAAGAGGCGATTCTTCTTCTGTTGCGGGCTATCCGGGAAGCCGGTTACGAACCCGGAGAAGACGTTTCCCTGGCGCTCGATGCCGCCAGTTCGGAATTTTACCGGGACGGGAAATACCACCTCTCCGGAGAGGGAAAGAGTCTGTCTTCTCTCGAGATGGTCGAGTACTACAGGGATCTGGTTGATCGCTATCCGATCGTCTCCATTGAAGACGGGATGGGCGAAGAGGATTGGGATGGATGGGAGACCCTCACGAAAAACATTGGGGACCGGATCCAGCTGGTGGGGGATGACCTGTTTGTGACCAATTCGATTTACCTTCGGGAGGGAATCCGGAGAAAAGCGGGAACGGCTCTTCTGGTCAAGCTTAACCAGGTGGGAACGGTCACGGAAACCGTGGATGCAACCCGCCTGGCTCTCTACAACAGCATGGGGGCCATGATCTCCCACCGTTCGGGAGAGTCGGAAGATACGTTCATCGCGGATCTCGCCGTGGCGATGGAAGGAGGTCAGATCAAGACCGGCTCTCTTTCGAGGGGGGAAAGAACGGCAAAATACAACCGTCTTCTCCGTATCGAGGAAGAGCTCGGAGATCAGGCCATTTTCGCAGGTCTATCCGGTCTTCGGACCTCCCGGTAGGAAAACGATGGCGCATTCACCCCTCCCGCCCTCGTCTCCGGCATCCGATGCCGCCGGTTCGCGGTTTCTCATTGTCGTCCTTCTTGTGTCCGGAGCGGCAATGGTTCTTTACGGGACAGGTGCTCTCCTGTCCGCCGATACGGGAATCGCTCCCCTGATCCGGTATCGGTGGGAGGCAAGGGATCTGGCACGCCACAAGGAAGCCCTCATAAAAAGGATTCAGGACATGCGTGCCCATGTAGATGCTCTGCGATCAGACCCTTTCGAGATGGAACGCATCGCCCGGGAGAATGAACATCGGGTCCTGGAGGGAGAGATTCTGGTCTTGCCCAGGACCCCTTCCCCCTGAAGTGGGAAAAAACGGATTTTCAGGACGGTACGAACCCGTAGAGATATCGCCAGGTGATGGATTGGGCCGGGTCGGGAATCTGGAAAAGAACGGGCAGGACATTTCCTCTCGCGTTTTGAAGCTCGAGGATGACAAGATTTCCTCCAATGAAGTGGAGGCGTTCCCTGCTTTTCAGTGTCCATGTCATTCCGCGACTGATTTCCGGGGGAAGCATGGGTTGAAAATCAGCGATGGCGGAAGTGGCCTTGAAGACGTCCAGTTCGTAGCTTCCACTGGACGAGGAGGGGGCGGTTTTCTCCGAAAAGGAGAGTGGTTTTCCGGATTGCGCTTCGGACCGGACCTTTGCCTGATGGAGCTTGTTCGTCAGATCCGAAATTTCTCCCTCTTGATACGTCAGAATACCAACGGAAAGAAAAAACAGAACAAAGATCGATCCAATCGCGATTTTTCTTTCGCTCAAGCCCAAAAACTCCCTCTGGTCTGGTCCGAATAGCGTCTTCCGGATCTGTTACTTCTTCTTGTGCCGGGATGCCCTGCGAAGCTTTTTGTACTTGTGTTTGCGGATTTTTTTCCGGCGTTTTTTGATCACACTCGACATTTCGTGGACATTCCTTCCGTCTGACAGAAATTACATGCGTTTATCGAGAATTTGAACACGAAGAACTAGACTATCCGGAGTTGTCAAAAATTTCAAGCATTTCTTTTCGGAATGGCTGCCATGCCTGAAAACAATGGAAAAATCGGATCTTCCACCAGAGGAGGGATGTTCAGGAGTGCCCGAAATACGTTCGGAGCAAATTCTTGACAAATCGGCGATCGGGGATACCTTTAAGAATATCCGCGTCCGATTTGGATTCTCATTGTTTTTCTTTTGCGGGTGTGTGGCAGAAGAGAGGGAACGGAACGCGTGTGCGAGAGGATCAAGCTGCCGGGTCTGACTTCCACAGTCCGGATATGTTCGATTTCCGTTTCTGTTGTATGGTCCGGAACAAGGAACGGATACAGGCCGGTTTCTTGGGCGCCATCAGACTCCAACAACGGTTTTTCGGGAGGATCGATTATGAACAAATGGGCAGGAGCAGTATTGGGTACGGTAACGTTGGGCTTGTTGTCTGCGACAGCCTATTCTGCAGAACTCGATATTTTGAAACCGCGGGTTCCGGCAGACCAGATCGCCGCAGCAAAAGCCATGAAGCCCCCTTTCCCCGTGACGGCGGCGGTCATTGCCAAGGGTAAAGAGGTTTTCAATGGAGCGGGTACCTGTTACACCTGTCATGGGGTAGGTGGTAAGGGAGATGGTCCGGGAGCCGCCGGAATGGACCCCGGTCCACGGAATTTTACAAACCATCAGTTCGAACAGGTCCGGACGGCCGGAGAAATGGTCTGGGTCGTTTCCAATGGGTCCCCCTTGCAGCCGGCCATGGTCGGATTTGTCAGCGCGGGGCAAATCACCGACAAGCAGGCATGGGAAGCTGTCATGTATGAGAGAAGCCTCGGTTGTGGCGGTGATATGGATTGCGTCACCGGATCGGCCGATTGGGTCAGCAAGCAGCCGGTTCACGAAGAAGCGGCTTCCAGCCTGAAGCCGGAGTATATCGGGGTCGCATCAGCGCATTAAAAGCCTGTGCGCCCGGGAGATGTCCACGGCACCGGCGCGACGTCCTCCTGCGCCGCAGCTGCTCAGAGAGAGTGAGCTGTTACAATCACCGAAAAGTCGGGAACCGGGGTTGTGGTGCCGTGATTGTTCGCAATTGTTCCCTCTGAGAGGGAGAAGCGTTCGGATTTCAGGGAAGAAGGGCAGTCCCCTTCTTCCCTTTTTTTGTCCGTTTACTCTGAGGGCTCATTGGACCAATGTCATTCTCCAAAAGAGAAAACGCAGGGAGAGGATCCGGTTTGAGACCGTCTTCCTACTTTCGTAGGGGAGGGATTGTCAATTAATTTTACACATGGATGTATTTTAAGTCTTTATTTTTTAATCATCTTGCCTTCCTTTTAAAACGGTGTATAGTTCGCTTGAATCATAAAATTCATTAAATGTTTGACCGTGAGTTTTTGTTGCTCTCGCAGGGGATGCGTGTTTTTTGGAGAGGCGGAAAGGAAAGGGGCTCCTCCTGCTCCGAACGAGACGGGTTCTTTGTCTGCTGTTCCGCCACCCGATTCCGATGATTCGAAAGGGTTGATGAATGGTCAGCATGAATTCAGACTTCTATTTCGATCAAACGATCCCGGTTCTTTCGCGGAAAGCATACCTGTTCGGTGGAGAGGATCCCGGTGCGTTCGCAGAGGGGCTTTCGAGCCTGAAGGGGGAATGGACGTTTGTCCCCGTCAGAACACCCGAAGATGTCCGTCAATCCTTGCGTCATGGTCCGGTCGCTCTCGGCATGGTCTGTCTGGAAAAAAAGGAGACGCAGAACGCCTTTCGATTCCTGTCCGCCTTGTCGGACACCTGTATCCGGTGGATCGCGCTTTTGGGTCCCGGACTTGCGGAGCAACGGGATATTCTGCATCAGGTCCGGGAACACTGTATCGATTTTCACCGATTTCCCCTGGACACCCAACGACTGAGAATTATCCTTGGCCACGCCCATGGAATGGCCCGGCTGTCCTGTCTCGAACCCCGGTTTTCCGATTCCCGGGATCATGTGGCGGAATCCGATATGGTGGGAAGCAGCCCTTCCATGATGGAATGTTTCCGGAGCATCCGGAAAATTGCGGGAACCGATGCCTGTGTTCTGATCACCGGAGAAAGCGGCACCGGAAAGGAACTTGTGGCCCGTGCGATTCACGAACGCTCGAAAAGATCCTCCGGTCCCTTCATCACCCTCAACTGCGGAGCAATTCCCTCCAACCTGATCCAGTCCGAGTTGTTCGGCTATGAGAAAGGGGCGTTTACAGGGGCTCATTCGCGCAAGATCGGGCATATTGAGGCAGCGAATCACGGGACGATCATGCTCGACGAAATCGGAGACATGCCGTTCGAACTCCAGGTGAACCTTTTGCGTGTTCTCCAGTTTGGAAAAATCCAGCGTGTCGGAAGTTCTGCGGAAATACCGGTCGACGTCCGGATTATCGCCGCGACCCACATTGATCTCGAAAAAGCCTGCCGGGAAGGCCGTTTTCGGGAAGATCTCTATTATCGCCTTCATGTCCTGAGGGTCAGTCTGCCCCCCTTGCGCGACAGGGGAGCCGATATTTCGTTGCTTGCCCGTTATTTCTGCAAAAGGTTTTCGGCAGAATACGGTGCAACGTCAAAACCGTTTTCTGCCGAAGCGCTGGAAGTCATCCAGGCTTACTCCTGGCCGGGAAACGTCCGGGAACTGATCAACAAGATCAAAAGCGCCGTTTTGATGAGCGAGGGTCCGCTCATTGAACCCAGAGACCTGCAGCTTGAGAATATCCCCCATCCTGCAAAAAAATCCGGAAAAACATTAAGGGAGATCCGTGAAATCACCGAACGCGAAACCCTGCGGGAGACGCTCCAGAAATTTGAAAACAACGTCTCCCGTACAGCACGCGAACTTGGCGTGACCCGCACGACGCTTTACGACCTGCTTAAGAAGCACAAGCTCTTCTGACTCTCTCCCGATAAACAACCTGGGACAAGTTTCTCTTTCGCTGTTCCGGCCGAATGGACACGAGACGATTAATGGGTTGTCCAGTTTTCCGGAAAGGCATCCGGAGGCCTGGCCTGTTCCTCCAGAGCTGATTTCGGGCAGTAAAAACCAATTTCTTACCAGGAAATCTGTTTATTTTTCCGGACAGATTGTCCGGGGGAAAAAAGAGGGTTTCCTTTCCATCAGAGGTGAAAGAGTTTGGCATTTCTGAAAAAAGAACCGGGCGGATACTTTGATCGCAAGTTTTTCGCCATTCCCTGGATGATCGGTCATAGAAGAAAGGCGTTGTTGGGCCTTTCGGAGATCCTGGCACACGTCTTGTATGGTTGGGGAACCGGTAGGCCGAGGTCCATTCCTGAGGCCGGAATGATACAGGATGATTCATTCGGTTTGTTGTCCACAATCCAAACGTGAGGGTATCGCCATGAAAATGAAAAAAGTGCTAGCCG
>JAKBTR010000056.1 GCA_021844275.1 Nitrospirota bacterium | reverse complement strand
GGTCGTCGTAAGGCTGTGCCGCCCATTTGCGGAACGTATGGACGGTGGTTCGATCGGCCCGGTAGGAATCGGAGACTTTTGCAAAGCACCGGACAATCATCTGGGAGGAAAGAGGAGAAGATTCTCTTATCTCACGGTATTTCGCCTTGTGGAGGGAAAACTGGCCGAAGGTCTTCGTTTCGAAGGCAAAGCGGGACAGATCGTTGCAAAGAGCGTTGCAGGCTTCGAGCGTCTCGAAGAGAACCTTCGCTTGTTCTTCCGTCGGATTCAGTTTGAGGTTGACTGTTATCTTCATAATCGTTATTCTATATTTGAATGATTAAAATGTCAAACAGAAAGGAGAAGGCGCATTCCTCTTCGCCCTGAAGAGCGAGGTTTCCAATGCGCGCCAAGGATGAATTCCACTTCGATCGTATCTCCCGTGCAGGCGCTTCCGATCCTCAAAAGAGGTATTGTGGATCTGTATGTGGGAGAAGATTTTGAGAAAAAGCTCGAAAAATCTCACCAGACAGGGATCCCGCTTAAGGTAAAGGCCGGTTTCGACCCGACTTCCCCCGATCTGCATCTCGGCCACTTCGTCCTTCTCAAGAAACTGCGACAATTTCAGGATATGGGACACATTGTCCAGTTTGTCATCGGTGATTTTACGGCCTTTATCGGAGATCCGACGGGCCGTTCGGAAATTCGAAAGCCTATCAGTCCGGAGCAGATTGCCGAGAATGCGAAAACTTACGAGAAACAGGTCTTCCGGATCCTGGTGCCGGAAAAGACACAAGTGGTTTTTAACAGCTCCTGGATGAATCGACTCGGGGTGGACGGCCTTGTCCGTCTGGCGGGACTTCAGACGGTGGCCCGATTCCTGGAGAGGGACGATTTCCAGAAAAGGATGGCCGAACGACTTCCGATACATCTGCACGAGCTTCTCTACCCTTTGATGCAGGGATACGATTCGGTTGTTCTTGAAAGCGACGTTGAACTTGGGGGGTCGGATCAGCTCTTTAATCTTCTGGTCGGTCGGGACCTGTTGCGCCAGCACCAAAAAGAGCCGCAGGTTGTCATAACCCTTCCTCTTCTGGTTGGGCTCGACGGAGAAAAGAAGATGAGCAAGAGCCTGAAAAATGCTGTTGCCCTGGAAGACACACCGGACGATATGTTCGGTCGGCTCATGTCTATTCCGGACGATCTGATCGTTTCTTATACCACCCTTTTGACCGACCTCGATCCGGGAGACATCGTCCGGCTTCATCCTCGTGACGCCAAAGCCCGGATGGCCAGATCGGTGGTTTCCCAGTTTCATGGAGAGGAAAACGCTCTTCAGGCGGTGGAGTCTTTTGAAAGGGTTTTTTCCCGGAAGGAAGTTCCGGAAGAGATACCCGTCTGCCATCTGGAAGGAGAAGCCCCTTTCAGACTGTCCACGGTCATGGTGTTGTCCGGTGCCGCAAAAAGCGAGAGCCAGGCCAAGCAACTCATTCGTCAAGGCGCCGTAGACTGGAATGGCGAAACCGTTCGGGACCCTTTTCTGACGGTCGATCCCGAAAACGACCTTCTGAAAGTTGGCAAGCGTTTTTACTGTCGCGTGCGGCCGATAGAGCCAGTAGTCTGAATATTATCCCTCGAAAGTGGCTATGGACGGTCTCTTTATTTTGTATAGTGGGGTATAGTATTATCATAAATCGAGCCTTCTCCTGCTGTTGATGGAAGGCTCATTAAGGTGCAGTCGATTTTGCATATGTCCTTGTGCGTCAGCGTAAAGAGATAAGGTTTACTAAAGAATCTTTCCCGTTGTCTTTTCGAATGCTTATGTTTCAGAAAGGTTCTTGAATGGGGTGGATTTTTAGGGCTCTCGAGGTCCTGGTCGTGTCTTTCCTGATGTCTTTTCTTCTGGAGACGGGTGTTGCGATCGCCGATACACTGCCGTCTGACGGGACCGTTATAACCCTTTCCCCCAAGGTTGTTCGCTCTTTGGGCATCGGATCCCGTCTCTACGGGCCAAGGCACGGCAATCATCGCATTCATGTATCCGGTGTCGTGGCCCTGATTGACGACAGGGTCAGTTATGTGACGGTCCGATCCCTGGGGGCCAGTAACCAGATTTTTGGCCGCGTGAGGAAAGTGTATGCGGATACCGGCGATCACGTTGTGAAGGATCAGCTTCTGGCGACGCTTTTCAGTCCGGACTATATCGAAGCCCAGCAGGAATACCTGCAATCGATCAAACTCGCATCTGTCAGCGGGACGGATCTCGCCAGCCGGGACCTGTCTCAAAAGATCATTCAGGCTGCGGTGATGAAGCTTGTCAACCTCGGAGTTGCCCGACCGGAAATCGACCGCCTCCGAAAAACGGGCCTCATCTCCCGCTATCTGAAGATGCGATCCGACCTGGACGGATATGTGCTGGTCAAGAACGCCATCTCCGGACAAACCGTCTATTCGGGGGACCGCCTCTTCACGATCGGAAACATGGACTGGATTCGTGTCAACGGGCATGTCTACCAGCAGGACATGAAAGGTATGAAGGTGGGGGACCGGATGGAGGTCCGGATACCGGAGTCGAATAAGCGGATGTGGGGGCATATCACCTATATCAGTCCGACGGCAGACCCCAAGACCCGAACGGTTCTTGTCCGGGGAATCTTCAAGAACCGCCATCTTCTTCTTCGTCCCGGCATGTACGTGTCCGTTCATCTCCTGGTCCCTTACAAGGGGCGTCACCTTTGGGTTCCGCGAGAGGCTGTGTTTCTCGAACAGGGGAAGGACGTTCTGTTCGTGGAGCGTTCGAAAGGGACATACCAGATGGTTCCGGTGAAGGCCGGACACTCGGAGTCCGGACTGGTCCCTGTTCGTGACCACTTGCCATCCACTGTCCGGATCGTGGACCAGAACGGTTTCTGGCTCAAGGCACAATTCGAGAAAGTGACCAGCCATTCCGCCGACGATCCATGAAGAACCGTTTTTTCGATAAAATCCTCGACAACCGTCTTCTCGTCATTCTGCTTGTCCTCCTTCTGTCTGGGGCCGGAGTTATCTCCCTGCAGTCCCTCGCTGTCGATGCTTTGCCAGACGTTTCACCGGTTTCGGTGACCGTCCTGACGGAAGCACCAGGTATCGCTCCTGTGGAAATCGAAAAGCAGATCACCTATACGATCGAGACCGAGATGAACGGTTTGCCCGGAGTCGTTTTGATCCGGTCCAAGACGCTTTTCGGACTCTCTTCCGTAACGATCGTGTTTCGCAACAGTATGGATATTTACCGGGCCAGAACTCTTGTCATGGAACGATTGTCCGAATCCCGTACCGCGCTGCCGCCCGGGGTATCCCCGACTTTAGGGGCCGTATCGACGCCGACGGGAAATATATTCCGGTATACGCTGGAAGGACCGGGTGTCGACCTGATGAAGCTCCGGACCTATCAGGACTGGATTGTGAAGAGGGCCCTTCTGACCGTGCGTGGAGTCGCGGGGGTACTTTCCTATGGCGGATATGTCAAGGCGTATTTTGTCAATATCGATCCCTATCGCCTTCTGGCTTTTCACCTGTCTCTCGATCAGGTGGCAAATGCTTTGTCGACGAATAACGAAAATGTCGGTGGAGGGTATGTTGATGTTGGTGGCGAGTCTTATATTGTTCGAGGGATAGGACGGATTCGCTCCCGACAGGATATCGAATCGATTGTCGTTGCGACCAGGCAGGGTGTTCCCGTCCTGATTCGAGATATCGCGGTGGTCAAGATCCTGCCGGAAGTGCGACGGGGAAATGCTTTGGCTGGGGACCGCGAAGTCGTCAAGGGAACCGTCGTCATGCTGAGGGGGGAAAATGCCCTGGATGTCCTGTCCCGCCTCCAGTCCAAAGTCCATGAAATCAACACCCATCTTCTTCCAGACCATGTCCGCATCCACGCATACTACTCTTCCGCGCCTCTGATTCTGAAAGCCATCCATACGGTCATCCATGCCCTTGTGGAAGGAAGCGTCCTGGTCATCCTCGTCCTGATTGTCTTTCTCGGAAGAATCTGGGCCGCTTCCGTCGTTGCCGTCACTCTTCCGGTCTCGATACTGGTGACGTTCTTTCTGATGCAGCGTCTTCATATGGCGGCGGATCTCATGTCCATGGGCGGAATCGTGATCGGGATCGGCATGATGGTCGACGCGTCCATCGTCATGGCGGAGAATATCGAGCGCCATCAATGGGAGAGAGGCATTCCCCTGGGGAAAGAGGAAATCGCCGGTGCTTCGGGAGAAGTTGTCCGTCCCATCCTGTTTTCCATCGCCATCATTTCATCGGTATTCATTCCTATCCTCTTCTTGCCGGGGATCCCCGGCAAGATGTTTTTCCCTATGGCGACGTCGATTTTGCTGGCTCTTGGATCTTCCCTGGTCCTTTCCCTGACCTTCGTCCCCGTCATGATGAGTTTCTTTCGCAATGGCAAGACAGGTCATATGGAAAAGATCGGGGAAGCCCTGTTTCACTTTATCCAGAAGACATATGTGGCCTTGCTGAAAAAGCTGCTTCACCGGGGGCGGACGGTCATCGCAGTCGGGATCGTTTTTGTCGGAATCTCCCTGTGGATGTTCTTCCGAACGGGGACGGAATTCATTCCTGTGATGGATGAAGGGTCGATTCTGGTTTTGGCGGACCTGTGGCCTTCGGCATCAATGGTGGAAACGACTCAGGCCAGTCGGGTGATCAACCGGATCCTGTTGTCCTTTCCGGAAGTCGAAATGACCCAGTCCCGGATCGGAAGGGCCCAGTCGGGAACGGATACGGATGTTCCTTCCCATACGGAAATCTTCGTCCAGCTTCGTCCACGAAAGGAGTGGCCGCCTCGATTGTCAAAGCAGGAACTGGTGGGGCAAATGGAGAAAAAACTGGACGATACCCTTCCATCTGTATCCTTTGATCTCTCTCAACCGATACAGGAAAGAATTGATGAAATGGTATCCGGAGTGAAGGCCATGGTGGCCGTAAAAGTCTTTGGAGACCAGCTGAAGACTCTTTCCTCCTATTCGGAAAATCTTTCAGGGCTTCTTAAAAACGTGCGAGGCGTATATTCTGTCACTATTCAGAGAATAACAGGACAGCCTTACATCGATATTCGCATCGATCATGCCGCGCTGGCGCAATATGGACTCAGTGTGTCCGCGGTCGACCGGATCGTTTCGATGGGCATTGGCCCGGATGGGGTCACGTCTCAGGTGATCAAGGGTGTTCGGCGCTACAACCTGCACGTCCGGTTCCGGAAAAAAGACCGGATCTCCATTGGCCGGATCCGTTCCATTCTGATCACGACCCCGAAAGGCGTCACCGTACCTCTCGGTCAACTCGCCGTCATACAAAAAGTGATCGGCCCGTCCCGGATTTTTCATGAAAACGGGAGCCGGCTCATGATGGTCCAGTTCAACATCCGAAATCGGGCGACGAGTCATGTGGTGGCGGAAATCAGAGCGAAAATCAAAAAACATTTGCCCCCGCCCAGAGGAATCCGTCTGGAATACGGAGGAGAGTTCCAGAACACCCGAATTACTCTCGACAGGTTGCGCATACTCCTTCCGCTAGCGCTTCTACTGGTCTTTATCCTGTTGTACGGGAATTTCCGATCTCTCCTTTACACTCTGCTTATACTGCTGAATATTCCATTCTCTTTGGTCGGAGGGATCCTGGCACTCCGGAGTTTCGGGGAATATTTGAGCGTTCCCGCCTCCATCGGATTTATTGCCCTCTTCGGTGTAGCAATCCAGA
>JAKBTR010000028.1 GCA_021844275.1 Nitrospirota bacterium | reverse complement strand
GTGATGGAACCTCCACAATCCCGTTCTTTATCTTCAACTCCCGTTCGAGGACTTTTTTCTGCGCGTCGTTGTAGAGAGGGTTTGTGGTAACGCTCACCTTACGAATTTCGTCCCAATGACCAAGTCGGAGGATCCCTTTTGGAAAGGGCCCACGATACCATTCGGACGCGAGTATCCGGCTCAGGACAAACGTTCGGATCGGAGCCTCCCATACCTTCCTTCCCCATTCCTTCGAGGCTATTTTACGTATGTCTTGGGCGATGATCCGCCATTGGTCGTTCATGCGCTCGAGAGCAAGGGGGATGATTGTCCTTTCTTTTGGGACCTCGCCCTTTTTCGTCCCAACGTAAACAATGACCAAGAGAGAATTTGTGCGGATGGCCTCGAGAATGCGGAAGAGGGTTCCCGGTTCAGGTGGGGAGGAATTCGTCCACGACACATAGCTGAGGGGAAGTTCTTCTTCGAAGATCCCTGTTTCTTGTGGTTCGTTTTTGCCGGCTTCGAGTTCCGACAGAAGGTTGGATTCGTTGGCGAAATCCGGCACGCCGACACCTGGTTTTGGGTAAACGGTCTTTCCGCGCCGTTCGATCATTGATGGACAGGAGTCAAGCGCATCCGTCAAGGCGCGAGTGGCCGTGGCCGTTGTCATGCCGAAGGCTCTGATGAGGTCCTGGCGGAGAACGCGCCCTATCCGGAACGCTCGCTTAATAACAAATTCTTTGCTCGTTGAGTTATGACGTGTTTTCATTATTTTTTTCCAAGCTAACAAGTCAAGAAGATTTGTTTTCTTTCTTTTTTATAATTACGGATCAATATGATCTATCTATTTGGCAATTTCTGTATTGACAGGTTCTATTGTTCATTTTATCCTCGACCATGGATCCGATGCAAGGCTTTGAATCGGAAAAAGGAGAGAGAGGATGGGAAAAAACATGGAATCAAAAAAAACGAAAAAGAAAAAAGAAAAACCGTGGAAGCCTCTTCAAAAGGATTCTCTTGCGAGGATCCGCACGTTTTCTCATTTCATTTCCAAAGGGGTGAACACGAACAGTTTCGCATTTGGCGTCAGGCTATCGCCGGAGGACAGGATCGACCTTCCTTGTGTGGCACTCCGGACGATGGATATCCGGACGATTCCATTGGAATCCCTGAACGGGGCTACTTTTGTCCCTTTTGTCCAGCAGTTTTCCTGGGTCAAAGAAAAAATGGAAGGGCTTGAGACGTCAAGCGAGTATTTCAATGTGAAAGAGGAGGATGTCCAGACGATCGTTTCTGCGTTCCCGGATCTCGAACGGCGTTATGAATCCCCGGAGGACTTCGTGGGGCTTCGCCTTCGTCAGATCATTGTCCGGACGGAGACTGGCGAAGATGTCTGCCTGACCCCGTTGCCCTCCCCGGGATTCAGCCATGTCCTCGGACAACGGCTCCGGGAGGAGTACGAGACGTATGGACAGAAAGATGAAGACAAGGGGAAGACCCCCTCCCGTCCCGTCATGATCCCGAGAAACAGAGGGTTTCTCGGGATCGGCGGGTCTAACACACAGAACGTCGGATTTCTGACCCATGCGCTCCAGACGGTTCTTTTCTGCAAGGCTCCCACCGAAGACAAGGACATCCGGACGGTGTACGCCCTTCGGTTCGGCAAGAAGGAGATCTTTTTTTCGACATCGCTCCTGCGGGAGTTTTATCGATGGCGACAAGGCGTTTTACGTTCCTATCGTGGCATCATGCCGGGGGATGCGGACATCCGGGAGCAGGAGCGGGATTTCCTTGTAAGGATCGTCGCAGACCTCAAGCAGAAGTCGGCCGACAATGCGGCGCTTGTCGAGAAATATCAGGAGAGTGCATCCGACACCCTGGACGATCCTTGGCTGAATCCTGCGCTTCGGGATGGGGGATGGGTCGAGCGGGAGGCGCGAAAAATCTACCGGGCCCTCCTCGATGCCGCATTCTTCGAACACGGGCAGGAAGTCACGCTGCACGTCGGGGAACAGGATTCCTTAAGGTGGATTTCCGTTATTGAGGAGGTCTTGTCATGAGCCATTATCTTGTCGTCCCCGAGATCAGTGTCCGGAACGCCAACGCTCAACCGGCGTGGTGGATCATCGGACCTCCCCCGGTGACGGCCTATATGGGGTTCGCCCATGCCTTCGGACGCCACCTTGAAGCGCGACCGGACGGCGTCGCCATCGTCCATCACGACATTCAGTTTTTGGGAGAGAACATCAACGGATCGTTCCGTCCGGCGCAGTTCCGATCCGCCTCGTTCATCGACAAAGACGACTACAGTTCGAAAAACCCCTATGTTCTCTCTTCTCAGCCCACGGCCCGGTGCCACCTGTCGGTGTCGCTCGTTCTCCGTTTTTCGGAGGATCTGGGGATTCCGGAGAACCGGTTCGCCTCTTTTTTGCGAGGGCGAAAGTTGGCCGGAGGCGACATCGTGAAATACGGTTCCCCGGAACTGATGGCCCGCAAATGGGATCCGGAGGAGGTTGTCCGATTTCTCCAGAAAAACGTCCGGCGGTCATCGTGGTCGCTTGCAGACCGTTCAGATCTGATGGTCCGCGCTCCGGAAGACAGGGATCCGCTCGACACACTGCTGCGCGTGACCCGGCGGTTCAGGAAGCCGGAGACCGATCGGGAGGGTTCAGAAGATTCCGACGGCACAGCGTGGCTCATGCCGACGACTGTCGGGTACGCCGAGATCTCCGAGCGGAAAAGCCGCCGGAATGTTCGAGGCGACCTTCCTCATGCTTATGCGGAGCCTCTGGTCGGACTTGTGCAGTACCAGTCGCTTCGCACCAACGGGCTTCATTTCTGGAGCCCGACATTCCCGATGCCAGGCGTGTATCTGACATCAGCCCTTTCACATTGAATCAAGGAGACATGTCATGGAATTATCCAACCTGCAACCGTTAAAAAAACTTCCGGGAGTGCTGGCGTTTCGTCGCGGACACTCCGTTACCGACGGAGAGATGTTCAACCTTTTCAAGGACAAGCCGAAGGCCCCTGTTCTTGTCGTTCGGCACGGGATCCGGGGAACGCAGAATGTCAACGACGGGAAGGGAAACCTGAACCCGTGGGTGAAGGCGTCCACGACGGGAGAAAATGGAGAGCGAGCCGTTTCGAATATCCAGGTGATGGAGACGGCCAAGCTCGACCCCGAAGCCACGGGGCTCTTCGTTCGTTTCGAGATGATGTTTCTCGATCTTGAAACCCTCCTGGAGTCCTGCGCGTCCGGCGACAAGGTCAGGGAGAATGCGGTCCAGACCCAACGGAAGATGCGGGAAATGATCAACGTGTTTCTGAAACGGGGCAAGGAGTCGCAGGGACTTCTCGAAGTGGCCCGGCGGTACGCCCGGAATGTGGCGAACGGGCGCTGGCTCTGGAGAAACAGGAATATCGCCTCTGATATCCGGATCATTGTTCAGAAACGGCATCCCGATGGAGACTTACATCCTTTGGCGGCCTTCGATGCGTGTAAGGTTTCCCTGAACGAATTTGGGAACTATTCGCAGGACGAAGAATGCCTAGCCCAGGAGATTCTGAAACAGATGAAGGGGGAGTCGAAGGACGGGCTTCTCGTGGAAGCGTTTTTGACATTGCGGATTACCGGGTCGATGGAGGTTTATCCGAGCCAGAACTACGTTGAAAAAAAGAAGTCCGATAAAGGGGAATCGACGCGGTTCCTCTACAAGCTCGGGCATCCCCAGAATGAGTCCGGAGGCATCTGCGTCGTCGGGCAGGCGGCCCTGCGCGACCAGAAGATCTTCAACGCCATCCGGACGATCGACACCTGGTATCCGGACTATGCCGAGAACGGGTTTCCAATTCCCGTTGAACCTCTAGGCGCCAGCCTGTCCCAGCAGGAGTTCTACCGGAAAGGCGAGCATTCATCGTTCGAGATTGTCAAACGTCTTGGGCAGGTCGACCCCGACAGCGAGGAAGGGATGTTCGCCCTCGCTGCCATCGAGCGAGGGGGCGTCTATGGGGTCAGCGACAAGGAGAATGGAACCGAAAAGGGGAAAGGCAAGAAAGGGGGATCCGAAACATCGGAGGATTCCACGGATGAATCTGACGAGATAGGAGACTTGCCATGAGACCTTGCTTCTATGCCGATATCCGGATCAGAAACGGGGCGACCGTCGGGAAGGGGGGCATTGGCTCCCTTCCCGTGGCCACCCGCCTGCTTTCCGTGCTTCATGGAATTTTTCGTTCCCACCCGGGACGATTTGCCCTGGGATTCCCTCTCATGACCGAGGGGGAGTTCCGGCATCCCGGGCATGTGTTCCGGGTGTTCTTCGAGTCCGAAGACGAGTGGAGGGAGATCCTTTGGAAAGAACTCAACCAAAACGAGCGGATCGGGGCTTTCGTTTTTCTCCCCGAGAAGCCGAAAAAGGTGCCGGTCTCGTTTTCCGGCCCGTGGATCGAATATTCCCGGTTCCGGGTTCCGACACGAAAATCGTGTTCCCCTCGTGGAGAGGCTCCGATGGGATGGACGCCGTCTTCTCTCCGGGAAAAGCGTTTGGAGAGGGCGGAACAGTTTCCATTCTTTCGAATGCACAGCAAGTCCACGGGGGAGCGGTTCAGTCTTCACGTCGCCCGGCGGGAGGGGCATCCGACGTCCGAGTGTTTTCCTGATTCCTTTGGCCTCTCGCGAGGACAGAACTCTTATGCCTTGCCCATGGAGCCGTAAATGAGGGAAGCGGTCAAGCCCCGACAGATCCTGCTCTCTAAACGGGCGAACGTGTTCTATCTGGATCACGTCAAGGTTCTCGTGAAGGACGACCGGGTGGTTTACCTGACGGAAGAGGGAGACATCGGACGTTTCTATAATATTCCGGAACGCAACACGATCTTTATTCTCTTGGGAAAGGGAAGTTCCCTGACCGATGCGGCGGCCCGGCGGTTGGCGGACTCCAACATTGTCGTCGGATTCGTCGGCAATGGCGGGTCGCCGCTTTTTTCTTCCGTCGATTACGTCTTCCTGACGCCTCAGTCGGAATACCGCCCCACAGAATACATGCAAGCCTGGATGCGGATGTGGCTCGATGATGCCAAGCGATTGTCCGTGGCGAAAATCTTCTTTGAAACTCGTCTCCGGTGGACGCTTCAAAGCTGGTCGTCTTTGTCTTTTCTCAAGATGAGGAATGTTGTTTTGACGGAGCCGGAAATCGGGTATTCTCTCCGGAAGGCGGAGAAGGCATCCGATACCGGACATCTGCTGTCGATCGAAGCGGAATGGGCCAAGAACCTTTACGGAAAACTGGCGAGAGGATTTGATCTATCCGATTTTACCAGGAACGAGGGGCAGGGGAGCCGGGAGTCCCTGAGCGATCGGGCCAACAGTTATCTCGATCACGGGAATTATATCGCCTATGGGTACGCTGCGTCGGCCCTGAACGTGCTTGGAATCTCCTATGCGCTTCCCGTCATGCACGGGAAGACGCGGCGCGGGGCCCTCGTGTTCGATGTGGCGGATCTCTATAAAGACGCCTTCGTTTTGCCTTCGGCGTTCCAGGCGGCGACAAGCGGTGAACGCGATCAGGACTTCCGGGACGACCTGATCGATTTCTTCCAGTCGAAAATGGTTCTTGACGACATTATCGAGACCATCAAAAAAGTTGTCCTGTAAAAAATTAGAGATATTCATATCTTATAAAAGGAGGGAAGAACGAAGATTTTTTGAAGGAATGTCGAGGAATCCCTTGTCGTTTCTGGAAAAGCGCCGGATCTGGAGCGGTTATCCACCGTATAGGTGGCTTAGAAGGCGTCAGCGAGCCCTCGGGA
>JAKBTR010000006.1 GCA_021844275.1 Nitrospirota bacterium | reverse complement strand
AACAATTTGTGAAATCTCTTCTAACATATTTTCCTCTAATAAAAATCACACCCATTAACTCTCAATCACACATCGTCAAAATCGCTATTGTGTCCCTTGCCAAGGCGAGGAAAAGAATGGTTGTTTCTGATGATCCCCCCTCGGAATATGAAAACTTAGAAAAATCGTTTAGTCTTTCGATACCTTCCGATTTTTGATAGGGTCCATTTTCACAGGAATTGTGAGCTGGCGCAATGGAGCAAAAACTCTCTCGGCTTTCGAAATCCGACCTCGTATCACTCTCCGTAATCGCCAACCGGAGCCTTTCCATTCGAACCAGAAAGGAAATGGAAAAACTTCTAAGGGAGGTCTCCGATCTTGTCCCGACGACAGGAATATTGTCCGGCTATGCCTCCGACGATCCACGAAATTTTTCTGCCCTTGATCCTAATTGTATCGTCAATGGGGGATTCCCCAGTACATGGCTTTCCCTTTATCTGGAGCGTGGATTTCATCTTGTCGACCCTGTGTTTCGGAAGCATTTCGGGGACTATGAAACCCAATTCTGGAGCCAGACCTATCGGACGGTTACCCGCAAAGAGGAGAAGTCGTTCATTGATTGTGCCCGAAATTTCGGGCTTGATGAAGGGGTGACGATGGGACAACGGCATTCTTTTTTGAAATCCGGGACCTGCTTCTCCTTTTCGGGACGCGAGATTCACCGGCACGAGCGGCACATGATCCTGCTCGAATGCCTCCTCCCCCACCTTCATGTGGCTATTTCAAAACTCTTTTCGCCTTCGTTTTTTCCCGAAACTCCTCTTACGGCACGGGAGAAGGAAGTGCTGACATGGAAAAAAGAGGGACGAACCGCCTGGGAGATCTCCCAATCCATGAAAATCAGCGAACGCACCGTCACGTTCCATCTCCGGAACGCCATGCGCAAGCTGGGAGCGAGAAACAGCCTCCAGGCGATGGCGATAGCCCTCTCCCGCGGGTCGATCGAGAGTTCGGGGGGGGCGAATCGGAGTTCTTGATATATCCTGTCAATTTTGACAGCTTGTTTTCGCGATCGTCTCCCTCTAAGATTTTTGGAAGGCAAAAAGGGAAAGGACGATAATCCTTGAAACTCAAGCTGTTCCATGTCGACGCATTTGCGGATTGTCTGTTCGAAGGAAACCCCGCTGCGGTTCTTCCTCTCGATTCATGGCTTCCTGATACCATTCTCCAGGCCATTGCCTCCGAAAACAACCTCTCAGAAACCGCCTTCTTCGTGCCTTCGGGATCGCGATTTCACCTCAGATGGTTCACCCCGGCCTGCGAGGTCGATCTGTGCGGCCATGCGACCCTTGCGGCCGCGCATGTTCTTTTCCGACATCTCGGCTACACTGACCCTTTCATCGGATTTGACACACGGAGTGGGAGGCTTTCCGTTCAGAAAAAAGATGGCCTTCTCGTTATGGATTTTCCCGCTTTGCCCCTCAGTCCCTGTCCAGTCCCCGATACACTGGTCGCAGGACTGGGAAAAGTCCCTGTTGAGGTATTTACCGGAAAGGATTATATCGCCGTCTTCGAAAAGGCCGACGATATTCTCGCACTCGACCCCGATGAATCGGTTCTGCGTTCTCTGGATTTGCGCGGAGTGGCGGTAACCGCTCCGGGGAGATTCTCTGAAAAAGGATTTGATTTCGTCAGCCGTTTCTTCGCTCCGAAGTTCGGGGTTTTCGAGGATCCTGTGTGCGGTTCCGCCCACTGTGCTCTGGCCCCTTAGTGGGCGGTCCAGCTTGGAAAATACGAGATGAAGGCACGTCAGTTGTCGAAACGGGGCGGGAGCATTTTCTGCAATGTCAGGGGGGAACGGGTATTTCTCTCGGGTAGAGCGGTGACATTTCTGATGGGAGAGATCGACATTCCCTTATTTCAAGATGTGGTCTGGAAGTCGATTCGATAGTCAGTCTGATTTCGTTACAGAGACACCATCCTTGATGGAGAAACAATTTGCTGGATCCTGTCGTACAACTGGAAAGAACAGGTTGCGGAATCGCCAGCGTGGCTGCGATCGTCGGTCTTTCATACCAGGAAGTGCAGAAAATTGCAGAATCTCTCGGCATTTTTTCCAACGACAGGAGGCTGTGGACTGAAACATCCCATGTTCGGGCTCTTTTATACCGCCTCGGCGTGAAGGCGCCTATGGGGGAACCCCCTTTTTCCTCCTGGGAGGAGCTTCCTGATCTCGCTCTGTTGGCAATCAAATGGCATCTTGAAAAGGGGATTCCTGCCTGGCACTGGGTCATCTTCGCCCGAAAAGCCGGGAAAGCCGTCGTTATCGATCCGAAAATGGGCCTTCGCAGCAATGTCCGGACGGATTTCGGGCGAATGAGGCCCAAATGGTATATTTCGGTGATTTTCGATCAACCTTCTGGGGGGAGGGCAACCTCTGTCTGACCGAATTTCCTCCCAGGTCGAATAGGCGGATCTCCATGCTGGATCGTTGTAAGGATCTTTCCGCTCCCACGGCGCTGTCCAGAGATGAAGAGGAGTATTTGAGAAAGCTTGAGGAAAGCCTGTGGCTTCCTGAAATCCGCTTCTCCCAGGAGAAGATGGAGGAAATTTTGGCGGACGATTTTTTCGAGTTCGGAAGTTCGGGGCGGATTTACGACAAACATGTCACCATTCAGACTCTGCCAAGAGAAATTGGAGCAAAATTCCCCCTCCCGGACTTTTCCGCGAGGCTGTTGTCGTCTTCGGTCGCCCTACTGACCTACCAGAGCATTCTCAGCGGTCCGGACGGAAACTTTCGTCATGCGCCCCGCAGTTCCGTGTGGATCCGAACCGACCGGGGATGGAGGCTGATATTTCATCAGAGAATCCCGATCCAAAGATACTGAATACGGGCGGCTTTCACTGTAACGACTTGCTTCTCTCATGATGATTGAGACAATAAAGTTGTCTTTTCTTCAATAAAAAGAGTTTGTGATGAGTTTATGGAGGGTGGAGCGATATCATTTTTCCCTCGCTTATATCCTTCGAATAGGTTGCTTTATTAAATTCTTACAGGCCCTAATGGGACAATCGGCCATCTGGCCATAGGAGGATTGGTAATGATCGAGAAGGATTTCGCGGAGGAATTTGCAAGGAACTGGATTGAGTCATGGAATAGCCACGACCTGGATCGCATTCTTTCCCATTATTCGGACCAGTTCGAAATGTCTTCCCCAAAAATCATCCAGATTGCAGGGGAGCCGTCAGGAACGCTCAGGGGCAAGGATGCGGTCGGAAACTACTGGGCAAAGGCTCTCGACCTTGTTCCCGACCTCAGGTTCGAGGTTATTGCATTATTGATCGGCGTCAACAGTCTTACTCTCACCTACAAGGGGGCGCAAGGCCGGATGGCGGCAGAGGTTTTTCATTTCGGTCCCGATCATAAGGTCACAAGAGCCTATGCGCATTATGCCGTTTAAGGTTTTCCGTTTATTCTTCTTCATGTCGATACCGGACCAGTGGAGTCTTTTGTTCCGAAAATAGCTCCGAGTCCGGACACTACACTGTATTTGCTGTCAATCCCCCCGACCCAAGGGCCGAATGGTCACCGGGACTCAGCGCTCTTGATCATTGAGCCGTAAGCAAGTGGAGGATAATGATGGAGTGCAATTCGTTTTTTCGCTCCTTCGGACCGGAAGAAGGCGATGAGATCGAGAAAGGGGTTCGGCTCCAATCCTTGTCCCTGGGAAGCCATCAGGCGAGACGGATTGTCTTCGATCCGGGAACCCTAATTCCCACCCATCGCCATCCGGAGGATGTCGTGACCCTGATCCTTGAAGGCAGAATGGAGATGACGGTGGGCGGCGAAACCCGAACGATCGGGCCGGGGGAGATCTTTCTGGTTCCTTCGAACTCAGACCATAGCGGGCGAGTCCTCGACGACCGGGTGGTCGCTGTTTCGTTTTCCCGCAAATGATCACAGGCTGATTTTCATCGTGAACTGAAACGTCTTTCAGAAAAAGGAACGGGATGGCTTTTCGACTGGAAGAGGTCGTTCCGTGGGGGCGGTCCTTCGAGGAATACAGGAGAATGTTCGCCCTTTCAGAGAATGATCTTTCCGAACGGATTCTGGGATGCGCCGACGGTCCGGCCAGTTTCAACGCCGGTCTGACGGCCCGAGGGGGAGCGGTCGTGTCGGTCGATCCCCTCTACAGATTCTCCGGAGAAGAGATCCGGAGCCGGATCGACCAGGTTTTCGAGACAGTATTGGATGAAACCCGGAAGAACGCCCTTGAATTCGTGTGGGAGACAATTCCTTCCGTCGAGGCTCTCGGTCAAACCCGCCGGAAGGCAATGGATGAGTTTCTGGACGACTATCACGAGGGACAGGCTGAAGGAAGATACATCAATGCCTCGCTTCCGGAACTCCCCTTTCGGGAGAAGGAATTCGATCTGGCCCTCTGCTCCCATTATCTCTTCCTTTACAGCCCCCATCTCTCGCTCGACTTTCATCTTCGGTCGATCCGGGAGCTGTGCCGGGTCGCCCGGGAGGTTCGTATCTTCCCGCTTCTCGAAATGGGAGCCGTTCCCTCGCGCCATTTGGAAGAGGTTCAGGAAAAGCTTCGTGAACAGGAATACACTGTGTCTATTATTTCCGTAGACTACGAATTCCAGAGAGGAGGGAACCGGATGATGAAGGTCAGAAACGATGTCGCCGTCTGAGAAGGATACCCTGTCAGCTTCCCCCCTGATGTGGACCGCGGATCGGCCTCCAGTTGTTTTTGTTCAGGGTCAAGGTTCATGGCTTACCGACAAGGAGGGGAAAAACTATCTCGATTTTGTCCAGGGATGGGCGGTCAACTGTCTTGGCCATTCCCATCCGGCAATGGTCAGGGCCATCTCGGAGCAAGCCGGAAAACTCATCAACGCCAGTCCCGCGTACTTCACAAACGGACTCCTGACGTTGGCCCAGAAGATCGTCGACCATTCTGCGATGGACAAAGTGTTTTTCACGAACAGCGGAGCCGAGGCCAACGAGGGGGCGATCAAGCTGGCCCGAAAATGGGGCCAGCTTCACCGTTCGGGAGCTCGCGAGATCGTCACGATGCACAACTCTTTCCACGGCCGGACCCTCGCCACGATGTCGGCCTCGGGAAAACCGCAATGGGAAACCCTCTTCGAGCCCAAGGTTCCGGACTTCGTCAAGGTTCCCTTAAACGACATCGAGGCGGTCCGGAATGCCTTGACGGAGCGGACGGTCGCGGTCATGCTTGAGCCCATCCAGGGAGAGGCCGGGGTCATCCCGGCTTCCCGGGAGTACCTGTCGGCCCTTCGGGATCTCACAAACCGAAAAGGGATCCTGCTGATATTGGACGAGATACAGACGGGGATGGGGCGCACGGGAACCCTTTTCGCTTATGAACAGGCCGGGATCGAGCCGGATATCATGACTCTCGGGAAGGGAGTCGGGGGAGGGTTTCCTCTGGGAGCCCTGACCGCCAGGGAATCGGTTTGCTGCTTCGAAAAGGGAGACCAGGGAGGGACCTTCAACGGAAATGCCCTCGCCATGGCGGCGGGATTGGCGGTCTTCGAGATCGTGAGCCGCCGGGAGTTCCTTGAAGGGGTCAGGAGAAAGGGAGAATACCTCAGAACTCGCCTCGAGGAGCTTTCCTTCCGGACGGGCCAGGACCGGGTGCGCGGCCAGGGACTTCTGCTGGCCATGGGGCTGACCTCGGACGGAGGGGCCCGGATCGTCGAGGAGGCCTTCGCCCGGGGACTCCTCTTGAACTCTCCGCGTCCCGACACCCTTCGTTTCATGCCGGCCCTGACGGTCTCGGAAGAGGAAATCGACCGGATGATCGAGATCCTGGAG
>JAKBTR010000096.1 GCA_021844275.1 Nitrospirota bacterium | reverse complement strand
GCCAAAAGACGGTTCTTAGAAAAGGGATTGAATCCTATGCAGGTGGCAGCCATCACGGGACACAAGACATTGCAGATGCTTAGACGCTATACCCACTTGAGAGCCGAAGATTTGGCAAAGTTGTTGAATTAGGAGGATGAAAACGAGTAAAAATAACTGCCTCAATAAGTTAATCCCTTGTCAAACATGACTTCTGAGATAAAATTTCAAGATATCCGATCAACTCCGCCGAGTAGCTGCCGTCTCCATTAGCAGTTCCTTTATGCTTGAGCTCACGTTGTAGTGTTGGCTCGATTTCACGTCCGAAAAATTCTATACGTTGCTCTGCCGAAAAATGAGGGGCTGACATCGACGCTCGAAAATAGCGATCAATTTGACGCTCGACGGAAGGGAAACGAGTACCGTCAAGTTTTACTGCGATGGGCTGAATGGAATTGCCCCTAATTAATCGGACACCCTGTTTGAGCTAAATCCACACATGGGAAATCTGATGTCAATCTTCATACTATTTGCTAGACTGTTTTTAGGACAATTTCTGGAGGGAAGAATTGATCATGAAAACCGAAATAACTATCCCGGAAAACATCAAGGAATGGGCCAAAATGGTTCACTCTCCGATTCGATGGCCTGAAAACCCGACCTCGAAACTTTCCTTTCTCGAACTGGAAATTCCGGGAAAAACCCTCTCCGAAATCATAAGCGAAGAACGTGGCGACAGCTCTGTAGCTTGATTCCAACGCCATCGTCAAGTTCTATGTTCATGAACCCCACTATCAAAGTGTCCGTCAATGGGCAGAGAACGCCGATATTCTTGCCACATCCGAAATCGCATACACGGAAGTCATGTCGGCCTTTTCCCAAAAAGTCCGAAGTGGAGGAATGGAATGGGATTACGTGTCCCAGGTTCTTCCAAAGCTTAATCAACTTTGGTTCGGAAGACTTGCTGTGGTCCGCATTGATCCTTTAGAAGCCGCCCAGTAAGTGCTTTCCCCGACACTCCCACTGAGAGCGATGGATTCGATTCATCTTCATGTCGCTATCGCATTCAGATCTCAATTGTCTGAATATTCCGTTATGTTCTGCTCTTTTGATCGCCGATTGATTCAGGCGGCCAAAACATATGGATTCAGGGTTCTCGACGAAGAAGCCGCAAAACGTGGGGAACCTCTCAAGGCATAAGTCCCTGTCATGATGTCTTTCGCGATCGGAGATCTGTGTTGTGAAAGTCAAATACTTCGGAGATACTGACACACTTTATATCGAATTTAGGGAAACGGAAGTGTCCGAAACGCGAGATCTGGATGAAAACACCTTGATCGATCTCGATAGAGAGGGGCAGATTTTCGCCATTACCGTGGAGCATGCCAGCGTTCGGGCGGATATCTCCCATTTTTCCTTTGAACAGATCCCTGCCTCACAAATGGCCAAGGCCTAATATTGCACACAATTCAGTACGTTACCCTGGTATCCGGCTTCTTTTCGAGCGAAGCTCGAAAAGTTCCGTTGAAGATCTTTCCTGGCACTCCCGACCCATAACGGACTTCAGGATCCCGATTCCGGACCGGGGAGTTGCCCCCGTTAAATCGGACCTTTCTTTTTCCGGTTTTTTTCCCAAGGGCATCGGGATCACAAGCTCTTCCTCTAAATTTTGTCAGATCCGTCAAACCGGAAGGAAAATATGATAAATTCCCAGAAAATGACGGGGAGGCTTTTGGGGAAGGTTCAACGTATAGATGGAAAAGAAAAAGTAGTCCTTTCGCGAAGATATCTGGTCGATGACGACAGGTCCAAAAAAGGAGAACAACTGGTCCTGGAAAGCCCCTTTCTTCAAATGCTGTCCTTCCTTGACATGCACAAGGATAAATTGGTCGAAGGCCTGTTTATCCGGATTTGAATAAGGCATCAGTGCCAAAAGAAAGAAAACCACCACAACGATCTTTTTCATGTATCCCTCAGGGCCCTGCCCTCTGAAACCCCAAAACATCAATGGAACCCGAAATTTTGTCCGGGTTTTCTCCTGAAAACCGGAAAACTTGGACTCGTCGTCCCAACAGCCTAGAATGAGAAAGGAAAGGCCAGCCGAATCCGGACAGACCGATACTTCAAGGTGACCTTCCATGGCCAGTTTACAGAAAAGCCTGCCCTCCAACGTTCCAGGGGAATTCTTTGTCGACCGGACCTGCATCGACTGCGGAGCCTGCGAATGGTTGGCTCCGGAGACTTTTGCAGATCTGAACGGAATGTCCCACGTCTGTCGGCAACCGGTGACCGACGAAGAAAGGGTGCGGGCGCAAATATCGGTTCTGGCCTGTCCGGTCGGTGCCATCGGATCACGGATTCCCCAGGATTATACCTTGGCGGAACAAAGACTTCCTGAACCTGTCGGCGAAAATGTCCTGTACTGCGGATACCATTCGTCCAAAAGCTACGGAGCAGCAAGCTACCTGATCCTTCACCCGGAAGGGAACATTCTTGTCGATTCGCCACGATTTTCCAAATCCCTGGCAAGAAAGATCGAAGGCCTGGGAGGAATCGCCCTGATGTTTCTGACACATAAAGACGACGTCGCGGATCACGAAAAGTTTCACCGGCACTTTGGATGCCGCCGGATACTCCATGAAGCGGATCTCGGGAAAGAGACCCGCGGCATCGAAATCCTTCTCCGGGGGAACGAGGTCCGGACCCTGTTTCCGGACCTTCGGATCATCCCTGTTCCGGGGCACACGGCCGGATCCTGCTGCATGCTCTGGAAAGAATTTCTGTTCACGGGCGATCATCTGTCCTGGGATCCCGTAAAACAGACTCTTTTTTCTTCCAGAAACACTTGCTGGCATGACTGGTCCGAGCAGATCCGCTCCATGAGACGCTTGTCCGATTTTCATTTCGAATGGGTTCTTCCCGGTCACGGCACACGCTGTCATCTGCCCGTTCCTCAAATGGCACAGGAACTGGAAAATCTGACAGAGCGCATGATGACGTCATTCTGAAGTTTTTTTCAAGAAACCCGGAACAAAAGCCCTTGAAACACTCTCTCTACTTCCACAGGAGCGATCATTGATATCCGAAACTCCCCGAATTTCTTTCCGAAGCCAGCTGGGATTAAATCTTCTCAATTTTTTCCTGGGAGAAATCATCGGGGTGGGGGTGCCGTTTCTCACCGATTACCTTAAAACCCACCACTGGTCCTTCCAGTCCGTCGGGATCGCCACTGCGATGATCGGAGTCGGAACACTTCTCTTCCAGGCCCCGTCCGGCTTTATTGCCGAAACCATTCCGCGTCAACGGATCCTGACAGGGATCGTCATCGGACTTTACGGTCTCGGGTTTTCCCTGGTTCCGTTGTCCGTTTCCAGCGAAACGTTCTCGGATGGTCTCTTGTTCCTCGCAGGAGGGGCCAGTTCCTTTTTTTTGACAATGTCGGCCACATTGGCGTTTTCCCTGGCCGGCCGTCACCGCTTCGCCTGGATCATGGGACAGAACCAGATGTGGAACCATGCCGGTTTTCTGGCCAGCGCCATCGGAACATCTTACATGATCCACCATCATGGCCTGGTCTGGGGATTTCTCCCGATCGGGGCCGGGAGCCTCCTCGGCATTCTTTCCCTGTTCCTGGTCCAGAAGAAGGAACTGGTCTTTCACCAGATCGGAAAGAAAAAGACAGTCTCGATACAAGAACAGGAAGAACTCGACACTATCCGGGACGAGCGTTCCCTGGGCCGGGTTTTTCTGGATTTTTTCCGGTCCCCCGCAATCCGGGTCCTTTTGATTGCCACAACCCTTTTTCAGATTTCCAATGCGCCGGTCATGCCCCTTCTTCTCCTCTATCTGAGATTCCTTCACGGAGGTAACGGAAAGATGGAGTGGGTCGTCTTCATCGCCCAGGCCACCATGATCCCGGTCGCCTGGTGGGCGGCGCGCAGCAGCGCACGCTGGGGACACAAACTCATTTTTTCCATCGCGTTTTTCATCATGCCTATCCGCTCGATGATCTGCGCGGTCAGCATGAATACGACCGTTTTGCTGTTCACGCAGGTTCTCGACGGCATCGCTGCCGGCATCTATGGTGTGTCCGTCGCACTGATCGTCAGCGACATGACCCGGGGAAAAAAGGGATTCAACATGCTGATGGGACTGGCTCAGATCGCCATGGCGCTCGGGTCCATCATCGGACCGTTGCTGCAGGGAGTTTCTGTCGGAAAGGTGGGTTACAGGTTTTCTTTCATGGTTTTCGCGGCTATCGCCGCTCTCGCCGCTGTGATTTTCTTCCATTCCATGCCGCACGAACTCTCCGGAAGGGGCGGAGAGAAAAAAAGCACCGAACCGGATCGGCTTCCCGAATAAGACATGTTCAGGGTCTAGGGAAGAATGCGCACATGGGTTACCTGGGGACCGGCATCTCCCCTTAAATAGACCAGACGGACATGATCGCCTTTCTTGAGAGCCTTGACGCCGACACTCTTTCCGTTTTTCCAGACAAGGGTCCGGGGAAGCAATGCTCCTCCAAACACGAAGTGTCGTCGGACTCTCCCCCCGTTTTCAACGGTCAACGTCATGGGATGGTCCTTAAGATCGATATCCAGAAGGATTCCGGAAAATATTTTTCCTGTTTTTTCGGACTTCCGGTCCGGCTTTGCACTTTTCGAAACAGGCTGCGTTAGTGCCTGGGCTGCCGGAGAATAGCCTACGACAAGCAGGGAAAGGACGACCGCAAGCTGAAACTTCGCGGAAAACGCCAGAATGCTCTGAAACCACCGGGTCTTTTTCTTTTGCGTCAGACTTCCTGCCATCTACATCTCCTCATGAACAAAAAACATGCATAACAGCTATAAAAAAACCTACGGCCGTTCCAAAGACCGGTTGAGAGAAAAAACGGCCAGACTCCTTCCTTCGATAGTAAACGGTCTGCCTCCACGGAAAAAACTTTTTCTCCTCCCCCGATCCCCTCGATTTCGTGTCGCCGTGTTGACGACTATCGACCAATGGGAGGCTTTTTTGTGCGCCGGCAAGATGAAATCCAGGGCTTGATAATCGGCGTTCAAAAGGATCAGGAGAGTTTCTCCGATCATTGCATGTCCCCGCTGATCCCTTTCCATCATAGCGTCTCCTGCGAGGCGTACCCCGAGACAACGAACGTAATCGGAGTTCCACTCTTCGTCGGTCATCTCCCTGCCAACGGGTGAAAACCAGGAAATGTCCTTGATCTCGGATCCCCGGATCCGCCTTCCCTGTAAAAATTTTCTCCGTTTCAGCACCGGAGAGGCACGTCGAAAATGGATCAGGTTCCGGGTAAACTCCAAAAGTTCCTTCTGATCCGTCGTCAGATTCCAGTCGAACCATGTGATCGGGTTGTCCTGGCAATAGGCGTTGTTGTTGCCCTGCTGTGTCCGAGCGAACTCGTCCCCGCCGAGAATCATCGGGACGCCCTGAGACAGAAGGAGAGTGGCCAGGAAATTTCGCATTTGACGCGCGCGCAGCTCCCGGACATCGGCCTTGTCTGTCGGCCCTTCCTCGCCGCAATTCCAGCTGATGTTGTCGTCCGTCCCGTCCCGGTTCCCCTCTCCGTTGTCCTCGTTATGTTTTTGGTTGTAACTGACAAGATCGTTCAGAGTGAAGCCATCGTGAGCCGTAATGAAATTGATGCTGGCATGGGGCCGGCGTCCGCCCTGCTCGTAAAGGTCACTGCTTCCGGACAGGCGGGTGGCCAATTCGGCAACCTGTCTCCCTTCCCCTTTCCAGAAACGCCGAATACAATCCCGATAGCGGCCATTCCATTCTGTCCACAACGGTGGAAAATTGCCAACCTGATATCCGCCTTCTCCAATGTCCCACGGCTCAGCGATCAGCTTGACCTGAGAAACAACAGGGTCTTGCTGGATGACGTCGAAAAAAGCGCTCAGGCGGTCGACTTCGTGGAGCTCCCGTGCCAGAGCGCTGGCGAGGTCGAACCGGAAACCGTCCACATGCATGTGGGTCACCCAGTACCGGAGGCTGTCCATGATCAGCTGCAGAACCTGGGGATGTCGC
>JAKBTR010000007.1:14905-32656 GCA_021844275.1 Nitrospirota bacterium | reverse complement strand
GTTGAAGGTGGGTTCAAACGGGGCAGAGCTATTAAACGCAGTGACGCAGGATGACGGGGCGGGGATCTGGGAGTCTGAAATCTGGACGGGGACGGTGACGGTCTGCTGAGCCAAGGTGACAGTGGCGGTAACGACCGGCCCGTAGTTGTAGCCGCTCACGAACCCATAACATTCGGTGACTGGTCCGTTTTCGGACTCCTGGGGAAGCTTGGAGGCGATGGACAGGGTGTGGGACAGACGGAGACCGGTTGATCCGATGTCCACCAGGATATTGGGAACATCCTCGCAGGTGGATGTGTGGGGAACGCAGATATACAGCGTCACGACCGGTGTGTTGACCGCCCCCTGGCAGGTGGATTGGTAGACGGCGATCTGATTGGAGGCCGGGGTCTGTGTTGACGGGGGTGTTCCACCGGTGCAGACCGCTTCCGGCGGGGAAGACGAAGGCACTCCCCCTCCTCCTCCGCAGCCGGACAGGAGGAGAAAACCGGTCCCCAGGAAAAACGCACGCAGGATTTTTTGGACGGGGGGCCGTTTCATGGGTTCACGGTGTCATGGGGCCAGGACCCGGATCTGGTCCGTCCTGAAACCGGGGGGAAGCCGGGCGGGGATCCAGGCGTTCCCCGCACGGAACCGGGCGGTGCCGATGACGCGCAGTTTCAAATCCGGTGTCTGGACAAGCAGCTGATGGCGGTAGGGAGAGAGATTTTTTTGGGGGACGCGGGTGATTTTGTCTCCCAGAAGCACCGACAGATCCGGTGGAAGGGAGCCTTCCCAGGCGACGGCGAAGATCGTTCCGCCGGTGTCGAAGAATTCGCGAACTGTCAAGGTCTTCCGGCCGTTCATGGACAAGGGCGAGGTGGCGGGCAGGGTCAGCGTGACGGTCGAATATCCGTTTTCGTTGGTCACGGGACCCGCAACGAGCCCCAGTTTTTGGGCGTCCGCGGCGATCTGGGTCCGGTTTCCGTCGAGCCCCGCCCGAGCGTTTCCGGGCAGGACGAAAAACAGACAGAGGAGAACCCTGGCGATGGACAGGACGATGCGACGTTTTTTCTTCACGGTCAGAGCATTCCTTCAAGAGAGACTTTTTGCCGAAGATGTCTCGTCTTCAGGAATACGCAAGACGATCCGTTCTGCCACGCCGGACGGCCGGGACTTGCGTGTTCCCAAAGAGGCAAACGGTCGTTGATGATCAGGGACGGTCCGGAAAAGGCGCCGGCTTTCCGTACAGATACCCCTGTTGCCAGAAGTAGCCCATCTGTTTCAGGACAAGCGCTTCTTCCGGTTCTTCCACCCCTTCGGCCAGACAGGTGGCCCCCGTTTCCCGGGCCGCATCGTAAATTTGCCTGGCTTTTTCCTGTTTGTCCGGATGATTGTGGACACCGGACACCCATTTCCGGTCGAGCTTGATGATATCCGGCTCCAGGAAGCGGAGCCGCTCGATCGTGTTGTACCCTTCCCCGACATCGTCGAGCGCATAGCGAAAGCCGTTTTTCCGGTAGTATGTCAGGATGGACTTCAGATGCTCGGGATCTTCCACGTACTCGGATTCAGTGACTTCAAAGACGATCTGATCCGGGGAAAGGGTCGAGCTCCGGATCGCCGCCATCGTTGTTTCCAGACAATGTTCGGCGACATAGATGACGCTGGGAATAAAGTTGATAAAATAGACGAAGCTTTCCGGCCGGTTCGTCACCGTGCGGATCGCACTGAGCCGGCAGGCCCGGTCGAGATGAAAGAGCCGGTTCTGGGATCGGGCCTCCCGGATCAGGACGAGCGGGGGAATGATCTCCCCGTCGCTTTCCTCTCCCCGGGCCAGGAGTTCGTATCCGATGATCCGGGATCCCTCTTTTTTCCCCAGTTCGACAATGGGTTGCCGGAACATCCGGATCGCGCCCTGCTCGATCAGGGTGTCGATCCACACGAGAGGCTTGTTGTCGACGATCCATCGCCAGTCGACCGGATCCGGGAGCGAGGACGGAAGGGAACGGGGACGCTCGAGCCGGTAAAATTGCCAGCGGTCGGGAGAGCAATAGCGGTCCCAGAATTCGATCATTCCATAAAAATGGCCCTCTTCGATCCAGGCGGTCGTGTCGTTCCAGAGAATGACCGGACCTTCTCCGGAGGGCAGAAGAGTGTCTTTTTTTCCGATTCCGAGAATCTCTCTCCGGAACGGGGTGTCGGCCCGGATCAGGAATCCGGACGTTCCGGTCAGACAGACGGGACAGGCGGGCATCAGCACCTCCAGGCCATCAGAACAAACGAGGGGTTATGACGTCGGACGAAAACATGCACCACACACGCTTGGATCCGGGAACATTTTATCAGCCGGAGACTCTCTGGACAACCAATGAAGAACAACTCTCCGTTTCCCGGGGGAATCCGGACGAGTACGACTACGACCTTCCGGAAGACCGGATCCGTCTTTTTCCGCCGAAGAACCGGGGGGAAAGCCGCCTTCTCGTTGTCGGCCGCGAATCCGGAGGCCCGTATTTCGGGACGATGGAGGAGTTTTCCCGCTTTCTTTTTCCGGGAGATCTTCTGGTTTTGAACGATTCCCGGGTTCTTCCCGCGCGGGTGTTTATCCGGGCGCCAACGGGACGAAAAATCGAGCTGCTGTTTTTAAATCCCCAGGATCCTTCGCCCGTTCGTTTTCTGGGAAAGGGAATCGGATCGTCTTCGACCCTGTCTCTGCCGGGTGGGGGAAGGGTGAGGGATATCCGGTATCTTCCGGAGGAAGGCTGTTTCCAGGGGGTCTACGAAGGAGAGGAGACCCTTCTCTCCTGGCTGGAGTCCCATGGAGAGATGCCCCTTCCCCCTTATATCCGGAAAGCCCGGGACCACCATCCCAGCGACCGGGAACGATATCAGACCGTCTTCTCCCGCCACGCGGGGTCGGTGGCGGCTCCCACGGCCGGACTGCACTTCACGGAAGCGTTGCTGGAACACCTGAAGGACAAGGGGGTGGAAACGGCGACCGTCACTCTTCATGTGGGGATCGGAACCTTCCGTCCGCTCGGACCGGGCGGCGTCGGTCAGCACGTCATGCATGCCGAACGGTTTCTGGTGCCGGACGAAACGGTCCAAAAGATCGAAGACGCCCGGCGTCGGGGAAGCCGGGTGTTTGCCGTCGGGACAACGGTCATGCGGACGCTCGAAACCTGGGGCCAACATCCCGTCCGGGATGCCGTGCCGGCCTGGACGCGTCTCTTCATCCGTCCGGGTTTTCCCTTTCGTGTGGTGGACGGGTTGCTGACAAACTTCCATCAACCGCGCTCGACCCTGGTGGTTCTTGTCGACAGTTTTCTGGGGGGGAACGGCCGATGGCGCTCCCTCTACAGGCAGGCGCTGGAGGAAGGCTTCATGTTTTTGAGCTATGGCGACGCGATGCTGATCGTTCCGGAGGATCGGAGAGGGGGAGACGCATGACAAAAAAGCAGGACACAGAGGGGACGGGTAGCGGGATGCGTCGCGGATGGGAACAGGCAGCCGCGCGTTACCGGGAAGGGCTCGGACTTCACCTGGGGGAAATCGGGAAAAAAGTGTCTTCGATGGTTCTCCCTCTTCCCCCGGGCCCTGTCCTGGATCTGGCCTGCGGACCCGGAACCGTTCTGGAAGCCCTCTCCAGGGCTCAGGACCGGTTTGTGAACGTGGGATGCGATTTTTCCTTTCGTATGGTGCGTTTTGCCCGTCAGTCCGTTTCAAAAAGCCGGGGGGTCGTCGCCGATCAGGATGCCTTGCCGTTTTCGTCCGGGTCTTTCGGGGTGGTGGTGTCGTCGATGGGGACCATTTTTTCCCGCGCTCCCGAAAAACAGCTTCAGGAGATCGGTCGCATTTTGACGCCGGGGGGAAAGTTCGGTTTCTCGGCGTGGGGAAGACCGGAAGAAACGGCCCTGGGAGAAGTATCCCGGACTGTTCTCCGGACATGGCCCCATCCTTATGAAGGCCAGGTTCCGCCCCTGGAGTCCCCCTATTCCGGAGGCAGAAGCGCCTGGCTTGAGGAAGTGACGGCTTCCGCGGGTCTTGTTGTCAAAAAGGTCTATCCCGACCGGATTGTCTTCCGGTTTCCGGACGTGGAAACCGCTGCCAGGGCGCTTGTGGGGACAGGCCGCTTTTCCCTGGTTCTGGAAGGAAGGGAGGAACTGGAAGAGGAGCTTCTCGACAGGACCCGGCAAGCGTTTTTCCCTCACCGGGATCCCCGGACCGGACAGGTGCAACTGGAAAATCGCTATTATCTGTTTGTCCTCGAAAAACCGTCTTCTTGAGAATGTCAGGAAGACGACGGTGAAGGCGGCGTGAACAGCTTCACATCGAAGTTGGCCGTAAAGGGATCGGAACATCCTTCCACCTGTGTGGACAGTCCGAAAGAGCCTGCCTGCTGAAAGGGAAGCCCCCCGAACCGGAGCAGGTTGATGATCTGACCTTTCTGGAGGCGGAGGCGTCCGGTCACCTCGCCTCCGATTTGCCTTCCGGATTCGAGGTTCTGGATGCGGGAGGTGAAAGACGCGATTCCGTCCCGGTCGGATTCAAAGAGCTGGACGAAGCACAGAGAGGGGACCGTCACGGGAAATCCCGGCGTAAAGATGACCGGAACGACCGGCGTCGGGGGATAAATTCCCACCAGGATCAATTTGCTCGTGATTTCGATGCGGAAATCGTCGCACATCCAGGTGGATTTTTCCCGAAGAAAATCGGAAGAGGCCAAGGGATCGTCCTTTGTTGATGTTTGATGGTTTTTCATTTCCCTGTCATAAATCTCTCACGGGCATTGTGCAGAAAAACGCGTCCCGGGGCAATCCGGTCGATATTCAGGGCATCATGAGACCGACGATCCCCTTGTGGATCAGGCTGACCGCGATGGCTGCCAGCAAGAGGGAAAAGATTTTTCCGACAGCGCTCGAAAGGGTGTTTCCCATGATCCGGTTCAGTTTTTCGGAGCGGGACAGTAAAAAATAAATCAGGAGCATGTTGACGAGGAGAGCCGAGACAACGGCCCACAAGGGACCGCTCTTGCTGAGCGTCAGGGCGGTCGTCAGGGTGGCCGGACCGGCAATCACGGGAATTCCCAGAGGGACGACCCCAAGAGACCGCCGGGTCAGATTTTTCGCCGATACATCTTCTTCTTCCGGGAGTTTTTGGGACTGCAGAAGGTCCGAGACGGACAGGACCAGAAGGAGAATGCCTCCCGCGATGGAAAAGTCCCAGATGGACAATCCAAGATAGTCCAGGATCACGCGTCCTCCCAGGGCGAACGACAGGCTCAGGAGAAACGCCGTGAGAGACGCCGTCCGTGCAATCGTCTTTTTTTGGGGGGCGGGAAGACCCTGTGTTAGACTGAGAAAAAAGGGCAGGATTCCGGGCGGATCGATCGCCACGAACAACGGAAGAAACGCGAGAAGAAACCGGTGACTCATGGTGAGCACCCCCAAGGCAGAGAGAAGAAAGGACACCCATGTCGGACAGGGACGAAAAAGAAGCTGAATTCATTATATCGGACAGAAGGCCCCGGTATGATCTCGATGAGCCGCAGTCCTCTCCGGCGGAGCAAAAAAAAGACACTTCGGCGGACGAACGGGCCAGGACGGAAAAAGATCCGTCTTTCGGGGAGGGCTCGACGATCCGGAAAGAAAAGGAATCCCCTACGCCGCCTCCCTCCAACGAGGCCGGTCTGGACCAGATTCTCGCTCTTCTGTCCGGAATGGTCCTGAATCATTTGGCGTTCGATCCGGAAACCCGTCGTCCGGCCCCGTCCTTCAATATTCGGGAGGCGCGGTTTTTTCTCGGTCTGATGGAGGCCTTTCAGGAAGCCTTCCGGGACAAACTCCCGGTTTCCCTGCTCGACAACCAGCCCGTCGACGTGGACGAAGCGCCTCGCCTTGGCCATATTCCCGCCATTCTGGGCGGAATGGCCATCAGTGCCCTGGGCGTCGATCCGCGGACGGGGAGGCCCGAACGACCACCGGACTTCGAGTCCTCCAAGTTGCTGATCGACCTGATGGACACCTTTCTCCGGGAAGGGGAGCCTGTGCTGGGTGCCGAGGAAAAGGAATATATCAAGGACATGATCTATCAGGCAAAAATGTATTTTGTCAGCCTGAAGGATCGAAAAAGTCAGGGGTGATCTTTGACCGGCGGGCATCGCGGACGATCCCTGGTTCTTGTTTTGCTCCTTCTGTCTCTTCTCGCGGTTTTCGGGTTCTGGGAGATCCGGCATTCCTTTGAAAAAAACTTGCGGACGGATCTTGTCCGGATTGTCCGTCAGGCGTATGAAGGTCAGGTGGAAATCGGTTCGGTGCAGCTGAACCTCCTGACCGGCAATGTCCGCTTTCGCAATGTCCGCTTCCGGTTTCCGCTGGGACAGTCCGGGGAATACCGGACGTTGTTCGACTTTCCCGGGGTGGATGGCCATCTGAGCCTTCTGTCTCTTTTAACCCGGGTGTATGATTTCCGGGACTTGACGTTCCTCGAACCGTCGGTCACCGCTGTCATGCGGGATGACGGAGCCGACAATTACCGGCAGTTTTTTGAAAAATGGCGGGAAGGCGTCCAGACTCCCCACGGAGGAGGAGCCGTTGTCCGTTCTTTCAGGATTCGCAAGGGCCGTGTTTCCTGGGGGATTGTCGGAAAGCCTCCGGTCGTGGAAATGAGAGGGATCTCGGGACGCGTCACGTCGAATCCCTTGATGAATCGTTTTCAGGTGCGTTTTTCTTCTCCCGGCCTGCAAGTCAAGAAGGCAGGAAGAGGCGTTGTCCTCGACGCGGTCCGCTTTTCCGGGAGTATTGAGAAGGGGAGCCTTCGGGATTTCCGGCTGGGGTTGTCCATGCGCCCGTCCTGGTTCCGTGTCCAGGGGAACGTCACACAAATTCAGAATGTTCCCTTCCTGGACGTTTTTTTTCATGGAACGGTGGGTCTGTCAGGTCTGGAACCTCTTCTGGGAGGCAGGAACGGGGATTATTCCGGCGTGCTTCTGGCAGACGGATACATTCACGGCCCCGCTGCCCGATGGGAAGGAAATCTGCGGGTCAACGGCAGTCGGGTGCGGATCGCGTCACACGCCTACCGGAAAGTGTTCCTGAAAGCCCGTTTTTCTTCTGTTGCCCTGGATGTTCGTCCTTTTTCGGCGGTGCTCGCAAAGGGAGGAAAAATGTCGGCGACACTGACCGCAAGCCTGTCGACACAGAATCCCGCTGCCCGGCTCACCGTGCGTCAGACCCGGATCCCGCTTTTTCCGGGAGGAGAGCCGCTTGAAGTGAGCGTGGGACGGGATATCCCGCTGTCCCCAAAAACCAGCGTTGTCGAGGAGTGGATCGAGCTGGGGAACCGGCTGATGGGGGTGCCGGTTTCCTGAAGCGATCAGAAACGGATCGGACCCGCAGGATGGAGAAGATGGGACGTGACCTCTAAAAACACGCCGGAGCTCCGAAAAAGACTTCTCCGTTCCCCTCTGGTCCTGATCAGCGCCTTTCTGGTCATGACGCTTCTGACGACGTTTCTGGAAATGCGGACCCCTCCCGCCCATTATTCTTCGCGTCTGATTTCCCATCTCATTGTTATTTTTCTGTTCAATATCGATCTGATCCTGGCCATCAGCCTGATCCTGGTGTTGCTCCGGAATATCGTCAAACTCTACTGGGACCGGCGGACGGGGGTGTTCGGCAGCGGGTTCAAGTCCCGTCTCATCGGGGCGTTTTTGTTGATGGTCCTGATCCCGTCCGTTCTTCTGTTCATTGTCGCAAGCGGATTTTTGAACAATTCGGTCCAGAGGTGGTTCAGCTTTCCGATCACCGACTCCCTGCACTCCTCCCTGGAGGTGGCGCGCGGCTATTATAACCAGACCAAGGAAAACACCGTTTTGATCGCACGGGAGATTTCCGATGAAATGTCCGTCCGCCCGGGGATGGTGGGCCATCCGGATGCGTTAAAGGATTTTCTGACGCTGAAGCGCAAGGAGTATGACCTGGCGGGGGTTGAGCTGTATGTCCTTCACGGGGACCGGACAACGGCGGCTGTTCCGGTCCGGATTGCCCAGGTCAATTCGCTCAATGTCCGGCTCCTCGATCTTCCGAGAGACCAGATCACGCGCGCGCTCAAAAAAGGGGGGGACGCGTTTGTCTATTCCACCGGACTGGGGGATCTGATTCGGGCTGTTGTTCCGGTCGCCTATCCCGGTCCCCGGGGAAAACGGGCGATGTCCCGCCAGGGTGCCGTTGTGGTGAACTACTTCGTTCCCGGGCGGTTTCTTGAAAAAATGGGCAACATTACCCATGCCTTCCGGGATTATCAGGCTCTCCAGAAATTCAAGAACCCGATCCGGGAGTCGTATCTCCTTCTTTTTTTGATGATCACGCTGATCATCATTTTCGGAGCGGTCTGGTTCGGAATTTATCTGGCGCGCAAGATTACGGAACCGATCGGTGCGCTTGAAAAGGCGACCGAAGAGGTCGCCCGCGGAAATTTGTCCGTGCGTGTTCCGGAGTCCGGTCAGGACGAGTTCGCCCTTCTCATCCGCTCCTTCAACCAGATGACGGAAGATCTTGCGGATTCGAACCGGACTCTCCAGGAAGCCAACTCGGAAATGGCCCGTCGGCGGGAGTATACGGAAACCATCCTCGAACATATTGGAACCGGCGTGATTTCCATCGACCGGGAGGGGGTCATCTCCACGGTGAACCGTTCGGCGGAAGACCTTCTGTCCCTGCCCCGGCATCTGGCCTTGGGGAAAACGTTGGAGGAAATCCATCATCCGGCCGTGTCTGTTTTTCGTGAAATTCTTGCCCGCGGGAAAGAGCTGGACGGGCAGGAGGTCGAATCATCCTTTGCGTTGCCGGAGGGTCAGGTCAAAACGTTTCGGATCCGGACCAACCGTTTGTCGGATCCGGGTGGCATTCCCGGGGCGGGAGTCGTCATCGTCTTTGACGATATCACGGCGCTTCTGACGGCCCAAAAAGCCCAGACCTGGCGGGAGGTTGCCCAACGGGTCGCCCATGAGATCAAAAATCCGCTGACTCCGATTCAATTGTCCGCCCAGCGTCTGCAGAAAAAATTTCTGGAACGTTCCGAAGACTTTCCCCGGGTTTTTCAGGAGGCGATTCAGACGATCGTCGACGAAGTCCAGAGCATGAAACATCTGGTCGACGAGTTTTCTTCCTTTGCCCGTATTCCCGGGAGCAACCCCCAGGAACTGGACATCGTCTCCCTGTTGTCGGACATTTCCTGGCTTTATCGTTCGGCACACAAAGACATCGAAATCGTTCTGGATGCTCCCCAGGACGTTCCGTTGTTGGTTCTGGACAAAAACGCGATCCGTCGGGTTTTTGTGAACCTGTTCGACAATGCGGTCAACGCCATGGAGGAAAAGGGCCGAATCGATATTTCCGTTCAGGTTGTGCAGGACGCGGTGACCGTTTATTTCGGAGACTCTGGTCCCGGGATTCCCCAGGAATACCAGGACCGGATCTTCTTGCCCCATTTCTCGACAAAACACCAGGGAATGGGGTTGGGGTTGGCGATCGTTCATCGTATTCTGGAGGAGCATGGGGCGACCATTTCCTACCTGGGGCAATCCCCGGGGGGGGCCCTTTTTTCTCTCGTTTTTCCTCTTCACAGAGTCCCGGATTCCGTCCGGGAAGCGTTCAGGGAGGTTCCTTAAATGGCGCGGGAAACACTTCTTGTCGTCGATGATGAGCCCAATATCCTGAAGACCCTCGGGGACATCCTGTCCGACGAAGGGTACAGGGTGGAAACCGCCCGATCCGCCGGAGAAGGGATTCGGAAAGTCGAGGAGGATGCCCCGGAAGTGGTCTTTCTGGACGTCTGGCTCGGGTCGGACGATGGTCTCTCCCTGCTCAATGCGATCCGGGAAAAGTCCCCCCAAACCCAGGTGATCGTCATGAGTGGCCACGGAACAATCGAAACAGCTGTCCGTGCGATCAAAAACGGCGCGTTCGACTATGTGGAAAAACCATTTTCGATGGACAAGGTTCTGATTACGGTTCAGAACGCCCTTCGTCAAAAAAGCCTGGAAGAGGAAAACCAGTCGTTACGACGAATGGTCGAGAGAAATTATCAGATCGTCGGAGAATCTCCTGTCATCCGCCATTTGCTGGGGGCAATCGAACGGGCGGGCCCGACGAACGGATGGGTTTTGATTCAGGGCGAAAACGGAACGGGAAAGGAATTGGTCGCCCGGGAGATTCATCGCCTTTCTCCCCGGAAAGACCGCGCATTCGTCGATATCAACTGCGCCGCGATTCCGGAAAACCTGATCGAAAGCGAGTTGTTCGGTTACGAAAAGGGCGCGTTTACGGGAGCCATGACCCAGAAAAAAGGCAAATTCGAGGTGGCGTCCGGCGGGACCCTGTTTCTGGACGAAATCGGAGACATGAGTCTTCCGGTTCAGGCAAAGGTCCTGCGCGTCCTCCAGGAAAAAAAGTTTCAGCGGGTCGGAGGAAATCGGGACGTCACTGTCGACGTGCGGGTCATTGCCGCTTCGAACAAGAATCTGGAGGACCTGATCCGAAAAAGAGAGTTCCGGGACGATCTTTTCTACCGCCTGAATGTCATCCCTGTCACCGTTCCTCCTCTTCGCGAGCGGCCGGAAGACATTCCCCTGCTCCTTCGTCATTTTATCCACGATCTTGTGGAGCATGAGGGACTGAAACCAAAACAGTTTTCGGAAGAAGCCACCCGTCTTCTCTGTCAGTACTCCTGGCCTGGAAATGTCCGGGAGTTGAGAAATCTCATTGAACGCCTGCTAATCATGGAGGCCGAGCCGGTGATCGAACGGTCCGCGATCGAACGCATTCTCGGGAACCGGTCTCCCTCGTCTTTTGGACCCGAGGAGATCCTGTCTCTCCGGGACGCGCGGGAAGGGTTCGAAAGGGATTATATTCAGGATGTTCTTCGAAAATGCGGTGGAAACATGACGCGGGCTTCCGAAGTGTTGAGGGTCGACCGGACGTCTCTCTACCGGAAGCTCAAGACAGCCCCTCTGGAGGAATCGTCTGCGGAGGAGGGAGTCTAGACCGGTTCCAGAAGGGCGAGTCCCCAGGTAATGCCTCCCCCAAAAGTGGCGAGAAGAACCGGACCGTCCACTCTGCCGCGTTCTTCCAGAGCCTGAGCCAGTGTCAGCAGCGTGCTGGAAGAAGAGGTGTTCCCGAATTCCGTCAAAGTCAGGGGAACGTTTTTGGGAGGGAACCCCAGCTTTCGGGCGACATGCCCCAGAAGTCTTCCGTTGGCCTGATGGAAAATGGCCAGGGCGATGTCAGAAGTCGAAAGTCCTTGTCCCTTCAGAAAATCGGGCACCTCCCCCGTCAATGTCGAGACAGCTTCGCGGAAAACACGGGGGCCGTTCATCCGGATCAGCGGCGCGCCGTCGCAGGGGTCGGGCTCTTTCCAGATCAGGCTGGCCAGGTCCCCCCGGCTTCGGATGCGGATGGCTTTGAGACGAAAGGGTGGCCAGCGATGCAGACCCCGGGGAGAGTCCGATAACAGGGCCGCCGCTCCCATGTCGCCAAAAATCCCGGCGGTCTCGGGGCCATGGGTCGGGCAAAGCTGAGCCGTTTTTTTTTCGGCACTCACGACCAGAAGATTTCGGACCGATCCCGCGCAAAGAAGAGCGGAACCGGCAGACAGGGCGACCAGGGAACCGCTGCAGGATCCTCCGATATCCACGCAAGGGACAGTTTTTTCCCGGAAGAGGCGTCCGCCGACAATGGAGGCTGTGGCCGGGAGGAGAATGCCGGGTGACGTGGAGGTCATCATCAGGAATTCGACGGTGTCCAGCCGGTCGGAATGGTCGCTGAACAGATCCCGAACGGCCATTTCGGCGAGGTTTTCGACTCCATGCTCTTCTGCGACCGTCCGGGTTTTTATTCCGGTCAGTGATTCTTGCGGCATCGCGGGCGGTCCGCCGTTTTTGCCCGGCAGAAACGCTTTTTTTTCCAGAAATCGCGTCCAGCCGATGCCGCAGAGATAGACAGGATGAGAGAGGGTGTCAAAAGTTGACATATGAGCCCCGAAAATGGCAGTCAATTAGTCTTGGAAGTTTCTGTCCGTGAATGTGTGAATATCATAATCGTGTTTGTGTTCGGAGGAAAACGATTGCGCCCGAAAAAAAATCTCCCTTTCCGATATCGGGGAGGCCTTCTTCTTCTGGTTTTTCTGTGGCCTTTTCTGAACGGATGCACATATCTCGGGCTGATGCCTCCGAAACCGAAAGACGAGCACACCTATAGTTTCCGAACGCACGCCTACGGGACGTCCGCTCTTCTGGACGAAGCCTCCCGATTTTATTTCAAGGGAGATTTTATCGAGGCGCGGGGGGAGTACAAACGGTTTCTCGAACTTCACCCGACCCATCCCCTGGCGGCTTTCGCCCAGTATCGGATGGGGATGTGCGACTATTACCAGATTCTTTCGGTCGACAGGGATCCGACGCCGGTTCGCAAGGCCCTGTCGGATTTTCAAAAAGTGATTGATGAATTTCCGGATTCCAACTACGTGGGGAAGGCCCAGAAAAAAATTGCCATCTGCCGGGACCGTCTTTCACGCGTTCACTTTTACGTAGGGTACTTTTACTATAAGACAAAAAGGTTCAAGGCCGCTTCCTACCGGTTTCACACGATCCTGCTCAAGTACCCCGATTCCCGGAAATACGACCGGGCCGAATTCTATTTTGCTCTTTCCAAGTTTCATCTGAAACAACGGCATCAGGCCGTGCGTCTTTTAAAGAGACTGATCCAGCAATTTCCCAAGTCGAAGTATGCACGGAAATCATCGATTCTGCTGGCTTTCTGGAAAAAAGAAGGTTTGATCGGACAGACGGAATCGTGAAGCGTTATCCCGTCTATCTGGATTTGTCCCGTCGGACGGTCCTGGTTGTCGGTGGCGGAAACGTGGCGTCCCGAAAGGTTCCGGCCCTTCTGGAAAGCGGAGCCATTGTGACGGTCGTCTCCCCTTCCCTGACCCCGGATCTGTTGGAACTTGCCCGTTCGGGACGGATCCGGTGGGTCCGCCGGCGATATATCGCCGGGGATGAAAGACGATTTTCGCTTGTTTTGGCTCTGACGGAACATCCGGATGTCAATACGGGGATTTCCGCACGATCGAACGGCTTCGTCAACCAGGCGACGCCGTCGGCAGGGAATCCGGTTGCTCTTCCTTTTGTTCAGGATCATTCTCCCCTCCTCGTGTCCGTCGGCTCGGAGCCACCGGATCCTCTGCTTGTCCGTGAAACGGGTGAGTTTCTGGGAATGAAGCTGCGGGAAGCGGGCATCCCGGAGTATGCCCGGGAACACGCCCTGTTAAGACAGATCCTTCTGGACAGCGGATGGGCCCGGCCGGACATTCGCAAGGTTCTGGAAACATTTTCTCTCGAATGGGCTCTTCGCTCTGCCGGGCGGGAAGACCGTCTGGTTCAATATCGGGAACGCCTCGGGGAAATAGTGTACCGGAAACTGGAGGACAGCCTTTTCACCCCTTAGACCGATCGGACAATGACATGTATATTCTCTCCCGATTGATTCAGATCGTTGGACTGGCCATTACATTTTTGGACGTTGTCCTGTTTTTTTTCCAGAATATGACCATGATGTTTCTGTTGAAGATTTTTATCCTGGGCGTCCTGACGTTCTACATCGGCTATTTTCTTCAGTCCCTTTCCGGGCGTCCGTCCGGGAGGGGAGGGAATTCATCCTGACGCCGGCATCCTCACGATTTGGCAAAGGGAAGCATTCTCTGCTAGAATGCAGCTCCCTTGAACTTCCCGTCTGTGCCGAAGTGGTGGAATGGTAGACACGCACGTTTGAGGGGCGTGTGGGGAAACCCGTGCGGGTTCAAGTCCCGCCTTCGGCACCACTCTTGTCAAAGAATGTCGACTGAAATGGTCGGATTTTTCTGCTCCTGCACTTCTATCGAATCTTCCATCCGAAAGTGATGAATTTCCGCGTTGACCGATTTTTCTCGGGGTTGTTTTCTCTCGACACTCTTTTCAAGGACCCATGCACTTTCTGGAAAACGACCGCAAGGACGTCATAATCAGGAGCGGACCGGATGATTGGTTCAGTTCTCAGGCCAATCCTTCGAAAAACTTCGAAAAAATGGACCGGATCGTTTTTTGTTCCGATAAGAGACTATCAGGCCAGAGCCCGGTCGTATGAAGGATACCATCGGTCAAAAAAGAGATTTGTCCAACGGAGGAAAAGGTGGGACTTTTTCATCGATCCACAAAACAGGAATCACAAGAACCCTCTGCTCCAAAGAATTTTCCACCCCAATCCCCGGAAGACAGGGGAAACTCCCCCCTCTCTTCGCGTCTGGAGCTTTTGGTAGAGGAAAATGCCAGACTGAAAAAGGAAAACGATGCTATCCGGAATCTTTTTTCGCGGATGCTTTTTTTTGGAGAGTCGCTCTCCCGGACCCGGGAAAGCATGGTCTTGCTTTCCCGCAGGATGAATGAAGAGAAAGAAAGCATTGAAGCGTCCTCCGGCATCCTGACGGAGACGGGAGAACGCATTCAGGAAATGTCCACAAACCTTGTCCGCGTTTCTTCTGAAACCAGGGACACGACGAAAAATGTGGAGGAGCTGAATCGCCGGGCTGGGCAGATTAGCGGCATTGTTCAGCTTATTAAAGAAGTGTCGGATCAGACCAACCTTCTGGCCTTGAATGCGGCCATCGAAGCGGCGCGGGCAGGCGAACAGGGAAGAGGGTTTGCGGTTGTGGCCGATGAAGTCCGGAAGCTGGCCGAACGGACGCGGAATGCAACGAACGATATCACGTCCCTGGTCGGTTCGATTCAGGGTGAGATTCTGAAAACCCGTGATCAGATGGAGAAATGGGCGGGAGAGTCCGACCGGATCATGAAAGAAGGCGAATCGGCTTCAAAAGGGATGCAAGATGTCCTCGTTTTAACGGGAAATATGGAAAAAGCAGTGTCTGAGTCCTCCCGCAACACCTTTCTCGAACTTGCCAAATTTGACCATCTGATCTTCAAGTTTGATATTTATTCCATTCTGATGGGATTTGTCGAGAAAAGTGCCGACGAGATTGTTCCCCATACCCAGTGTCGTCCGGGCAAGTGGTACTACGAAGGTGAAGGAAAAAGGACCTTTTCCCGACTCCCTGCCTTTCAGGAACTGGAAGCTCCGCACCGGGAAGTTCACCAGGCCGCGATCGAATCCGTAAGGCTTTATCGTTCCGGAGGGACAGAAGACAGGGCACGACTTGAATCAGAGGTCGAGAGGATGGAGAAGGCCAGTCTGAAGGTCATCCAGGTTCTGGAAAATCTGTCCGGGAAATCCAAGATCTAGACCTTCAGGTTTTTGACGGAAAGAACATTCTCCTTTCCCGCCGAGCAGGGAACAGTGGACAATGAGAGAAGAGCGTCCGCGGTCTGGAAGGTGTTGACAGGTTTTGCCCTGAAGGGGATAATGGACCCTTGTCGTTCGACAAAGACAAGTGATTATCCCTCAAACATACTGCGAGAATTCCCGGATCGTGTCCGACCTACATATATCACTCCAGTTCGTTTCACCGGACCAGCGCATCCAGCGTATTCAGGAAGAAAAGGAAGAACTCTTCCGGATTCTTTACGAGAGGTCTTTTCTCTATCGCCCGGATCGTCCCTTTACATTATCCTCCGGACGTCAAAGCCCGGTTTATCTTGATGGCAAGAAAACGACCCTGGGACATCCAAGAGCCCAATTTCTGGTTGGAGATCTGCTGTATCAGATGATTGCTCCTTTTTCTCCGGAAGGGGTCGGAGGTCTGACCCTGGGGGCCGATCCGATCAGTGTGGCTGTCTCTCTCGTGAGCGGTTTATATCGCCACCCGATTCCCTCTTTTGTCGTTCGCAAGGAAGCCAAGGATCACGGGACCCGCAATCCGATCGAAGGCGATCTTGCTCCGGGTTCCCGGGTCGTGGTTGTCGAAGATGTTGTCACGACAGGGGCTTCGGGGATGAAAGCTGTCAAAGCCTGTCAGGACGCGGGCCATCGTGTTCTGAAAGTCATCTCCCTTGTTGACCGGGAAGAGGGGGGAAGAGCCCTGTTCGAAGGAGCCGGGCTTCCCTTTGAATCTCTCTTTTCTCTGAAAAAATTTATCGAATATGATGCGGAAGTCCGGGGGACCCGTTAAACCTGTTTTCCCTCCCCTTTTTCTCTGTTCTCCCTCACATTCCGGACTGAGAGGAAGGGCGCTTGATTTCCCTCCCGGGACTGTGGGATTATCTCCCGCGATGGGCTCTTGGCCCCGCCCTTTTATTTTTTGTTTATTCATGAGAGCATTCGGGTATCTTTTTTCCTGGTTTGTCCTGGTGGACGTGAAGGAGGTCAAAATGGCTCAGGCATTGATGGCGGCCTACAAGTTCGGAACATATGTTCCAAAGCCGGACTTCAGCAAGGGAACAACTCTGTTTGTCATCTTTGTCGTCATTGTCGGTTTTGCAATGGCAGCGACGATGATGATCGTCAAAACCTTCGAGAAATAATCCTTCTCAAGAGGCATCCCCCGAAGCGCGTCCGAAAGGTTCGTTTCGGGGGATTATTGATGAGGGGGTTCCATCCCGTTTCGAGACTGTTTCAAAGCCAGACTTTGCAGGGTCTTAGGGTGTTCATGGACTTTCTTTTTTGCCTGTAGCAGTCGAATGAACGTCTTCTGGCTTCAGATCCTGTCCTTCCAGACTTCCTGGGTGCATTCCGTCGGGATTCTTCTTACGTGAAAAAAAGCCATACGACTCTTTGGATTGCCCTCCTTGTTCTTCTCCTTGTTCTCACGGGAGCAGGAATATGGGGGTATCTTTTCATGAAGAGGGTCATTCGGGGAGTGCCCTCGGTTGCCTTCCTGAAAACGTTTGTTCCGGTAACGACATCGGTCATTTACGACCGAAATGGCCAGGTTGTTGGCAAATTCTACCGGGAGAAACGGGAGTACATCCCCCTCCGCAAGATGCCTCCCCTGATTCTTCACTCTGTTCTGGCCGTGGAAGACTCCAAATTCTATCAGCATGGTGCCCTGGCCTACGGGTCGATTATCCGCGCGGCCATTTCCGATGCCCTTGCCGGCTATTTGCGTGAGGGGGCCAGCACGATCACGCAGCAGCTTGCCAGGAATATTTTTCTGAACCACCGGAAAAATCTTGTCCGGAAGTTGCGCGAAGCGATCCTGTCCTACCGGATTGAGCAAGTCCTGACAAAGGACGAGATTCTCGAACTCTACCTGAACCAGATCTATTTCGGGGAAGGCGCGTACGGGGTTCAGGCGGCAGCCAAAGAATATTTCGGGAAAGATGTCCGGGATCTCTCCCTGCCGGAAGCGGCCCTGATCGCTGGACTGATTCGTTCCCCCATTGAATTTTCTCCCTACCTTCATCCCCAGGCAAGCAAACGCCGCCAGCTGATCGTTCTGAAACGGATGGAGTCTGTCCATTTTATTACCCACGACGAGCTCAAGAAGGCGTATGCCCAGAATCTTGTCCTCAGAAGACGAACGCGGGCGTCCAATCCCAATGCCTATTTTCTGGAATACGTTCGCCAGAGGCTTGAAAAAATCATGACGGGGGATCAGCTTTACGGTGGTGGTCTCCGGATTTTTACGACACTGGATGCGCGTATTCAGGAGATTGCCCTCCATTCCCTCCGAAAAGGTCTCCGGACGATCGACCGTCGGAAAGGATTTCGGGGGCCGATTCGCAAACTCGATGTTCCTGCGTTGCGTAAAGTTGAGCGTGCGTCACGTCCCCTGGAGGAAGCG
>JAKBTR010000007.1:0-14895 GCA_021844275.1 Nitrospirota bacterium | reverse complement strand
GGCTGTCGTGACAAGGGTCCAGAAAGACGGTTTCTGGTTCGACTGGGAGGGCGTTCCGGGATTTGTCCCGATCGAACGCATGCTCTGGGCCAAAAAAGTTCTTTCCGGTCCGAACTTCGACAAGGACGTCAAAGTCCTCGACCCGTTCTTCCCCTCCCTTATCCTTCATCCGGGCGATGTGGTCATGGTGCATCTCACGGGATTTCACCGGGTTTCCCTGAAGTGGGGGTGGGAGGGCTCTCTGGACCAGGTTCCGCTGATCCAGGGGTGTGTTGTGGCAATCAATCCCCGGACGGGCGGGATTCTGGCGATGGTCGGAGGTTATAGCTTTCGTCGAAGCAAGTTTAACCGCGCCTACCAGGCGATCCGGCAACCGGGATCGTCTTTCAAGATGTTCGATTACGGTGCGGCTCTGGAACATGGCTATGCGCCCGGAACCATCTTGAAGGACGAGCCTCTCGTTTTCTATGACTCTGTGCATAAAAGGGTCTGGCGCCCCAAAGATTATGAGCGCAATTTTCTGGGACCGGTTCCGATGAGAAAGGCTCTGGCCGAATCGATCAATCTTGCCACTATCCGTATGGTCCGGAATATCGGAGTGGGACCGGTCATCCATCTGGCTCGCAGAATGGGGATCACCACTCCTCTGAGCCATGACCTTTCCCTGGCGCTCGGTTCTTCCGGGGTTCGACCTCTCGAGCTGACATCGGCTTATGCGGTCGTCGCGAATCAGGGTGTCCGGAATCCCGTCCATGCTCTCACACGAGTTCTGAATTACCAGAAGACAACTGTCTATGAACATGTTCCTGCTCCGCAGAGCGTCTACGATCCCGCCTACAGCTATCTGCTGACTTCCATGCTGGAAAGTGTGATCAAAGACGGGACGGGTCGGGATGCCCTTGTCCTGGGACGCCTGCTTGCCGGAAAAACCGGGACCACAAATGATTTTCGGGACGCCTGGTTTATCGGTTATTCTCCGGATATCGCCGTTGGCGTGTATGTCGGAATGGACGATCACCGTTCCATGGGCCGGGGAGAATTCGGAGCACATGCGGCTCTGCCCGTCTGGATCGACATTATGCGACAGGCACTTCCGTTGTTTCCGAATACACCTTTCAGTATTCCGGACGATGTCGTGGATGTCCGGATCGATCCGAAAACGGGACTTCGGACACCGATGAACGACCCGAATTTTGTGGTCGAAGTCTACAAAAAAGGGCAACTTCCCCCGATTGAAGTGTCCGAGCAAAAAGTGCCAGACACGGATTTTTACAATATTCCGGCTGCTGGACAGGGAAAATGATCGCTTTCTTGAAACGCGGGAACGAAAAAATCATAATCATTCATACAGACGATAATATGGATGTCCCGGCGGCTTGTGTGTGGCAGGGGCTTGCTCCTTCTGAAAGGGTGAAAAATGGCAATCAGGATAGGCATTAACGGGTTTGGTCGGATCGGACGGCTGGTCGCCCGTTCTTTTATGGAACAAAGTCTTCTTCCGGGGGAAAAAAGACCCGAAGTGGAAATTGTTGCGGTGAACGACCTGACAGATTCGGAACACCTGGCACACCTTCTGAAGTATGACTCCGTTCATGGGACGCTGGATGCGGACATCGGGCACGTGGGAGACAATTTGTATCTGGATGGCCAGGCAGTTCGTGTCTATCGGGAGCAGGATCCCGGCCGGATTCCCTGGGGCGAATCGGGGGTCGATATTGTGGTTGAGAGTACCGGTCGTTTCGAAAATCGGGAAAAAGCCTCCCTTCACCAGAAAGGGGGAGCGAAAAAGGTCATCATTTCGGCTCCTTCTCCGGATCCGGACTGTACAATCGTTCTTGGGGTCAATGAACATATCTATGATCCCCGCATTCATCATATTGTGAGCAACGCATCCTGCACGACGAACTGTCTGGCTCCCGTGGTCAAGATCCTTTCGGACAACCTGGGGCTGGAAAAAGGTTTTATGACGACTGTTCATTCCTATACGAACGACCAGCGTCTCCTCGACTTGCCCCATAAGGATTTGAGACGTGCGCGTTCCGCAGGTGTCTCCATGATTCCGACGACCACGGGAGCAGCCAAGGCCATAGGCCTCGTTCTTCCGCATCTCAAGGGACGCCTGGACGGAATGTCCATCCGGGTCCCGACGCCGGATGTGTCCATCAATGACCTGACCTGCATCGTCCAAAAAGACACGACCGTTGAAGAGATCAACCTTCTGTTCCGTGAAGCGGCGTCCGGGCCGATGGCGGGGATCCTGGCCTACACGGAGGTTCCTCTGGTGTCTGCGGACTTTCGGGGAAACCCCAACTCCAGTATTGTCGACGGGCTGTCGACGAGAGTGATGGAAAAGCGGATGGTCAAGGTCCTGGCCTGGTATGACAACGAATGGGGATACTCCTGCCGGGTGCGGGATCTTGTTCACTTTATCGCGGAGCGCCTATGAGCCCGTCCAAGGTTTCGGTGGATGAAATTGATGTTCGTGGAAAACGGGTTTTCCTGAGAGCGGACTTCAACGTTCCCCTTGATGGAGATCTGCATATCACAGATGATCGCCGGATCCGTCTGTCCTTGCCGACCATCAATTATCTGATCGACGAAGGGGCCAAAGTGATCATCGGCTCCCATCTCGGACGTCCCAAGGGAAAGGTCGATCCCAAATACAGTATGGCGCCGGTGGCAAAAAGGCTTTCGCGGCTTTTGAACAAGGACATCCGATTTTCAGATCAGGTTGTCGGTCCGGTCGTCGAGAGAGAAGTGGAAAAAATGGAGGCCGGAGGTGTTCTTCTGCTTGAAAACCTTCGCTTTAATGCTGGCGAGGAGTCGAACGACCCCGAATTTTCCCGGCAACTCTCCCTTTTGTGTGACGTCTATGTGAACGATGCGTTTGGAACGGCTCACAGGGCGCATGCTTCCGTGGTTGGTCTGCCTTCTCTCCTCAAGACGGTGGCCATCGGTTTTTTGATGAAAAAGGAAGTCAATTATCTGCAAGGCGCTGTCTCCAGTCCAACACGTCCTTTTGTGGCTGTTCTTGGCGGAGGAAAAGTCTCCGGAAAATTGGGAGTGATCGCAAATCTCCAGGAAAAAGTCGACAAGATCATCATCGGTGGTGGAATGGCCTTTACGTTTTACAAGGCAATGGGCTTTGAGATCGGGGATTCGCTGGTGGAAGACAACCTGCTCCATATTCCCCTTGAGATGCTGGAGAAGTCCCGAAAGGGGGGATTTAAGCTGTATCTTCCTGTCGATTGTATTGTGGCGGAAAGCCGGGACCCGGCCGCTCCGACCAAGATTGTTCCGTATCAGGAAATTCCGAAGGGATGGACGGGCCTCGATATTGGTCCCGCCTCCGTGCGCCTGTTTTCGGAAGTTCTCGACAATGCCAAGACGATTCTGTGGAATGGTCCGATGGGTGTTTTTGAAATTGATGCCTATTCAAGAGGTACGTTTGCCATGGCGCATGCCGTGGCAAATTCATACGCCCTGACCGTTGTGGGTGGAGGCGACACGGCCCTCGCGGTCTATCGTGCCGGGGAGGCGGACAACATGACCTTCATTTCGACGGGAGGAGGAGCGGCGCTCGAACTTCTGGAAGGAAAGGAGCTTCCGGGTCTGAAAGCGATTCCTGACAACGAACACTGAGATCAAACATCGGATGGCCGCCGGGGGACGGATGTTTCTTGTCGCAAACTGGAAAATGAATATGACCCGGGACCGGATCGAGACATACCTCGATGCTCTTGAAAGGGAACGCCTGTCATCCATGCTGTCAGGCACCCGGCATCAGATTGCCCTTGCCCCGACCCATGTCTATCTGCAGGACCTTTCCAGGGAAGTCCTCAGGCGGGGTCTTCCTGTCAAAATCTTTGCACAGGACGTCTCGAGCCGGAGTGAAGGTGCATTCACCGGGGAAGTGTCCGTCCGGAATATTCTGGATGTCGGTGCGGTCGGATCCATCCTCGGTCATTCCGAGCGAAGAAGGTATTTTCAGGAGACGGACGCCGACGTCGCGAGAAAAACCAGCCTTTGTCTCCAGGCTGGAGCAATACCGCTCGTCTGTTTTGGTGAGTCCCGGGAAGAGCGGGATGCGGGAGAGACCCTGAGGGTCCTGCGCCATCAGGTGGCACCCATTGTTGAAGTGGTGACAAAAGCCTTTCGAGAGAATGAAAATATCCCGGTTTACCTGGCCTATGAGCCAGTGTGGGCGATCGGCTCGGGGAAAAACGCCTCCTGTTCGGATATTGAGGAGGTGATTTCTGCGGTTTTGGAAGGTTTTTCCTGGCCCGTTCCTCCATGCATCCTCTACGGGGGGTCGGTGAACCTCGAAAATATTTCTTCTCTCGCAGCACTGGAGAACTTGGCCGGCTTGCTGGTGGGAAGTGCATGGCTGGATCCGGAGACATTTCTGGATTCTGTCAGGGCATTGTCCTGACAGGGGTCTTCTTGAGGCCGGTTTTTATCGAAAAAAAGAAGGAGTAAATTTTACATGACAACGCTGATTACCGTCGTTCATGTTCTGACTTGTGTCCTGATCGTGGTCGCTGTCCTTCTCCAGTCCGGAAAAGGTGCGGAAACCGGGGTGATGATTGGCGGTTCCAGTCAGTCCCTCTTTGGTGCACGCGGGGCATCTTCGTTTTTAAGCAAGGTGACGGTCGTTCTTGCGACACTGTTTATGGTGACATCCCTCTCCCTGTCCCTGATCCGGCAAAGTCCGGTCGGACCGTCCCTTCTTCTGAATTCTCCCCTGAAATCCCTGCCTTCAGCACCCCCGCCAAAAACAAAGACCCCCTGAACGTGAAAGGCCGTTCGCCTGTTCCGTTCCTGACGTTGTTTTTTGTCTGTCTGGTGTCGGCGGGTTGTCAGAACTCAAATCATAAACCGTGGTCCGTTCTCCCCCGCTCTCCCCTCGCAGGGGGGAAGCTGGTGATGGATGTGGTTTCGGACCCGAAGACATTCAATCCGGCTCTGGCGACCGAAACAACCAGTACCCAGATTCTGGGGTATTTGTTCCGGGGCCTCACCCGGGAATCTCCGGTGACCGGCGAGATCAAGCCTGATCTGGCGAAAGACTGGGCGATCAGCGATGGGGGACGAACGGTTGTTTTTCATCTTCAGGACGGTCTCCAGTGGTCCGACGGGGTTCCCCTGGATGCCCGGGATGTCACGTTTACATTCCGCCGCATTTATTACAATCCCGCCGTCGCGACGGCGGTTCGTTCCGAACTGATGGTCGGGGGAAAACCCTTCTCGGTCAAACGGAAAGGACGTCTGACGGTCATTGTCAAAACCGTCAAGCCCTTTGCGCCACTTCTGGAAACGATGGGTGTGGAGATCCTCCCGCGCCACATCCTGGAGCCCTGGGTTAAACGGGGCCAGTTCAATCAGGCGTGGTCCGTGAGGGAAAACCCTTCTCATATCGTTGGTACGGGGCCCTTTGTGCTGGAAAAATATCTTCCGGGTCAACTGATTGTTTTGAAAGCCAACGCCCGCTACCGCCCTCCTGTTGGTCTGGATCCTTCTCCCGGTTGCCCGATGCCTTGTCTGTCCCGACTGGTCTTGCGCATCGTCCCAAACGACACGAGTTCCCTGATCCGGTTCATGACGGGAAAAACGGATCTGTACGGGGTCTCTCCCCAGCAGATGGCTGTCCTGAAACCTGTCCAGCAAGAGGATGCGTTTGATCTCATGGTTCGGGGTCCTTCTCTATCGGAGTCATTTGTGACGTTCAACGAGAACCCGCGAGCTCCGCTTCCCCCCTGGAAGATCCGCTGGTTCCGAAATCGTCTCTTTCGCGAGGGAGTCGCTCTTTCAATCGACAGACAGGCCATGATCAATATTGTATTGAGCGGAATGGGGCAACCGATTCCGGGTCCGGTGCCCCGCTCGGTCAAGACATTTTTTGATGAGAAGCTGCACCCTTTTGCCTATGATTTGAAGAAGGCGAAAGCGTGTTTTCTGCGGGGTGGTTTTCATTATGTCCGGGATCGACTGTATGACGATCAGGGCCACCGGGTGTTGGTCGTTCTTCTGACAAATACGGAAAGCCTTGAACGGATTCAGATGGCCCAGATTGTTCAGGCGAACCTGAAAGATGTCGGCATCAAAGTCCGGATCGTTCCGTTGCAGTTCAATATGCTGGCAACCATGGTCATGACAAGCTACCAGTGGGAAATGCTTCTTTTTGGGCTCACCGGGGTTGTCGATCCCCACGGCGACTCTTCTGTCTGGAAATCTTCCGGTTTTCTGCACCTTTGGAATCCCCGGGAGAAAAAGCCTGACCAGCCTTGGGAAGCCAAGGTGGACGCGCTCTTTGATCAGGGAGACACTACACTGGATCCGAAAGCCCGGAAAAAGATTTATGACGAATGGCAGGAAATCGCCCATCATGAATTGCCCATGGTCGATCTCGTGACACCGGATGAGATCACGGCCGTTCGAAAGACTCTCGGGGGCATTCGTCCGTCTCCTCTGGGAGGAGTCGTTCCGCACATCACACAGGTTTATCAGCAGGGAGTCCTCTCGCCGACATGATCCGGATGATCCTCATACGCTTTGTCCATTTTCTGGTGGTTCTTTCCGGAATCCTCTTCCTGTCCTTTCTCCTGATTCATCTCGCTCCGGGAAACTTTCTTTCCCAGATGGCAATGAATCCCCAGGTTTCTCCGGCGATCATTCGTCAGCTGAAAGCGCTTTACGGACTGGACAAGCCCTTTTATGTCCAGTTTTTTGACTGGGTGGTGGCGGTTTTTCATGGAAATCTCGGATATTCGTTTTCCTACCACCTGTCTGTGGTCCAGCTTCTGGCTTCCCGCATCCCCCTGACCCTTCTTCTCACGGTCACTGCCGTCATTCTCTCCTGGGGTATGGCTCTCCCGTTTGCTGTCTATGGGGCTTCAAGGCCGGGCGGCTGGTTGGACAAAACACTGACTTCCTTTTCTTATCTTTCCATTTCGATTCCCTCTTTTTTTCTGGCTCTTCTCGGAGTTCTTCTGGCAGGAGCGACCGGATGGTTTCCCATTGGAGGGGCGCACAGTGAGGCATCGTCCTCGTCGGGGGGATTGTCCGGGTTGGGGGATCTTCTTCGTCACCTGATTCTTCCGGCCATGACTCTGGCTCTCGGCAGCTTTGGCGTCCTCTACAGGTTGATGCGCTCTTCCGTCCTGGAAGTCCGGAGCAAGCCCTATTTTGCAGCTGCGCGGGCACGAGGTTTGTCCGTCGGGACCCTCCGGGTTCGCTATCTCTTCCGAAATGCCCTGAATCCCCTGATCACCGTTTTTGGGATGGAACTGGGAGGACTCTTGTCCGGAGCAGCGTTTGTGGAAATGGTCTATGCGTGGCCGGGGATGGGCAGACTAATGCTCCATGCGGTCATGACGGAAGATCTGTATCTGGTCATGGGCGGTATTCTGGCAGGTTCTCTCATGCTTCTTTCCGGAAACATTCTCGCGGATGCACTGTTGTATTTTCTGGATCCCCGTTCCCGCGAAGGGTTCTCCATATGAGAGAAAAAGCGGGGAACTCATTCCGCCGGGCCGGGCTTCCACTGATCCTCCTCGGGGTCTTTTTTGTGTCCGGATTTTTTGCCGAGTTTCTTGCCCCGTACCGTTATGACAGTGTCCGTTTTGACTTGAGCTACATGCCCCCTGTTTGGCCGACCCTTCATGAAGGTCGCCTGGAAGTCCCGGTCATGACTGTCTCTGATCCGGTGCTTCACCGTTTTCAACGCCGCCCTGGCCAATGGGTTCCGGTCCGGTTTCTTTGTCAGGGCGAAGGTTATACGTGGATGGGAGTCATCCATTCCCGGATGCATCTTTTTTGCGTGGATTCTCCCGGGAGACTGTCTTTTCTGGGTCTGGATGTCTTTGGGAGAGATGTGTGGTCCCGTCTTCTTTATGGGATCCGCTTTTCTTTCCTGCTGTCATTTTCTGCGGTCACTCTGTCCTTTCTCATCGGGATAGTGGCCGGCCTTGCCGCGGGAACGGGAGGGGGATGGATCGATCAACTTCTCATGAGGACCGGGGAAGTTTTTATGGCGATCCCGTCCCTTTACCTGTTAATGGGGATACGGGCCATTTTTCCGCCCGGGTTGTCGACGACAGAAGTCACACTGATTATGACCGCTGCACTTGCTTTTGTCGGATGGGCGGGGCTGGCACGGGTGGTCCGGGGAGTCGCGAGAAGTCTCCGGCAGGAAGAATTTGTCCTGGCGGCCAGGTCGGTCGGCGTTTCCTGGTGGGGCGTCTGGGTTCGTCACATTTTGCCAAATATGTCCTATTATCTTCTGATCGCTCTCACTCTTTCGATCCCCGGATTTATTGTCGGGGAAGCCGGGTTGTCATTTTTGGGTCTGGGCGTTTCCGAGCCGCACCCCAGTCTCGGCAACATTCTTGCAGAATCCCAGTCTTTGCCGGCCATGAAAGCGGCCCCCTGGCTTCTTCTTTCAGGAGTCGTCATTGTCAGTATCGTGATCCTGTTCAATCTGTTGGGGGATCGTCTTCGGGAGAACGGGAAAGTCCCGTGATGCGGTGAGGGCAGGAGGATGGATTTTCTTGGTGAATCATGGGAAAGGGTGTGGATTGGCGTATGAAGTTTCCAGATAAGGGAACGAACCGGAAACTGATCTTGTGGGACCTGGACGGAACCCTTGTGGACTCCCGAAAGGATCTCGTTCAAGCGACAAATGTCGCGGTGACTTCCCTGGGGTATCTGCCCGTTCAGGACGGTCACTTTGCGAAAATGGTTGGCAACGGTGTCCGGTATCTTGTGAACCAGGCTCTCCCCGCCGGGGTTTCAGAAACGGATCGCGAAAAAGCCATCCGGATATTTCTGGATTACTATCGGGATCATATCGCGGACCGGACGCATTTTTTCCCGGGTATCCCGGAGATCCTTGAAAAGATTCCGGGGACCCATGTCATTGTCTCCAACAAGAGAGAAGACCTCTGCCGGGAACTGATCCGTCGACTTGGCGCCGAACGGTATTTTCAGGATATTGTTGGGGGTGATACCTTTTCCGAACGGAAACCGGACCCGATGCCGGTTCTGGAAATGCTGAAGAAGTTCGGTGCAGCCGGGAATGAAGCAATTCTTATCGGGGACAGCATTGTGGATATGGAATCGGGTCGTCGGGCAGGGGTTTTGACAGTAGGAGTCCAGTGGGGATTTGGTGATCCCGTCGAAAATCCCGATTTTCTTCCGGACAAGATTTTTCCGTCGGTTACGGGACTCGGCTCTTTCCTCCATGCGTGGACGGAGGCTCCGTCAGCAGAAACAGGACTAATCCAAGGTACCCAGCGAGGATGAATCCGTTCAGAAGGACAGACTGCTGATGAAGGGAGTCAAAGGTAGCTTTCAGGGACGCATCGCCGGGTTTGGCGTACCAGGCCGCCCTGGACGACATGGCCCGGGGACCCAGAGAAAGGGCGAGGTACCCGGTCATCGTTGTCAGGATTCCCAAAAAATAAAGAGACTTCCGGCCTCCTGAGGGCTTGAGGGCGACCCGGCTTCCCTGCAAAAGAAGGGAGACGAGGGTAAAGACGAAAAGAAGATGAAAATAGGGAGGAAAGAGAACGCCGACGATATGCCCCGCCTGTTCTTTCCCGAGGGAATGAAAAAGGACGGGAGTGACAAAAAGGGTAAAGATCAGCGTTCCGCCTGCCAGGAAAACAAGAACATAGCCGTAGATCAGATAGAGTAACCGTTGAAGGACCATGCCTGAGTGTAGGAAATGTGACGATTCTGGTCAAGTCGGGAAAAGAGTCAAAGACACGTCGGGAAAAATTTCGGAAAACTGTGGAAAAAGGCTGTTTGGACGGTCGAAGAACTCTTCCGCAAGAAAATTGGTGAATCGTATCCTGCGTCATAGCGAGCAACGGGATTTGGCAGCTCCCGTGGCAGCTATTGAAAAACAAAATCCTTTTTGATGTAATGGTAAGGATTTTTTCTCGGATAAAAATTCGTAGGTGTTCCCCAGGCGGGGGCTGGCCCCCAGCAGGATCAGGCGATAGCTCTGCCGAAACCTCTCCCGTTTTCCCAATTCAGGCAATTCCGGTTCCCGGATGGCACGGTGCGGGTTGATCATGAACGAGAAAAAAGAAAACGGATTTGTGTTCGTGGCCCGGTTGGGTTTCGAGCTGGTCGTGACGACTTTTACCTGTGCGGGTATCGGATATTATGTTGATTCTCGTCTCGGGATGAAGTATTTCCCGGTTTTCTCCATCACCGGACTCCTTTTGGGAGGGGGTGCGGGTTTCTGGATGGTATACCGGACAATTACGAAGATGATCCGATCGGAAGACGGTGACAGAAATCGAGATAAACGGGAGTAGATGTTGAACGGGAATCCACTGGAAGAATTCTTTCTGCATACGCTTTTTCACTTCCGCTTCATGGGACATGATGTTGCAGTCACGCAGGCGGTGATCTCTTTCTGGGTCATCGGAGGTATCGCCCTTCTTGCGGCCATGCACATTCGGGTCCGGGCATCGATCGTGCCCGGACGATTCCAGAGCCTTGTCGAAATGCTGTATGAAACAATGGCGCGCGTGGTGGATGAAAACATCGGGGCTGAAAACAGGGAGAAGTATCTGCCCTGGATCCTGTCGCTGTTTCTGCTGGTCTTTCTGGGAAACTTCCTCGGGCTCGTTCCCCATGCGTTTACGGTCACTTCCGAGCTCGTTGTCACGGGGATTCTGGCAGTTGCCGTCTATCTGACAAGTCTTGTGATCGGATTTGCCCGGCACGGGATGCGTTTTTTAAGTGTTCTTGTTCCAGAGGGGGTTCCTGTCTGGATGATGCCTCTCATCGTGCCTATCGAAATTATTTCGCAGCTGGCCAGACCTTTATCACTGGCTGTCCGTCTGTTTGCAAATATGACCGCCGGGCACACAATCCTCTTTGTTCTGTTTACCCTGACCGGGACGCTTGCGGTTTATCTTAAGTGGCTACCATTTTCGATTTCCGTCGTCCTGTATCTCCTGGAGGTCCTCGTGGCCTTTATCCAGGCATATATTTTTGCCATCCTGTCCGCCGTTTATATCGGGCAGGCTGTCAAGCTTAATCATTAGAGAGTTATTCCAACCGGAGGGTCATTTTTCATGGATGTTCATGCTGCTGCGTTAATTGGTATGGGTGCTGCCGCAATCGGTGTTGCCGGATCTGGTGCGGGGATCGGTTATATTTTCGGAAAAATGATCGAGGCGGTCGCCCGTCAGCCGGAAGTGGAAGGCCGGGTCTCCAAATACATGTGGCTGGGTTTTGCACTTTCGGAGGCAGTGGCTCTTTATGCCCTGGTGATTGCGTTTATCATCATGGGGCTCCGGAAGTAAAAATGACCGGAGAAATGGTGATGGAAGTCAAGGAAAGGAACGCAGATGCCGCAGTTTGATTCCCGGTTCTTTTCTTCTCTCGGAATGTGGACAGTCCTCTCCTTTCTTTTAATGCTGGCGATTGTCTGGAAGATTCTTCTTCCCTCTCTGGTCAAGGTTCTTGAAGAGCGGAAGATGCGGGTGGTGTCCGATCTGGAGGCTGCCCGCAAGAATCGTGAGGAATCAGCCAGTATCCTTGAGGAACAGAAGATGCTTCTTTCCAAGGCAAGGGCGCAGGCAGAGGAAATTTTGCGCCAGGCCGAAGAAATGGGGAGAGTGGTGCGGGAGGAGAAGCAAAAGGAAGCTATGCTGGAAGTCGAAACCCGACTCAAGAAAGCGGAAGCTCAGATCAAGGCGGACGTTGACCGGGTCCGTAATGAGCTTCGCAAGGAGACAGTCTCTCTTGTGGTGCGGGGAATTGAGTCCGTGCTTGAAGAAAGTCTCAATGAAACCCAGAAAATGATGTTTATCAACAGGGCTATCCGGGCGGTGGAGACTGGAGCCGTTAAGGCAGAGCCGAAGAAGGCAGGATGAAGATCGGGAAAAAAGGTGAAGCAAGGGCAAAACGCCTTGTGGAGTTTCTGATGGAGCGAATCGCCGCTGAGGAAGAGCGATTTTCGCTCTGGGACAGGGCGCTTTCCATTTTGGAAAGTCTTCGTTTCAACAGAAAAGTCCGTGCGTTTTCATTGACGCGCAGCATACCACTTCCGGAAAAGACGGAATTTTTTCAGAGAGTCTTCCAGAACAATGGAATTTCTCTCCCCGAAGAAGCTTCCGGGGTTTTTCTGTCTGTGTTGATCCTGGAAGATTTGTGGGATGCTCTTCCCTACTGTCGTTCCCAGCTTCAGAAAAGATTTTTCGACGAGACCGGACAGGTGGAGGTTTCTATCGAATCGGCCCAGGCTCTTCCCGAAGGGGAAAAGAAAAAGGCTGAGCAATTGCTGTCGGAAAAGCTGGGGAATTTGAAGGTCAGGGCAAACTGGACAATAAACCCGGAGTTGATTGCCGGTCTGGTCATCCAGGCCGGAACGCATGTGTGGGATGGCAGCCTGAAAGGGCGCCTGAACCAGATGCAGGGTGAACTCCTGGATCGGGCTTGAGCCCGGATGAGATGGGGGATGAAATAACCTTGAAAAGCTCGGAAATTACCAACGATATATTGAAAAACCTGAACGCCTTCCGGGGAGGGGTGATTTCGGATGACCGGGGGACGATCCTGGAGGTGGGGGATGGAATCATTCGCATTGCCGGACTGGAAAAGGCGAAAGCAGGAGAAATGCTGGAGCTGGTCAGGGGTGGCAAGGCGCTTGTGTTAAATCTTGAAGAAAATGAGGTAGGGGCCGCTCTTCTGGAGGCAACGGAAGATGTTCGGGCAGGTGACGAAGTCCGGACAACCTCCCGCGTGATGGAGGTCCCGGTCGGTCCTGAACTGGTGGGGCGTGTTGTCAACGCACTCGGACAGCCCATTGACGGAAAAGGGGATATTCCGGCAAAAATGACCTCCCCGGTGGAAAAGGTCGCACCTGGCGTAGCCACCAGAAAAGCTGTTGGTGTTCCGCTGCAGACGGGAATCAAGGCCATTGATGCCATGATTCCTGTGGGCCGTGGACAAAGAGAATTGATCATCGGAGACAGGCAGACCGGAAAAACCACGATTGCTCTTGACACGATTCTGAACCAGAAAGGGAAGAACGTCATCTGCATTTACGTGGCTATCGGACAGAAGGCTTCCAGTGTTGTGAACGCAGTCAACATTCTGGAAAAGAACGGTGCGATGGAATATACAATCGTCGTCTCCGCATCGGCTTCGGAACAGGCTGCCCTGCAATATCTTGCTCCCTATGCCGGATGTGCGATGGGAGAATATTTTCGGGACCGCAATCAGGATGCCCTCATTGTTTACGATGATCTGACAAAACATGCCTGGGCATATCGTCAGCTCTCCCTTCTCCTTCGGAGACCACCCGGCAGGGAAGCCTATCCCGGAGACGTCTTCTACCTCCATAGCCGGTTGCTCGAACGCGCCGCCCGACTGGATGAAAATCACGGGGGAGGCTCTCTGACGGCTCTTCCCATCATTGAAACCCAGGCTGGCGACGTGTCTGCCTTCGTTCCCACAAACGTGATCTCGATCACCGACGGCCAAATCTATCTTGAAACAGACCTTTTCTATTCCGGTATCCGTCCGGCCATCAATCCGGGCATTTCTGTGTCCCGTGTCGGAGGCGCGGCTCAGATCAAGGCGATGAAACAGGTCGCCGGAAAACTTCGTCTGGAGATGGCACAGTTTCGGGAATTGGCTGCGTTCGCGCAGTTTGCATCCGATCTTGATAAAACCACCCGGGACCAGATTGAAAGAGGACTTCGTTTGACGGAAATCCTGAAGCAGCCACATTATTCTCCGATCTCTGTGGAAAAGCAGATTGCGATCATTTTTGCGGCAACCAACGGTTTTCTGGACAGCATCAAGCCAGGCAGTGTCCAGCGTTATGAAAAGGAACTTTCGATCTATCTCGATACGAATGGCACAGAAACTCTGAAGGCCATCCGGGAGGAAAAAACACTTTCCGAAAAGACAACGGACCAGCTGAAGACGCTTTTGTCGAATTTTCAAAACATTTTTCAGGAGTCTTAAGGGATGCCGTCCCTCCGATCAATCCGTTCCAGGATCAAGTCGGTGAAAAATACCCGGCAGATCACAAAAGCAATGGAAATGGTGGCTTCCGCAAAGATGCGCAAAGCCCAGCAACGGGTGATGGATACCCGCCCGTATGCAGAAAAAATCTATGACCTCATGCATCGGATTGCGTATCTTGAAAGGTCCTTTCCACACCCCTATTTCGAGGTTCGTCCGGTGAAAACGGCGGGTATTGTTCTTGTCTCGACGGACAGAGGCCTCTGTGGAGCAATCAACGCAAATCTCTTTCGTTCGTTGACACGGTTTATGAAAGAACGCCCCGGAACAAATTTCGAGTTTGTGACCATTGGCCGCAAGGGAAGGGATTTTGTCCGCCGGTCAGGCCTTCCCCTGCAGGGTGTGATTCATGGTGTCAAGGACCGGGGAACCATCGAAGAAATCTTGCCCGCGACGCAGGTTGTCATCGAAGAGTTCTATACAAAAAAGCACTGGGAAGAGGTCTGGGTTTTTTATACCCAGTTTGAATCCATTATGTCCCAAAAACCGAAACACGAAAAACTGTTGCCGATCGATCCGCAGAAATTGACAGAAAAGATGCCGGCCGGTCTGTCGGGAGAATATTTGTTTGAGCCCGACCGTCGGGACATTCTGGAAGTGCTGATACCGCGGTATTTTGAAACGGTCATCTTTCAAAGAGTTCTTGAAAATTTTGCCAGCGAATACAGTGCGCGGATGGTAGCCATGAAAAATGCAACGGCCAACGCGAAGGAAGTGATTTACGGTCTTACGCTGACTTATAACAAGCTGAGACAGGCCAATATTACGAAGGAAATATCGGAAATTTCCTCTGGCGCGGAAGCGATCAGTCAGGGCTGATCCGGTTTAGGCCAT
>JAKBTR010000015.1 GCA_021844275.1 Nitrospirota bacterium | reverse complement strand
GAATGGAGATGCGGACGAAATCGTCCGCAAGTTGAATTTTCAAGGAGGAAGAACAATCCTCGGAGTGTGGGGTGATACGATTGACAAGCGCCGTGTGCAAGCGACGATTCGGAGAAATTCCGTGACGAGAGACCAGTTCAACTCGCTCCTGAATGAACTGGCCCGGATTAAAGACATTGAAAAAAACAAGAGTTGAACCGGAGGTGGTTTCTGACTCCTCCCGCCCACCTGTTCTGGAGTTGGCGAAAAAACATCCATTGATGACCGCTATCTTCGCTTTTTGGGGATTCGGGTATACGTTCATGGTGCCTAATCTTTTGGGCGGGCATTTTTTATACTCGTTTTTCCGGCTTGTCGGAAAAACGCCGGGCGATGCGTTCCTGGGGTTTACAATTCTCTTCGGAATGGTTTTCCTGTTTGCAGGGATTGTTCCATTTTTTATCTGGTATCTTGTCTGCCGTGCCCTGGAAAGCAAGGACAATCCAGGGCACAAGAACGCATGAAGGGAGCAAAAACATCATGCACGGATTTTTGGGTACGAAAGCGGACTTCTGGTGGGATCTGACCGTGACGTCCGAGACGGTTGTCTTCAGTTTTCTCGGATTGGGTGGATTCTTTGGAAGGAAACACAGAGGAACACTTCACCACAACACGATGCTTGTTTCCGCAGTTCTGGTCGCTGCCTGGTTTTTGATGTATCTCGCCCAGCAATACATTGTTGGTATCATCGGATTTGGGGGACCGGATTTCGTGAAATATCTGGTGTACTATCCTGTGATCATCTTTCATTCTCTGGTTTCGACCGCTGCTCTGGTATTGACGGGAATCGTGGTCTTTAACGGTTTTATTTCGAGTGCTGTTGAAAGCGGACAAAGAGTTCTTGTCAAGAATCCCCTGGTTCATCGAAGGCTGGGATGGGTAACGCTCATCTGCTTCATTTTTTCGGTGGTTACGGCATATTCAGTCTATGCCATGCTCTTTATCATCTATAATCCCGCACGCACTCCTTCTTATGGATTTCGTTCTTCGATCGGTGCCCTTTCGGGAATCGGTTCGTTTCTGATCTTAGCATTGATGGCCGTTCTGTATTACATCGGTCGAGCGCGAAACCGCAATGCTGTCCCCTGACCTGCCGGACAATATCGAATCCGGTACTGGCAAAAACGCCCTTACGCACCTGTCTTCCAACGATATCAGGGTTTACACCGGAAAACGGATATCCGTTTCGATAGAACAATGGCAGGATGAGAGGAACAGGATCCACCGACATGAAACGGTTCTTTTTGGAGAGGGTGTGGCAATTGTTCCTGTCATCGAAGGAAAGATTCTTCTGATCCGGCAGTTTCGCCCTTCTATTGCCGGGTCGATTCTGGAAATCCCCGCAGGGAAAGTGGACCCGGAAGAAAATATTCGAGAAGCCGCGCTTCGTGAGCTTGCGGAAGAGACGGGTGTCGTGGGAGGAAAGTTAACACTTCTGGCATCCATCCGGACGACTCCGGGATTCTGTGACGAGCGTATCCATCTTTTCCTTTCCACGGACGGGAGACTGGAGGAAAGTCACCCGGAAGACGGCGAGACGATCGAGGATATTCTTCTTTTCCCTTTCATGGACATTCAACGAATGATACTGTCAGGTGAGATCACGGACGCAAAATCGATTGTCGGGCTTCTTCTGGTTCTGAATATGTTGGGGGTTCCGGGAAACTCCGAAGGAAGGACCGGACAGGTGTGATATCATGAAAGTCATTGCAGAAGGAAAAATCACCCTTGACGATACCCTCTGTACCTTTTGCGGAGAGTGCGAAGAGATCTGTCCGACGGGTATCCTGTCTATTATGGGAGAGAAAAATAACGCCTTCTGTACACTCTGCCGTTACTGTATTTTTTCTTGTCCGGTAGCGGCACTCTCTGTTATTCGAAAAGGGTAGGCCAATGAAGTCCCAACCGGTTTCCATCAGGTCTTTTTCCGGAAACCCTGAAGAAAACGGCGCTTCAGGCAGGGGCCTGAATTCGTTTCCCCCGGGAGGCTCTCCGTCCGACGCCCAGGCGATTCTGGATTCCCTGGAAGAAGGTGTCGTCGCCATTGGGCTCGACAAGAAAGTCCTTTATATGAATCGGGCCGCCCGGGAGATTTTGAAAAGCCGCGACGGTACCCCCCCTCCTTCCGATTGCCGGAAAGTCGTGAACTCTTCGGAGTGCCAGGCCCGTTGTGTTCTCGCCAAAACGGTCGAAACGGGCGAGCCCATCCGAAATATGGAGATTTCCCTCGTGGACTCGTTGGGTCGTCGAAGGGTTCTCCGTTTGAATACGGCTCTTCTCAAGGACTCTTCCGGAAAAGTCTTTGGTGGTGTCGAAATTTTTCACGACATCTCTCAGATCGTCGCCTTGAAAGAAGAACTCAAAGGGCGTTATTCTTTCGGCCGGATTATCGGTCGTAGCGAAAAGATGCAAGAGATATTCGATCTGTTGCCGGTCATAGCCCAAAGCAAGTCGACCGTTCTGATCGAAGGAGAAAGCGGCACAGGCAAGGAGCTTGTCGCACATGCCTTGCATGAGAACAGTTCCCGGCGCGAAGGGCCCTTCGTCAAGCTGAATTGTGCGGCATTGTCGGAAGGTGTTCTGGAGTCCGAGCTGTTCGGTCATGTGAAAGGTGCTTTTACCGGTGCAGTCCAGAGTCGTCCTGGCCGCTTTGAGTTGGCTTCCGGAGGGACACTTTTTCTGGACGAGATCGGTGAAATTTCTCCGGCCATGCAGGTCAAGCTCCTGCGGGTTCTTCAGGAAGAAGAATTCGAGCGTGTGGGGGGAACCAAAACGGTCAAGGTGGACGTTCGGGTGATCGCCGCCACCAATCGGGATCTTAAACAAGCCATGGAAGAAGGGGGCTTTCGAAAGGATCTTTACTACCGTTTGCGGGTCATTCCTGTAACCCTGCCTCCTCTTCGTGAGCGTCAGGAGGATCTGCCGCTTTTGATCCAGTCTTTTATAGACCGTTACAACGCCGAGTTGGGAAAAAACATTCAGGGTTTGACTTCCGAAGCGATGAAAGTTCTTTTGAACTATCATTACCCCGGCAATATCCGGGAGCTTCAGAACATCATCGAGCATGCGGCTCTCCTTTGCAATGATAGCCGGATAGATCTCCGGCATCTTCCGGGGGATCTTTTTCCTGCCCAATCACAATCCTCTTTTCTGGAACTGGCCATGATGGAAGAAAATCCTGTCCGTTATGTCGAGGAAGAAATGATCAGGATGGCCATGGCCGAATCCGGAGGCAATGTTTCGGAGGTGGCGAGAAGGCTGTCCATGGGTCGTTCAACCCTTTGGAGAAGGCTTAAGGAAATGAAAATGGCATGATGAACATCTGCACCCGTGCCGAATTTCGGGAAAAAACAAAAAGGCATCGATGGGTTTCCTTCTCCGGAGAAATTCTTTCCGACGACCTGACGCCGGTTCAGCTTTATAGTGCTTTCCCTCGAGAGAAAAGAGGGTTTCTTCTGGAAAGTGTTGTCGGAGGAGAAAAATGGGGCCGATTCTCCTATGTAGGCTCCGGAGTCCGCTTCCGATTTGAGGGACGGATCGACGAAGGTCTTGTCGTGACCCGTTTTTCCAACGATGGTCTTCCGGAAAAAAAGTCTTTGCGAGGAGATCTTCTGGATCTGTTGCGCAAGGAACTTGCCCAGATGGAAATCGATCCTGGCGGGTTACCTGAAGGTATGACAGGGGGGCTGGTCGGCTACTTCTCATACGACATGGTCCGGACTTTTGAAAGACTGCCTTCTCTGTTGCCGGTCCAGGAAGATTTCCCGGATCTGAGCTTTGTTTTTCCAGAGTATTTGGCCGTCTTCGATCATATGACCCAGAGGATCCGGGTTGTCAAATGGTATGAAATCCCCTCGGGCAGCGATCCCGATACGATCTATGATTCGGCAGAAGCCGATCTGGCATCTTTCGTCCGTTCCGCAAAGAATCGTTCCGTTGATTTTATGGAGGATAAGGACAGGCGACCCATCGTGGTGACGGAAACCCCTTCTTCCGAAGTATTTCGTCAAAATGTGCTCGATTGTCAGGAGCATATTCGTGCCGGAGATATTTTTCAGATTGTCATTTCCAAGCGGTTTTCCCTGGACTTTGAAGGAGACGCGCTCCGGCTTTACCGGGTTCTCCGATCCATCAATCCTTCTCCGTATCTCTTTCTGGTGGAAGATGGAGATCGGGCCCTGGTGGGTTCTTCGCCGGAACTTCTGGTCAGGATCCGCGGGGAAAAAATCGAACTGAGACCGATCGCTGGCACCATCCGAAGGTCCGGTTCGAACGAGGAAGACGAAGAGAACTCCCGGGAACTGTTGTCGGATCCGAAAGAACGCGCCGAACATGTCATGCTGGTCGATCTCGGGAGAAACGATGTAGGACGGGTTTCCCAAAAAGGAACAGTCTGCGTCACCGAGATGATGGTACTTGAAAAGTATTCCCATGTTATCCATATTGTCTCGCATGTTGAAGGCATTCTGGAGAAAGGGAAGGATATGTTCGACGTCATTCGGGCGGTCTTTCCAGCAGGCACCTTATCCGGAGCACCGAAAATCCGGGCGATGGAGATCATCGAAAATCTGGAGGATCGTCGGAGGGGCCCTTATGCAGGGGCGGTCGGAACGCTTTCCCTCTCGGGAGACTGCGACCTCGCAATCGCCATCCGTTCGATTTTCGTCCATGGAAGAAAAGCGTTTTTTCAGGCCGGAGCGGGAATTGTGGCAGACTCCATCCCCGAGAAAGAGGAGAAGGAAGTCCAAATGAAGGCCCAGGCCATGATGCGGGCTTTCCGCATCGCGAACGGGGAAGAGGGACCATGGCTCTTTTGATGATCGACAATTATGATTCGTTCACGTACAACCTGGTCCAGTACTTCTGGGAACTTGGCTGTGAGATGGATGTTGTGAGGAACGACCAGATCACAATCAGCGAGATCAGGAAAAGAGGCTATGCAGGTGTCGTCCTTTCTCCGGGGCCCGGAGACCCTTCCCATTCCGGGGTATGTCGTGATGTTGTCCAGGAACTCTCGGGCAAGCTGCCGATTCTGGGGGTTTGTCTGGGACATCAGGTCATCGGGGAGATGTTCGGAGGAAAAGTCGTTCGGGCCCCTCGCCTGATGCATGGGAAGACGTCCATGATCTTGCATGATGATTCCGAACTTTTTCGGGAGATCGATAATCCATTCGAAGCAACGCGATATCATTCTCTCGTTGTCTCTCGTGAGTCCCTGCCGGATTCCCTGAAGATTACGGCATGGACCCGTGAAGGCGAGATTATGGGACTCGCACACAGAACTCTTCCTGTCTGGGGGGTCCAGTTTCATCCCGAATCCATTTTGACCGTTCAGGGGAAGCAGATGCTGGCCAATTTTCTGCGCCTGGCAGAAGGTTCCCTTCTGGTCGAATCTCCATGACTTTTCCGGTCTTGCCCTTGCTCGTCAAAGGTGGCCAACTGGAGCGGCAGGTCATGAAGGAATGGATGGATGCAGCTCTCGAAGGGCAGCTGAAGGATTCAGAGATAGCGGCGGTTCTGACAGTTCTTTCCTTCCGTGGAGAAACGGAGGAAGAGATGGCAGGAACCTTGGATTCCCTCCAGGAGCATCTGGTTCCTTTTCCCGTCCCGGAAGGGATGGCGGAGGATTTGTTCGACACCTGCGGGACGGGAGGGGACGGTTCCGGCAGCTTTAATATATCGACGACCGTCTCTTTTCTGCTTGCGGGAGCCGGGATTCCGGTCGTCAAGCATGGAAACCGGGCGATCTCCAGTCGTTCTGGAAGCGCGGATGTTCTGGAAGCCCTTGGGATCCGGATAGATCTTGATCCGGGAAAAGCTTCGGAAATGCTTTCCCGGCAAGGGATTACATTTCTTTGGGCTCCGCTGTATCATCCGGCTCTCAAAATTTTGGCCCCCCTTCGAAAAAGCCTCGGGATTCGGACGATATTCAATCTCGTCGCGCCCCTGGCGAACCCGGCCCGGATCCGGCGGCAGATCGTCGGGGTGGCGTCCTTGCCGATGGTGTCCAAAACTTCTTCCGTGCTTGCCATGATGGGGCGGAAGTCCTTTTGCGTCGTGCATGGAGATGGTCTCGATGAAGCAACACTCGGTGGACCAACTTCAGTCGTTC
>JAKBTR010000052.1:13904-33186 GCA_021844275.1 Nitrospirota bacterium | reverse complement strand
TCGGGTGGGTCAATGGTTGGTCTGGACACCTGCCATTTTACCAGAAACGACAAGGGGCTTCTTGTTTTTCTATCCCGTTTTCCATCCCTCAATCGCGGTTCTTAGGGTTCCTCCGTTTCTTGAAGAAGCGCTCGAAACAGCGTAGTATGTCGTTCGTTTTAAACGCGGGCCAGATCGGAAAATTCGGACCCCGTGCGGGAGGCACCGATCAATCGACAGGAGTCAAGTGAACATGGACGAGGGTGAAGACATCCGGTTTCCCGATCCGGACGGGCCGGTTTCTGCCGCCCGGAGTCTCGGACATATTCTCGAAAAAGGGGCCCCCGATGAAGTTCTGGCGGAAGAAGAGACGGATCATGCCCTGACCGAATGTCTGGTCGAAATCTTCGAGGAAGATGCCCTTGCCCTCCTTGGGGAGATTCCTTCCATGACGCCGGACTGGTCTCTCTATATCCGGCGGTTTCTCGAAGCCTATTCGGAAGAGGCCGAAGTCGAAAATCCTCTCATTCTGCCGGACAGTCCGGACGGCAGCTACCTTTACGGATTGGGTCTTCTGGTCGATGGTCTGCCACGACTTCCGGACACTCTGGACACTGATACTTGCCGACATGTCGAGAGCCAGATCGAAGCTCTGTTCGGCTCTCCTGCAGACAGGGGGCTCAAGGTCCAGCTTCATCCGGAATGGGCGGGAATCCCGGATCTTTACCGGTTTTCCTTCGCCGAACGACGCATTTTTCTGGAATCGATATTCCCTTCCGTTTCCACCGAAGAGTTATCAGGGTTCACTCCTCGGGAAGTATGGAGACTCCCCGGGGATTCCGGGTTCCAGAAAGGGCATCCGGTCTTGAGGGAATTCCAGGATAACGACGAAGAAGGATCTGCTCGGACACTTTCCCCCCAGGCGATTGTCGGGGCGATTTTTTCCCGGCTTCCTCCGGAGAGGGGAAATGTGCGGGAAAGGATCGAACAGTTTCCCGACGATGCGGGATTCCAGTCAAGGCTGAGCGAGATCTCCGGGTTGCTCTTTCCGGAGGCAAGGAACGCGGGCGATGTCTCTCTTTCCATCGTGCCCTGGTCGTACCTGCTTCCGATGGCCGTGTCGCTTGCCTGCGTCCAGAAAATCGTGGCATTCCTCGAACGCGTGCGTCCCCGGGGTCGGGAGACAATGGAGATTGTTCCGTTTTGGGAAAAGGGATTCCTTTGGCTACATGTCTCTTTGCAAGGAGCGACGAACACGGGTGAGTTTCTCCTGATTGACGAGTATGTCTGGGAGTTTGTTTCCGAACTGGTCCCGACTCTTCTGGAAAGTCATCTGCCGATCCGGACGAAATGGCATCCTCTGCCGGCAGAGAACCGGGATCTCTCTTTGGGAGTGCTTTAGGCGAATCGTCGACACTGAATGAAAACGTTCCTCTCCATCCTGACCGTCCTGGTTTTTCTCTTCGCTGCGCGCGTTGATGCAGCTCCGGTACTGCCTGTTCCGTCTGCGCTCCCCTTGAGCCCGGAGGACAGCACGTTGGAGTCGGGGCATTTCCTGCTTGTATTCGACCACGCTTTTTCTTTCCAGAGAATCCGGACCGCTCTGGATCTTTCCGACAAGTGGATCTTTCTGACCCTGTTTCACGACCGTGAAATTGTCCATGTCGACCTCGAAACCGGCAAGCAGGTCGGGGTCGACATGCATGTTCGCAATCCCGTTTTTGCCGCGTTCGATCCCGGAACACGAAATCTGATTGTGGCTCAAGGAAACTCCCGCGATTACTATGTGACTCCGGTCGGCAGGGACGGGCCGCCGGAAGCGGTCCGGACGGGTCTGAACCCCTCATGGGTTGGAGGCGACCCCGATCTTGGATATTATGTTCTGGCAGGAGCCGTCCATCTTCTCTACCGGTTGGACCGGCGGGAAGAAAAGACTCTGGACTGGACGGCCCTCGGGGACCGCGTCCGGACCGTGACCGTGGATCCGGCGGGAAAACGGATAGCCTTTCCCCTGTACCGGAAAGAACGGCTCATCACGCTCTCTCTTCCTTTGATGCAAAAAGAGGGGGAAGTCGATCTGGGCAATTGCGATCACCCGAGACAGATCCTGACCGGTCGGAAGCAGGGGGAGCAAGCCTTCCTGGTTCTTTGTCGGGACGGAATATATGAAGGAAGTGGCGACCCGGACGGTTTTCGCCGCCTGTCCCGGTTCCGGCGGAAATCGGGCATGATGGTCCGGATCGGGAATACGGAACTGTTGGCCATTTCGTTTCCGGAAAGCCGGATGATCCGTTTATGGTCGGTCCGTACCCATCGATTTGTGCGCACCTTGCGTCTCGAAGGACGCCCCGTTTTTCTGCAAGGGATTCCGGGTTCTTTCGATTTTCTTCTGGTTCTGGACAATCCTCTGGACCGTGAGAGCCGGGTACGCCGGGTACGCTGGGTTCCGGACGGCGGCGCTACCGTCCCGAAAATATCCCAAAAAGGTGTGGCCTCCGGACCTACGAATCCGCCTGCCGTACCCTCCATGAAAACCGGAACCGGCGAGAAATCTCTGGTTCCTCCAAAAACGCTGCACTGACGGAATGTTCATGGTATCTAAAACAGGGGGAATGATGCATCTTCTGGATGGTAAGAGATTTCTTGTGACGGGCGTGGCAAACCGATGGTCCATTGCCTGGTCGGTGGCGGAAGCCATCGTTCGCGAAGGGGGAATGGTTGCCTTCACCTATCAGGGAGAGACCCAGCTTGCCAATCTCCAGAAACAGATCGGGGAACTTCCGACGAACGAGTCTCCCCGTCTGATTCCTCTGGATGTCCGGGACGATTCTTCCGTCGACGAGGCTGTCCGGCAGGCCGAATCGGGAGGAAAACGCTATGATGGACTCGTTCACAGTATCGCTTTTGCCAAGCGGGAAGAACTTGACGGGGCGTTTCTGGATACGAGCCGGGAAGGGTTTCTGCTTGCACAGGAGGTGAGTGCCTACTCGCTGGTACTTCTGTGCCGGGCTTTTTCGGGAATTTTGAACGATGGGGCGTCTGTCGTGGCCATGACTTATCTGGGAGCAGAGAGGGTGGTCCCCCACTACAACGTCATGGGAGCAGCGAAAGCGGCACTGGAAGCTTCCGTACGATACCTCGCATTCGATCTCGGCCAGCGTTCGATCCGGGTGAACGCCCTGTCGGCTGGTCCGGTCAAGACCGCTTCGGGAAGGGCGATCAAGGGGTTTACCGATATGCAGAAAGCGGTTTCCGAACAGGCTCCTCTCCGAAAGCCCCTGACGACAGAAGAGGTGGGGGATGTGACGGTGTGCCTTCTGTCGGACCTCTTTCGTGCGGTGACCGGGGAGCTGATCCATGTGGACATGGGGTACCATGCCCTGGGTATGGTTCTTCCCCTCGAACAGCCATAGGGGATTGACGCAAGGAGATTTCGGACCACCAAAAAAAGGGGGATTCATGCGACAGGAAGTCGTTTTTCGCATGGGCATTCCAGTCCAGAATGCCTCGGGTCATCCCGTCGGGACTCTGGAAAAACTGGTTTTCCTGGAGACGGAAAAAAAAATTTCGGAGATCGTCGTACGGGATCTCTCCGGTCTCAAGCGGGTTCCTCTTCAATGGGTTCGCGAGCTGACAGAGCACGTTCTCGTGCTTGACCATCCCGGAAACCTGGATGACTTGCCTGTATTCGACATTTCCCAGTTTGAAGAGGTGCCAATCTGGTTCTATCCACCGGATTGCCGGATCGAAGTCGGTTCTCTTCTCACCCTGAAGCCATGCGACGAACGTCTTTTGGGAGAATCAGAAGCCATGTCTCGCCGGGATTTTATGGCGAAGAGCACGGCACTCGTTGCCACACTGATCGGAATCAGCCTGGTCATTCCCATTGGTGGATATGTTCTGGCTGCGGCCAGAACGAAACTGTCCGACCATTGGGTGACACTACCGGTCAAGCTGGAACAGCTTCCGATGGACGAACCCGTGTCACACACCTTCAACGCCGTATCCGTGAGCGGATGGATGCGTGTCCCGGTCGTCCGGACGGTCTGGCTGATCCGGCATTCCGGAGCGGAAGATCCTTTTTCGTCTTCGGAAGACCAGATTCTCGGGCTTGATTCCCCCTTGGAAAAATCCCGCTCCAATCCTTACCTGACGGTACTTTCTCCCATCTGTCCTCACCTGGGGTGTTCGCCTCAATGGTTTTCCGGCAAAAAGCTTTTCATCTGCCCCTGCCATCATTCCATTTACGAAATGAACGGCAAACGCATCGGTGGCCCGGCTCCCCGACCGATGGACCAGCTGCCGGTCCTCGTCGGGAAAGACGGGTCGATCTCGATCCTTTATGAAGAGTTTCAGGTAGGCATTCCTCAAAAAATCCGTCTGTCCTGAACGTTCGCCCGGGAGGTCTACCGTCATGAAGAACCGTTATGCCGAAAATCACGAGAATCGATTGATGAAGTATCTGGATGAACGGATCCGTCTTCGGGCCCTGCTCGGGTTTCTGCTGGAAGAGCCGATGCCCGGCGGAGCCCGGTGGGCCTACGTCTTTGGAAGCATGGTTCTTTTTACCCTCGTTCTCCAGTTCGTTACGGGCGTGATGCTGGCTTTCTATTATGGAGGAACGCCGGATCATGCCTGGGACAGTGTCAATTACATCGATCACCTGAAAAACGGCAATCTGGATGTCGGCCGGCTCATCCGTGGCTTTCACTACTGGGGAGCGTCGATCATGGTGGTCCTGGTTGGGGTGCACCTTCTTCAGGTGTTTTTATGGGGAGCCTACAAGAGGCCGCGGGAAATCATGTGGCTGGTCGGCGTCATCCTTCTGGCGCTGACCATGACGGCCGCCTTTACCGGCTATCTTCTCCCGTGGGACGAGCGAGCTTATTGGGGGACGATCGTCGGAACGAACATGATCGGCCTCGTTCCGGTGGTGGGCCCGCTTCTGAAAAGTGCGATCCGCGGTGGCACCGGCCTGGGTGCACTGACACTCTCCCATTTTTTTGCGATTCACACGATGATGCTCCCTTCGCTTTTCATTCTTTTCGTCGTGTTTCATTTGGTCATTTTTCGGCGCGTCGGTCCAGCCGGGCCTTTCCGGGGAACATCGGCCACCCTGGAAGCCCAGAAAGAATATTTTTACCCCCGGCAGGTCCTGATGGATGCCTTGGCCATGCTGGCCGTCTTCGTTCTGATTGCCGGACTTGCCGTGATGTTTCCGCCGGGTCTGGAAGCGATGGCCAATCCGTCGAACTCTTCCTACAGCCCGACCCCCGCCTGGTATTTCGACTGGATTTTTGAGCTTCTGAAAATGATTCGGCCCGAAATCCTGGGGGTGATCGGACTGCCGGCAGTCATCGGTCTGGTTCTTGTACTCCTGCCTTTTGTGGACAAAAGGTCCGAACGATCTCCGTTTCGAAGACCGGTTTCCGTCCTCACCACGCTGGTGGTTCTGGGGGGGATCCTGGGGCTGTCAATCGCTGCGGAGGCCGGTTTCAAGAAACTTGTTCCCCTGAATCCGGCATCGGTCCAGCGGGGGAAAATCGTGTTCGAGCATTCCGGATGTATGGGGTGCCATACGGTCATGGGAAAGGGGGGGCACATTGGTCCGGATCTTTCGGAGGAAGGTCTGATTGGTCACTCCGAACACTGGCTGGAAGTCCAGTTCACCGATTCTTCCGCTCACTTCCCCGGCTCTCCCATGCCACCGTTCACCTTTCTGACGCCGGAGCAAAGACGCGACCTGGCCCAGTATGTCTCCTCTCTGGGGCGGACCGGCTGGCCGGATACGACGCACTAGCGAAGGTCTCATTCTGAAAAATGGAAGAGGGGAGCAGTCGAATGGGTCAGCCGATGGATTTCAGCAGCTGGATGGCGCGGGATTTTTCAGGCTTGCCCACGAAATAGACCCTGCCATTCACGAGTGTGGTTGGAACGGACTGGATGGAATGGCGCTGGGCAATTTCCCGGCCCCTTTCGGAGTCGATGTCGATTTCCTCGTATTGAAAAGAGATATCGTTTCGCAGGGACTTCCAGAACGATTTGGTTGCCGGACAACTGGGACACCAGTCGGCGTAGACGACCGAGACCTTGGCCATTCTCAATTCTCCTTGATGCAGGCAAGCAGAGCGGATCGAAAAAGAAGGAAGAACCTTCGGATTCGAAAGGTTCTTCCATGATACAATGAGCCGCTGTTTCGGACAAGATCGATCACAGTCCAGTGGAAAGGATGTTCCATGCATGTTCATCTTCAGGCCATTCTCGCCGGTGGCGGTTTCGGAGCGGTGTTCGGATTTCTTCTCTCCGCATGGAACCGGCGCCAAGCGGCTTGTGGCAGAGTCTGCCGTTTGAATGGCGACACCCGTGTGGCAACTGTGGCCTACGCCATTATCGGAGCTTTCCTGGGGGGGGACGCTTGAAGTCTGAGAACCGGGCAACCCATGTTCCTGGTCCGGTCGGACCTTATTCGGTTTTTCGCGAGACCGGAGGATGGGTTTTTCTTTCCGGGCAAATCGGGCTCGATCCGTCATCCGGGCGTCTTGTCGAAGAGGGGATCGAAGCGGAAACCTGTCAGATCCTCTCCAATATCGAAAACATTCTGGCGGCGTCGGGGCTGACCTGGGAGGATTGTCTGAAGGTGACGATCTACCTGAAAGACATGTCGGACTTTGAAAAGGTCAACGAGATTTACGGAAGGGTGGTCAAAGAGCCATTTCCAGCCCGGTCGACGGTGGGCGTGAGCGCCTTGCCGAAAGGGGCCCGGATTGAAATGGAAGCGATTGCGAGAAAGCCTGTTCCACCAGCTTCCTGACTTTCCCGCAAACTCTTCTCTTCTGTCAGAGAGCCTTTTTGATGCTTCCGGACCGGATGCATCGGGTACAGACGCGTATGCGTCTTGCCTGACCATTGACCAAGGCACGGACATTCTGAAGATTGGGTTTGAAAATTCTCTTGGAAACGCGATGGGAATGGCTGATCTGGTTGCCAACCACTTTCGTTTTCCCACATACTGCACATGAATCTGCCACTGTGTTCTCCCCCTTATGAAAAATTCGAAAAACAGATGAATTCTAAAGGGAATCGTATCCGAAATCAATCGGTTTTCCCGACAAGTCGTTGCGAGTACCGGAAACACGGGCGTCCGGCATCATGCCGGTGGTTCGAGCCGGAGGTGGAAGTCTGTTATGGAAAAGCCTGATCTTTCCCTTGTTTCACCCCTGTACGCTGTTCCTGATATCGGGAAGAAGAGGGCGGAAAAGCTCGAGCAGGCGGGATACCGGACCGTGCTCGATCTTCTGTATTGCTTCCCGTTTCGTTACGAAGACCGGCGGGCGACCCCGTCCATCCGTCAGCTCGTTCCCGGAACGGCGGCCGGGTTCGTTGCCCGGGTTCGTGATATCCGGAAGAAAAACATCCGGAACCTGCGGGTTCCTGTGATCGAAGCGGACCTGGAAGACGGATCGGGAGAGATCCGGGCCGTCTGGTTTGGTCAGGAATACCTGTTAAAGACTCTTCCCCCCAAATCCATGGCCTTTTTTTTCGGAAAGCCGGAAATTTCATCCTATGACGGACTTCTGAGCCTTCGCTCTCCCGTCGTTGAAAAAATGGACGAAGAGAAAAAAGGGCAAAAAAGCTTTCATGTCAACCGGATCGTTCCCGTCTACCATGAATCCAACGGATTGACGTCTTCCTTCTTTCGAAAAACCATCGGGCTCATCCTGACCTCTTTGTGGGGGAACACGTTCGAGCCCTTGCCCCATTCGGTTTTTGCCAGCAATGAGATCCCGGGATGGTTTCCGGCGATCGTCGGAATTCATTTCCCTCAAACGCTTCCGGTGCAAGGGGATCCGGACTCGCTTCTTCTTCCGGAGTACCCTCCCCGGAAACGATTTGTTTTCGAGGAGCTGTTCTTTCTCGAATTCCTGATGGGTTACAAGAAAAGAGAAATCCGGATGTCCGCCCGGGAGCGGGTCCGGGTGGAATCGGGTGACGAACGAGCGATGTTCACCGGAGGACTTCCTTTCAAAATGACGGCAGCACAGGAAAGGGCCTGCGACGAAATCGCATCGGATATGGGGCGCCCGTCTCCCATGAACCGACTCCTGCTGGGAGATGTCGGTTCGGGGAAGACAGTCGTTGCCGCCTGGGGGGCCTATCTGTCGTTTCGCTCCGGGATGCAGTCCGCCTTGATGGCTCCGACCGAAATCCTCGCCCAGCAACATTATGTATCTCTCAAGGCCCTTTTGGAGCCGCATGGAATCCGTACGTCCCTTCTGACGCAGTCCGTCCGGAAATCCGAGAAAAGAGCCCTGATGGAGGCGGTGCATCGTGGAGATGTGGACCTTGTTGTGGGAACCCACGCCCTGATACAGGATGCCCTGGTTTTTTCGTGTCTCGGATATATCGTCGTGGACGAACAGCACAAGTTCGGCGTGGAGCAACGAAAAAACCTGATCCAAAAAGGGGAAAACCCGGACGTCCTCGTCATGACGGCCACGCCGATTCCCCGATCGCTCGCTCTTTCCTATTTCGGAGACCTGGATCTGTCGGTTCTCGACGAAAGACCTCCCGGACGACTTCCGGTCCGGACGGAAATCGTTCCGAAAAGTCGTTCGGAACATTTCTGGGACGACAATATTGCTCCTGTTTTCGGTCGGGGAGAGCAGATTTTTGTTGTGTACCCCCTGATCGAAGAATCCGGAGAGGAGAACCTCAAGGATGCTACGACCATGTACGGAGTTCTTTCCCGGAAATGGCCTTCGGCTCGCATCGGGCTCTTGACGGGGAAAATGGCCTGGGAAGAAAAGGCTTCGGTCATGGAAGACTTCCGGTCGGGAAAAATCCATCTTCTGGTATCGACAACCGTCGTGGAGGTCGGCGTGGATGTTCCCGGCGCCACCGTCATGGTGGTGGAGAACGCGGAACGTTTCGGGCTGGCCCAGCTTCATCAATTGCGTGGAAGGATCGGTCGGGGAAGTTTACCGGGAACGTGTTACCTGATTCCGGGACCGGACGCATCCAGAGAATCAACCGGACGGCTTGAAATTCTTGAACGGACAGAGGACGGCTTCCTGGTAGCCGAAGAAGACCTCCGCCTTCGGGGACCGGGGGAGTTTATCGGAACCCGGCAGTCCGGCCTTCCGATGTTTCAGGTGGCGAATCTTGTCCGGGATGTCGGGATCTTGCTTCTGGCCCGGGAACAGGCTTCAATATTTCTGGAGCCGACATCCGAAAGTTTGCTCGCGCATTCCTGGGAATGGACGACGCTCATGAATTTTATCCAGAACCGCTATCCGGGAGTCCAGGAATGGCTCATGATCCGTTGACCGCCTCTTCCGTCGAGGAAGACAAGGAAGATCTTCTGACGGCCGCCCGACGGGGATGGAATACTTCTGTTCCTGCGGGCCTCGGGTTTCTCAAATGGTTTTTCCGGCTGGATGATGCTCTCCGGGAAATTCTCGTCCGGTTCCAGAACGAAAACCGTTTGAGGAAAGCCTATCGCGAGGTGGGAGATTTCCTGTATTCTAAGAGGCATCAGGAAGAGCTCGACGAAGCGGATCTGGTCGAGCTGGACCTGTTGATGGGAACGGTGTCCGAATGTGAGGGCAAGGCGGGGATCGCAGTGGAAAAGCCCGCTGCCACAACCGGAGAGTCGAGGAGTCTTTAGCGTTGGATGCCAGAAAGGTCTGCGTGATTGATGTGGGGACCAATTCCGTCCGGATGATGGTCGCCCGCGCGTCCGCCCAGAGGATTCAGGAAGTGCTGTTTACCGAAGGACGGATTACGCGTCTGGGTGAAGGGTTGCGGCAGACCGGCATGATCGGTCCGGGTCCTCTGGAAAGAACCGTTCGAGTGCTGAACGATTTTTTGGAAAGGGCCAGAGCTTTTGCTCCGGAAAGACTCCGTATCGTCACGACGAGCGCCGTCCGCCAGTCTTCCAATCAGGCCGAGGTTGTGAGGGAAGTGCTGGAACGAACGGGTGTTCCGATCGATGTGATCGACGGAGAAACCGAGGCCCGTCTGACGTATCTCGGAGCTCTTCAGGACATGGAAGGTCTGACTCCTCCTTATCTCGTCCTGGATATCGGAGGAGGTTCGACCGAACTTATTTTTGGCGAATCCCGGCAGGAATGTCTGAAGGCATTCTCTATTGAAGTGGGGGTCGTGACGTTGACGGAAGGTTTCCTGAAGGGGAATCCTCCGTCCGGACAGGAAATCTCCGAAGCGGAGAGCTTTGTCCGTAAAACCCTTCAGCCGGTTTTTTCCCATCTTCTTCCCTATGTGACGTCAAGCATCACGACTGTCGGTACGGCCGGCAGTGTGACCACCCTTCTCGCCATGGCACTGGGGATGAAAGTTTACAATCCGGCGCTGATTCACAGGAAGGGGTTGTCCAGGGGAACCGTGCAGGACCTGTTCGACGAACTGGCCCGGAAGAGCCTGGAGGAGCGCCTCCGCATTCCGGGAGTGGAAAAAGGACGGGAGGATATCATTTTCGCCGGCGCACTGATCCTTCTTTCCGTCATGAGATCCCTCTCCCAGGCGGGACTTGTTGTTTCCGATTCAGGATTGAGGGAAGGGGTTCTCCTGCAAGCCGCAGGGGAGACGGTTCCTTAACCGGAGGGAATCGACACAAGCCCGTCCCGACCGGAAAGGTCGGGGTGATAGTGGCAAAAAAGTTCATAAAGAGAAACGTCATGCGGGTGGATCTGCATTGCTTTCATCAGAATCTCCGGGGCCTTGTTCCGATTCTCCGTCCGGATGGCCCATTCGTGGAGAACCCGGTAAAAGCCGGGGCGGGAAGGATACTGAGCCAGAAAGGATTCCAGCATCTGTTCCAGGGAAGAGAAGCTGTCGCCTCCCCGGATATGTACCCGGGCCATGGCATGAAACAGTGTGACCGGTTCCCGTGTGCTGTGCTGGATGCGTCCATACCATGTCAGCGCAGCTTCCTTGTTACCTTTCGCTTCTTCCAGGAGACCTAGCATCCAGTATAGAACTTCGCTCAGGGGATCCGCGAGGACGGCCTGCTCGAGGAGGGGAAAGGCCGAATCCTTTTTCTTCGCGAAATAAAGGGAGAGCGCACGGATAGCCAGTTCCTCTGCAGGAGTCAGGAAGACGTCCTGTTCGTCTTTCCACCGGGATAGAACCTTCTCTCCCAGATAGCGCTTTTCGATTTTTTCCGGGAAAAGGATTTCCATCCATGCCAGTGTCTCGAAAAACAGGAACCAGTCCTTCCGGGCAGACAAATATTTCAGAAGGAGAAGGCCGGTCTGGGGATCAGGCTCTTTCTCGAACGCGTTGATGTATGCGGTAATCGCTTTGTTCGGGGATTTCTTCCGGAGATAGAGATCGCCGAGCGCCCGGAAGGGAAAAGCTGTGTCCACGGTCTGGAAGGCCATGGTGGCCTTCTCCGGTTCTCCAAGGTCGATATACAGGAGACCCAAAAGAGTCTGGTATTCCTTGTTGTCCGGTTCGAATGAAAGGGCCCTCTTGATGGCTTCGATGCCAGCCAGGGGTTTTCCGCTCGCCTTGTAGGCCATGGAGATAAGATAATGGATTTCGGCGGACTCTCCTCCGGATTCCATGGACAGGCGAAAAGAGTCAATCGACCGGGTATGCTCGTTGAGGTTCAGAAGGAGCCGGCCGACTTCCTTCAGAAGAACGGGGTTGTGAGGGTTGGTTTTCAGCAGCGTGCGGACATGCTTGATGGCTTTACGGATCTGGTTGTTCCTTTCGAGCGCACGGGCATACAGGACTTGATATTCCGTCACGGAAGGATCCTGTTCGACCAGTTTTTCCGTGAGAGGAATCAGTTCGACCAGCAGGTCCCGGGGAGAAAGCCGGTCAATCAGCGCTGCGTAGGCAAGGATGTTCTGGGCATTTGACGGCTGGTTCCGGTAGGCGCTTCCTATTCGGGAGAAGGCGAGCCACCATTGACCCGAAAGCCCGTTCTGGATGCCGGCTTCTCTCAGGAGGTCGTTGTCTTCGGGGAAAGCAGCGAGGCCCTCTTCCAGAATCCAGAGTGCCTTTCCCGATTCTCCGGAAATGTGCCGGAGCTGTGCCAGGGACAGGAAAGATTCCGGAACCGGGGAAAAAGGGCTTTTCAGGGACTGCCAGTAGCAGCTTTCGGCCTTTTCCCACTGTTGCAGAGATTCGAACGTCTTTCCTTTCTGGACCAGAAGCGAAGAGGATCGCGGGAAAAGGCCCAGGCCTTCGTCGAGAAGTTCCAGTGCAGTCTGCGCCTTTCCTCCCTCCAGCAATTCGGAGGCACGGGCGATGTAGGAATTTTCCCGGCTTTTGGCGTCCTGCTCGGTCGCCGAAGGTGCCGGTGATGCCTTTCGCTCATTTGTCATCGAAGATCTCCGGGATTCCAGATCATCTTACCTGAAATCCGGCATTTCCGGAAAGTGCACAACATTTCGCTTTCCCTTCAGGAGACGTCATGCGCGTTTCTCTCACCGGCATTCCGTTTTGGTCATCCTTCCTCCAGCGGCTGGTTCCTCCATCGCACGGCAAGGCTTATGTCGTAGGAGGATGGGTCCGGGACATGATGATGCTGAGGCGTCCCTCTCGCCGGGAAATCGATCTCGCTGTCGAAGGGAATGCCGTGGAATGGGGAAGGTCGCTCGCCGAATCTTTCGGGGTTGGACTGGGTCGGATTTCAGAATTCAATACATGCAAGGTTAACGTTCGGCACGAGGGTGTGCTTGTCCAGATCGACATTGCATCTTGCCGGAAAGATGTTTACCCGACTCCGGGAGGAATGCCTGTTGTGACGCCGGCATCTCTTTCCGAAGATCTTTTCCGTCGCGATTTTTCCGTAAACGCTATGGCTTTTTCCCTGGAGTTTCCGGTGGAGAAAAGCTTGCTCCTGCTGGATCCGGTCGGAGGCAGGAACGATCTCGCCCGCAAAGAGTTGAGGATCTTGTCTCGTCAGTCCTTCGAAGAAGACCCGGTCCGGATTTTACGCCTTTTTCGCTTTCAGGAGCGACTGGGTTTTCGTCCGGATTCCGGGACTGCGAGGGCTCTGGAGATCTCCCGAGTCCAGGGGGATCTCCAGAGGGCCTCGAAAAGCCGATTATGGGACGAGATCCAAACCTCTGTGAAGGAGAAGGCCAGGAGAGACATCGTTTTTCGGTGGCTCTCCGAAAAACCCTGGGAGAAGGCGTTGCCATCTCTTGCAATGTCTTCTCCCCGAAGGGCGAGAGTCTTTGATTGGGAGCGTTTGTTGGTCCATGAACGCTATTTTTCCACGATAGGTCGTTTCTGGGAAGAAACGCTCCTGTTCCTGGCCCTTTTTTACGGTCTCCCCCGACAGGAATGCGATAGAGGACTCCGGTTTTTCGGTTTTCCCGAAAAAAAGGCACAAATCGTCCGCGAGACGTTGTTTCCGGAACGGTCCGAAAACAGCAGGGAAAAGAAGATCCGGTCCCATTTACGGGAATCTCTTTCTCCCCCAAGGATTTTCCTGGAAGCGGTCCGTTCGGGTGGCGGTTCGAAGGAAAACTGGGAAAAGTCTATTTCCGATGCCGAAAAACGTCTTTCCGACAAAGAGTTTCTCTCGGGGGATGATCTTGTTCGGGAAGGTATTTTGCCATCTCCGGAGATGGGGGTGATTCTGGAGGAAGTCCGGAATCTCCGGAGGGAAGGCGTTCTGAACTCACGGAACGAAGCACTGGAGTGGGTGAGGGCCCGGCAAAGAACTCCAAAACCGAAGTAGAAGGAGCGACCGGTAGCCCCTGCAGGCCATCCTTCGGCTCCTTGAACGGACCTTCTCCGGGCAGGAAGTTACCTATCGGACCAGATTCTTGATCATATTGTTCAGGGAGTCGTAGCTCGCATCTCCGGGAATCACGTTGGCGATCGTGCCCTCCCGGTCGATCAGTGCGACCCAGGGTTCTCCGTGGACCCGCCAGTCGTGAACAGTCGCCTGTTCGGAGTCTTCGTAGTCGTCAATATGGACGAATGCCATGCGGGAGTGGTAAAGGTCCATGAGACCCTTGATCAGGCGGTCTTCGTGTACGCACGGAGTGCAGTGGACGGGAGCCCCGAAAAAGATCAGGAACGGACGGTGATGAAAAACGGCGTGACTGATGCTTTCACGGTGGAGATGGTCCGGGACGTTCATGGTGCAAAGATCGGTGTATCGTTCGCCGATCTTCAGGACAGGATTGTGACTGATCGGTGCCCGCGTGCCCTGTTCGGGAAAACTCAAAAACCAGTTGCAGGAGGCAGCCGTCAGTAAAAACAGGACCATCGCCGTTCCCGATACAAGAAACCTCAATTTTCTCATCCCGTACCTCTCCCTCTTTTGTTCTTCAGGGTTTGATCAGAATCAAAGCTTTGTTATCATTATGCGCCCAACGGCCAGATTTGAAAATCCGTATTCCCTCCGCGCATTGGACTGATGAGGTGACATCGCACGCATGTTTTTGTCGAACCTTGCATTAAAACGTCCTGTTTTCGTCGGGATGATGCTGTTGGCTCTGGTCATATCCGGCTCCGTTTCCTACTTCCGGTTGGGAGAAGACCTCTTCCCGTCGGTTTCTTTTCCCATCATCTCGGTGACGCTTCAGGAACCCGGAACGAGTGCGCGCGTCATCGAAAAAAAGGTCACCATTCCGCTGGAAAACGCTCTTTCTACTCTGCCGGAGGTTCAGCACATTCATTCCGTCAGCGTTCCCGGCGCGTCATCCGTGACACTCATATTTCCCGATTCGGTCCGGACGGGAAGAATGCTGTCCCGTGTGGAAGAAAAGGTTCAGCAGATCCGCCACCTGTTTTCAAGGGATGTTTCCCAGCCTGTCATTTCACGGGTGACTCCGACAGAGATGCCTCTGCTCTGGATCCTTTTTCCTCTGGAAAGAACCGGAAGCCCGTCCGACAGACAATGGCTCCGAACGCATCTTGTGAGCCCCCTGCGTGCGCTCGGAGGAGTTTCGTCCGTCATTTCTCTCTGGCCTCCTGAAACCGTTCTTCATCTGTGGATTCGTCCCCGATCCCTTGGTCGCTACAAAGTGACGATCGATCAGGTGATCGCCTCGATCAAGGCCGCCTCCCTTCTCGCCCCTATGGGCGAGATCGTTCAGGGAAAGCAGGAGTTTCTGGTTGAAACCCGGGGAGACCAGTTGACGAGGACATCTCTGGAACACCTTCCCGTTGTTCTCGGGAACGGTCGGCAGATTCCATTGTCCCGGATTGCGTCGATTGAAGAGTCTCCGGAGTCGCCATCCTCGATTCTTCGACTCGACGGAAAGGTCGCGGTCGGTCTCAAGGTTTATAAAAAGCCCGATGCCAACGGCATTCAGGTGTCCCGGAAAGTCCGTCGCCTTCTTGAAGGCTTGAAGGTCCCCGAAACATTCGGAGGGAGTCCCATCATCCGGATGGATCTCTCCGGATTCGTCGCGAAAAACGACAGGGAGCTGTTCGAAACTCTTGTTATCGGTGGAGTTCTGACCATTCTGGTCATTTTCCTTTTTCTCGCCACCTGGTCATCGACTTTCATTGCTTCCCTGGCCATACCGGCATCGGTCATTTCAACCTTTGCGATCATGCGTCTGGCCCACTTTACCCTGAATACCCTGACGATGCTCGGCCTTTCCCTGGTCGTCGGCATTCTGGTGGATGATGCGATCGTCGTACTGGAGAATATTTCCCGTCACCGGGAGATGGGAAAAGACCCTTTCCAGGCCGCCCGGGATGGTGTGGGAGAGATTGGACTGGCCGTCCTCGCAACGACCTTTTCTATTGTCGCCGTTTTTGTTCCGGTGGCCTTCATGCAAGGAGTTTTCGGAAAATTTTTTCATGAATTCGGCCTGACGGTTTCTTTTGCGGTTTTAATGTCCATGCTGGTTTCCCTGACTCTGACCCCTGTTTTGGCTTCCCGACTGGGAAGAGGCAAAATCGGGGATCCGGGAATCGGGAAATCGGCTGTTCTCGAAAATCTGCGCGTACGTTATCGACGTCTTCTGGGGTGGAGTCTTGAGCATCCTTGGTCTGTGCTTCTGGCGACAGCGGTGACACTTGTCGGAGTGGCTTTTCTGGTGCCGGGGATCGGGATCGATCTGGTTCCGGAAACGGATCAGGGCGTTTATCTGGTAAAAATGACAGCCGGCTTGTCGGCTTCTGCAGAATATGCCGACAAGCGGTTTTTGTCGGCTTCTCAAAAAATTGGGGGGATGGAAGGAGTCTCTTCGGTGTTCTACCAGATTGGAGGCGATCCGGAGACTCCGATCAACCAAGGGTATCTGTATGTTTCTCTCAAGCCACTCAAAGAGCGGTTGGTGACACAGAACCAGTCCATGCAGGCTGCTCGTCGCCTCTTCGCTGAGCGGCCCGAAGACCGGGTTTCGGTCGACCGTGTCTCCCTCCTGGGTGGGAATTCTCCGGAAATTCCACTGCAACTGATTCTGATGGGACTGGATCAGAGAAGGCTCTTGTCTATTGCGGACCGCGCGAGGAAACGGATTTCCCGTATAAGAGGTCTGGTGGACGTCTCTTTTCAGGGAATGAGTCGCCAGGCGGTCTTGATCGTTCACCCCAAGGAGAAGCCGGTCCGCGACGGGACCGTCAGTCCTTTTTCTCTTGCGCACACACTTCGACTGATGTTGAACGAAGAACGCGTGGCAACCGTTTCCGGTCAGGAGGGAATGCGACAGGTCACAATCGGAGTCGATCCCCGTGTCCTGAGAAATCCTTCCGGTCTTTCAGCACTGCCACTTCTGTCAGGCGATGGCAAGGTCGTTCCACTTGGAAAGGTGGCGGAGCTGGACTTCCGGACGGAAGGAGAAAGGCGAATCCGAAATGACAGGAGACCTTCGGTAGAAATCAATGCCAACCTGTCCGGAGAAAAGACTCTCGGAAAAGCGATCGAGGAGGTCCGACAGGGGATTCAACCCTTGTTTCCTCAAGGGTATTCCTACCGGTTTGGAGGGTCCGGAGATGTCCTTCAGCAGGCTGTAGGCCAATTCTCTATGGCCATTCTTTTCTCGATTCTGGCCGTCTATATGGTTCTGGCTTCCCAGTTCGAAAACTTTCTCACGCCAATTGTCATTATGATTTCCATTCCGGTGAGCCTTGTCGGGGCCATTCTGGCGCTCAGGCTCACCGGCACATCTTTCAATCTGATGAGCGCAATGGGGGTGATCATATTGTTTGGCCTGGTGGCCAAAAATGCGATCTTGCTTGTGGATTACACAAATACCGTCCGACGAAGAGGAAAGAGCTGTCGCGAAGCCCTGATGGAAGCCTGTCCTGTCCGTCTCAGGCCCGTTCTGATGACGACGGTTGCGATGATTGCCGGAATGCTTCCCATGTCTTTCGGTTGGGGGGCAGGAGGGGCATTGCGTGTTCCCATGGCTCTTGTTGTCATCGGAGGACTTCTTTCTTCGATGCTTTTGACGCTTGTGGTTGTTCCGGTTGTTTATGACAGGATGAATTCTTGGTATGATTCTCTGACTTTACGCGGTCGATATCCCCGACGAAGGGACATCCATTAGGGGTTTTCCCGTTGGGAGAGGATTTCCTTTCCGCAAAGCGATTATCTGGAGGGTCAATGGACGTTCAAAAAAAATGGAAATCGCATTCTTCGGTCATCGGGTTTTTTCTGTGCGCTTTTTTTCTCACATCCTGTACAACGGTGACGAAGAGAACGACCTTGTCAAACATCGGACTGACGCCCGATGCAAGTCCCAGCGGGATTAATGTCCGGGTCATCAACCATTTTTTCAACCCAAAGACCTTGCCATATGAATTGCCGTACTCCCTTGAAATCGATCCTTCACATCCGTTCGTGATCCGGTGCGAGCACAATAGGGTTGTCCGTATTCCCGAAAAATACAAAAAAGTGATTGTGCGTTTCATCGGGAGGAGCAACGGGTATATACAGGCGATCGAAGTCAAATGGGTGGATTGGGAAGATCATGTTTTCAGACGGTATTACTTTCATTCGGACATCGACCGTTTCATCAAGACCCTTTCGCCGGTTCCTGTAGATACACGCAAAGGGTTCGGACTGGGGGACTATATTAATGGCTGTACGGATCCATTACTGATCTCGTCGGTGTCGGCATACCCGAAAGTTGTCAATGAATTCAACTTTCTGGGAGATTTTCTCCAGAAAGTTCTTTACCCCCAGAGCCCTCTCAAGGCGTTCTCGTTCCTCTATGTTTCCGGATAGGACGTGTGGACCGGGATTTGGAGGGACGACAGGGAACGGGAAATGCGCAGGCAGAATCGCGTCTCTCCTGTGTCTGACAAAGGAAGCTGAATGTATACGTATCAGGAAATGCTATCGGTCTTGAACAGCGGTGGATGCCGCCTGACGGACCAACGGTTGTCCCTGCTTCGGGTTCTCGAGACTTTCGGTGGAAGCTTTTCGGCTTTGGATTTTGAAAAGAAGGTCAATGAAATGGAGCCTTCCATCGGTCGGGCCACTTTGTTTCGTGCGATCGACCTCTTTCTTGAAAGGGGAATTCTCGAAAAGATTCACCGTGAAACCGGCGACGATGTGTACATCGTCGGCTCAAAAGGGCATCATCACCACATCATCTGTCGAGTTTGTGGAGAAATTCGGGACATCGACGCCTGTCCGTTCGAAACGGAAATTGAGGAGGTCATTCAGAGGGAGGGCTTTTCTTCAACGATACATCGGATTGAAATAGAAGGTGTCTGCGAAAGCTGCCAGACAAAAAGGTCGGAGGATGGTTATGGGCCCATGGCGTGAAAATGGGGCAACTGTGAGGATACATAATAGAGTCCCGACAGCAGGAGAATCAGAAGACCGATGATCAGGAGAACAGGATTCCTGAAAGATTTTTTGCGCGTCTCACCCATGCCCCGGATTCTAGGGTGCGGGGAGCAGGGAGTCAAGGGTCTTCTCTCTCTCCGGATGATTGCGGGACTGTTTGTCGCGCTCTTCCTGACAGCGGGTTGCCAATCTGCACAGTCCGCCCGCTCTGCCGATTTGTCCGACGAAACGCCCACGCCCATACGATTTGATGCAAGGCCGGTGCCCACGCTCCTGCCCCGAACGAACCTTTACCTGTTTTTTTCCTCTGACCGACCTCTATATTATCGGGAAGGAGAGTATTTCCAATATTGGCACGAACATTGGTTCGCGGCAGATGACTTGCGGGGGCCCTGGAACCCGATTCCGCCCTATGAGCTTCCGGATCTTCTCCAGAGCGTTCCTCCCGATTATTATTACGACAATTTTCCTTATAAGCTTCGCAAGGAAAAGTAAGAAACCCGACTCCAGGAGCTCTTAAAGAAAGGCTATGTTGCCGTTTCATGTTGTAGC
>JAKBTR010000052.1:0-13894 GCA_021844275.1 Nitrospirota bacterium | reverse complement strand
CTAAAGAAATCGTCCCTCCCCTCCGGAGATCCGGACCGGAATTCTCTTGCCGATCTGTAAATCCAGCTGATTGGCCGCTGAACCCTCCCTGCAGAAAATTTCAAGCCATCGGGAGCTGTTGACAAGAACTCCCAGTTCCCCTGGAGCACATTCCTGGTACCTCGTAACGAAAGGAATTGTCCTTCCTTCCAGAAGGACTTCGACCTTTGCCGGAGATTTTCGGACGTGGAAGCCGAGGAGAACGTTCCCGAACCTGTCGATATTCCAGATCAGGCAATCCTCTTGCCCGGGATTCCTTATGTTTTTCAACTGATCCGGGGCGATGGGAAAAGAAAAGTCCGAGAGTGTTACTCCCTGGATCAGGTGGATAAGGGCCGGTGCAAAAAAATCTCTCGCCTGGAAGGTCGGGGAAAGGGTTCCTGCAGGAAAAGCGTTCTTGTCGAGAAGGTAGGCTTCTAGCGGCCCCATCCACTCATGAAGAAGACGGGGAAGACCATTGTCCGGCAAGACCATCTGCCCGAAGGACCCTCGCATAAGGACGCCGGGCCGGTCCGAGCCGACACCGGGATCGACGATGACAAGATGGAAAGCATCGGAAGGAAACCAGGGAAGGGAGTCGAGCAGAAAAGGCAGTGCGAGATCCGGACGAAAGGGTGGGAGATGATGGGTGATATCTACGATCCGGACGTTCGGAAGGTGGGAGTGAAAAACACCCTTGAGGACTCCGACGTAAGGATCTTGTACACCAAAATCTGTTGTAAGGGTGATCAAAGGGAATTTTTCCAAAAACAATCTCCTAGAAGGAGGACGTCGAGCGACCTCGGGTCAGTAATAAGATCGCACTCAAGAGAATCAATGTGCTCAGGAAGGCGTACCAGAATTTCTGTACGGAAAGACTCAGGGAAAAAAGCAGAAAGCCTGCGCCGAATGCGAAATTGTAAAACTCGGAACGGAGGATTTCTGCTTTTTTCTTTTTCATTTCTTTGAACCCTTCCTGTCGCAGGAATTTCCAGAAACCATTCTGGGGCCAGAAGCGATTGATCGTAGACGCGGAAGTTCTTTTTGGGATTTTTCTCAGAAAAGCGGATTCTTCATGCCAGGCGAGATAAAACGTAAACGAGCCGGCGGTCGAGAGGATGAAAATGGCTCCTGAAAAAGAACAGAGAGGGAGAAGAGAGAAGAGGATGAGGAAAGACCCTGTATAAACAGGATGGCGCAGATATCGGAAAGGTCCGGTTGTCTGTGTATTGTCGGTCCGCAGTGCCGGGGACCAGATTTTTTGTCTTCCGATATAGGCAGTTCCGAGGGATCGGAAAAAGACTCCGGAGAAATAAATTGCCCAGGAGACAAAAACTTCCAATTTCAGGAAGAAGTGTTCGGAGTTTCCCGGGACTGCAAAACGGGAGAGGAGAGGAGGTCCTCCCGTTTTGTTCAGGTGCCAAAGAATCAGAAAAAGAAAGACGTAAACCGGAATGCGTGCTCTGTAAAGGAAAGAGCCCTTTTCCGGGAGTTTCTCCGAATATTGAACTGGAGGAGCGTCTTGGGATGTCATGCGTTTCTCTGTGATCCTGAGAGATTTTTGAAGATGGAGACGATGCCCTACCGGACTCCGGAAAAATCGGGTCGACCATCCGGGATGTTTTTGGGGTAATTCGATTCTGGCACAAGACAGGAAAGTCGGACAAGGGTATAAGGACGGGAGTGTTTCTGCACCATTTCAAGACTATGGAAATTCTGAAAAGATCCGTAGAGGAAATCTCAGCAGGGGTTATTCCCGAAAGGGGCAGCACAGGATGTTGGGAAGTGGTCAAATTGCTGTGGTTCCGTGGCAAAAGGGTTGTCTCCGGAGGAGAAGGGTGAATCGGGAACGGGTTTGGGTTCCGGGGCTTTGATTTTTATTTTTATATTGATAGAATAAAAAGATTCCAAGCCGTGAATGCGGCAAGTCGAGGAGGAACATCGGGTATGTCAATTGAACAAGCTGTATCGCAGACATCACATGTAGCAGAAGGTCAGGTTAAGGGTACTCCGGACCAAGACGTTTTCTTGTCCGACGAAGAAATGGATCTCCTTTATGCGGATACCCTGCGGAACCTTGACGAGGGTTCTGTGGTGGAAGGAAAGGTGATCGAGATTTATCCGAACGAAGTCGTTGTCGATATCGGTTATAAATCCGAAGGTCACATCCCGAAATCCGAGTTTTCAGAAGAGGAAATTCAGGGACTCAAGGTTGATGATGTTATTCATGTTTATCTTGAAGAACGGGAAGACATGAATGGAAACCTTGTCCTTTCGAAGGAAAAGGCAGACCGGATGAAAGTCTGGGATGCGATTGAAGAGCAGTTCAATCGCAGCGATGTTATCGAGGGTCGCATCATTTCCCGCATTAAGGGAGGCATGACGGTTGACGTCGGCCTGAAAGCCTTTCTGCCCGGTTCCCAGATTGATCTGCGGCCTGTCCGCGATATGGATCGCCTGATCGGACAGACCATCCAGGTCCGCATTATCAAGATGAACAAGAAGCGTGGCAATATCATCGTATCTCGCAGGGTCTTGCTGGAAGAATGGCGGGATCGCCGGAAGAAAGTGACGATGGATGCTCTCAAGGAAGGTGAAGTTCTCGAAGGAATCGTCAAAAACATCACCGACTACGGCGCATTCATTGATCTTGGCGGAATCGATGGTCTTCTCCACATTACGGATATGTCCTGGGGCCGTGTGACAAACCCGCAGGAATTCATGAATGTGGGAGACAAGGTCAACGTGGTAATCCTGAAGCATGACAAGGAAACCGGGAGAGTCTCTCTGGGTCTCAAACAGTTGACGCCGGACCCCTGGACGACCGTCGGAAGCAAGTATCCGGAAGGTACCCGGGTTAATGCCAGGGTTGTGTCTATCACGGATTACGGCGCGTTTCTGGAAATCGAGCCCGGAATTGAAGGCTTGATGCATGTGACCGAGATGAGCTGGAATCATGAGGTCAAGCACCCGAGCAAGATCATGTCCGTCGGGGATAACATCGAGGTACAGGTTCTCAAGATTGACGAGAAGAATCGGAAGATTTCTCTAGGGCTCAAGCAACTGGGACCCAATCCCTGGGACGACGTGGAAGAGAAATATCCTGTCGGAACGGTCGTTTCCGGAAAGGTCAAGAGCCTGACGGATTTCGGTGCGTTTGTCGGTCTGGATGAAGGGATCGACGGTCTGATTCATATCTCGGACATGTCATGGACCAAGCATGTTCGTCATCCGTCGGAGGTTTTCAAAAAAGGGCAAAAGGTTGACGTGGTTGTTCTCAAGATCGAGAAGGAGCGTCAGCGACTTTCCCTTGGGTTCAAGCAGGTATCAGAAGATCCATGGGATTCGGATATCCCGTCCAGATTCCCGGTGGGGTCCCTCCTGGAGGGTGCCGTTACGAAAGTGATGGATTTCGGTTTCTTTGTGGAGCTGGCAGAAGGGATTGAAGGACTGGTCCACGTCAGCGAGGTGGATCTGGAGTCCGGGCAAAGGCTGGACCAAGTCTATCAGCCGGGAATGTCCCTTCCGGTCCGGATCATCAAACTGGACCCGGCCGAACGGAAAATCGGATTGTCCGTCAAGTCCGTTTCCGGGGACGCGCCTGTCGAGTCCGCTCCGCCGGTTAGTGTGCAGCAGCCTTCTTCCGGTAATGTGATGGAAGAGGCATTGAAGTCTGCCCGGAAAAAGGGGAAGAAAGCTGCGGAATCTCCAGAGGAAAATGCCTAACCTGTTTTGGGGGGGAAGGGGAAGTAAGGCCCTCCTCCCCCTTTTTGTGTGGCGGGAATGATCCGAATCAAAAGACTTGCCCGATATTTTGGTGTATTTATAGCCGTTACCTCATTGATTTTTCTTTTTGGTCGCGCAGCTGCCCATTTTGGACGGACTTTCCCTCTTGTCGGTGGGGCCGAAATCGGTGTCATCCGGATCAGTGGTGTCATTCTCCATTCCGAAAAGACTATTCATCAGATACGCACATTGGCAGGGGACCCCGAAGTCAAGGCGATCCTGCTTCGGATTAATAGTCCGGGGGGAGCTGTCGTACCGTCTCAGGATATTTACGAAGAGGTCCTGAAGGCCCGAAGAAAAGGCAAGATAGTTGTCGCCTCCATCGGAACGGTCGGCGCATCAGGTGCCTATTACATTGCATCGGCGTCCGACTTCATCATGGCAAGCAGCGGATCTCTTACCGGTTCCATTGGTGTTATCATGGAACTAGCAGAGGTCAAGGATTTGCTGGACAAGATCGGTGTTCACAGCGAAGTCGTAAAAAGCGGGAAAATGAAAGATATTGGCTCGCCATTTCGGCCGATGACCCCGGATGAAAAATCTTATATGAAATCGCTTCTGGATAATATTCATCAGCAATTTATTCTTGCGGTGGCAAAGGGCAGGCATCTGAGTAAGGAAAAGGTTGATCCATTGGCGGATGGGCGCGTTTTTACAGGGGAGATGGCGTATCGCTATCATCTTGTGGATGGGATCGGTGATTATCGGGATGCACTCCGAAAGGCGACGGAGATGGCCCATCTCAAAACCATTCCTTCGATTCGCGAGTTTCAAAAGAAGGGTGTCTGGGACACTCTTCTATCCTCTAAGGTATCAACCCTCCTTGGTGGTGGCTTGGGTGAATCTGCCGGTTTTTGGTCCATACTTCCGGGTTCAAAAATTTAGTATTCTGGGGAGTTGTCGATGACCCGAGACGACCTGATTAAGCGAGTAGCTGAAAAAAATGCCGGTATTTCCCTGTCTGAGGCAAGAAACTTGGTTCTTGACCTGTTCGAGTCGATGAAGTCCGTCATCCTGGAAGGTGAATCCCTTGAGATCCGGCGTTTCGGCGTGTTTGAAATCCATCACCGAAAGCCCCGGATTGCCCGGAACCCGCGAACGGGAGAAAAGGTCTCTGTGGGAGAGCGTAAAAGCCTGATCTTCAGGCCAGGGAAAATCCTGAAACTTCGGATGAAGAATTTGACAAGGAAGTCCACCTGATGTTTGAGAGTCTGACAGAAAGATTCGACCGGGTTCTTCGGAAAATAACCGGACGGGGATTGCTTGGGGATTCTCAGGTGGATGAGACCCTGCGTGAAATTCGTGTGGCCTTGCTCGAAGCGGATGTGAATCTCGATGTGGTCAGATCCTTCATCGACCGGTTGAGGGACAGGCTGAAAGGCGCGGAAGTCAAGGAAGGCCTTACGCCGGCCCAAACGGTTCTCAAGGAAGTTTTCGATGAGGTTGTCCATCTTCTGGGGGATCAGAAGGCCAGCCTGCAACTTTCCTCCAAGCCACCCACGATAATCATGTTGATGGGCTTGCAAGGCTCGGGAAAAACGACCACAGCTGCCAAGCTGGCCTATCATTTCCGTCAATCCGGCCGTCGTGTTCTTCTGGTTGCATCTGATCTGGCAAGGCTGGCTGCGGTCGAACAGCTGAAAATACTGGGGGAACAGATCCATGTCCCAGTTGTTGTTCCGGATGATGGAGTTTCGAACCCGCGCGACATGTTTCCTAAGGTTCGGAAGAAATGGATCGAGGGTATGCATGAGGTCGTGATTCTGGACACGGCAGGTCGCTTGTCGATCGATCCGGATCTGATGAAGGAGCTCGTCGACCTCCGAAACCTCTACAAGCCGAAGGAGTCATTGCTGGTTCTTGATGCCATGACCGGCCAAGAGTCTGTCAATGTTGCGAAAGCATTCGATGCAGACATCGGCGTTGATGGTGTCATTTTTTCAAAATTGGACGGAGACGCGAGAGGAGGAGCCATCCTTTCGATTCGAAGCGTGATGGGAAAACCGATCAAGTTTGTCGGGGTCGGGGAAAAGGTCGACCGTCTCGAACCTTTTCATCCGGATCGAATGGCTTCCCGCATCATCGGTATGGGGGATATCCAGACCCTTCTGGAAAAGGCGCAGTCGGCCGTTTCGGCAGAAAAGGCCCGTCAAATCGTTACGAAAGCTTCCGCTAACCAGATTTCTCTCGAGGACTTTCTGGAGCAGATCCGGAGCATGAAAAAAATGGGGTCGGCCGATGAACTGTTGTCGATGATCCCTGGAGCATCGACACTTAAGTCTCAGGTCGACTTCGAAAAAGTGGAATCAGAGATGAAGAGGACGGAAGCCATAATCTTGTCCATGACCCGCCTGGAACGTCTTCATCCCGAAAAGCTGGACGGCTCCCGTCGCCGAAGGATTGCAACCGGATCCGGAACGACTGTCCAGAGCGTCAATCAGGTCCTGAAACAGTTTGAACAGGTCCGAAAAATGATGAAAACAGCCCTGAAACCAAATGGTATGAGGGCCTTGAAGTCCCTGCTTCCGTTCTAAGCCGGAAACAGGGAAAAATTAACTGTCTAAAGTTAAGGAGTGCAGATTGTCTGTCCGTATCCGCCTGGCACGTCATGGCAGAAGAAAGCAACCGGTTTATCGGATAGTTGTGGCGGATTCCCGTTGTCCCCGGAACGGGAGATTTCTCGAGGTGATCGGGTCTTATAACCCTCAAAGAAACGATGAAGTTCGGTTTGATTCTGCGAAGCTCGACGCATGGGTTGAGAAAGGTGCTCAGCCCTCGGAAACTGTCAGCAGACTGATTCGGAAAATTGCTCGCTCCCAATCTCAAGATACCTGATTCTGGCATTTTCATCCGCATCAGGAGGGTTTTCATTCATGAGAGCTCTGATCGAAATGATTGCACGATCTCTGGTAGATTCTCCGGAGCAGGTCGTTGTAAATGAAACTGATGCGGAAAGGATTGTGGTCATCGAATTGAAAGTTGCTCCCGCCGATTTGGGCAAGGTCATCGGACGGGGAGGGAAAACGGCATCAGCGATGCGAGTTCTTCTGAATGCAGCAGGGACGCGGGTTGGTAAACGCTATGTGCTGGAAATTCTGGAGTAGGATCAATTGGAAGATCTAAAAAATCTTGCCCTTGTTGGCCATATTGGTCGTCCACATGGGGTCAGGGGTTTTTTTTTGTCCGAAACCCCTCTCCAGTACTCCTGGAGATTTTTCAGGAAGGCCATAAAAGGCTTTATTGTGGTCCTTCCGAGAAGAGTCTTGAGGCACTTTTTCTTGAAGACATAATTGAGCATGGCGATGGTTCACTTCTGCTCAAGGCTTGTGGTCTGGATTCTCCGGAGGCGGTGAAGACGAAATCCCGATGGGGTCTTTATGCTTCTCTGGAAGGGTTTTCCACTGTTGACGAAGAAAACGTTTTTTGGGTATCTGAATTGGTTGGCATGGCGGTCTTTGATGTCGAGTCCGGCTCTCCGGTAGGCCGGGTTGTCTCCTGTTATGAAAGGCCTGGTCAGGACCTGATCGGAATTGATTTTCAAGGGACGGAAATCCTTTGTCCGTTGGTCGATCCGCTCGTTCCGAAGATCGATCGGGTAAGGCGGGAGATTTTTGTGCAGTGGACAATCCTCGATCCTTCATCGTCATAACCCTTTTTCCGGAACCTGTCTCCGGAATGCTGAACTCCAGCATTCTCCGTAAGGCTCAGGAAAAAGGCATTGTCCACTTTACAGTCCTGAACCTGCGCGACTTCGGGAATGGACGTTATCGATCGACGGATGACTATCCCTACGGTGGGGGTGGAGGAATGATTCTTCGTCCCGAACCGGTCTTCCGGGCATTGCAGTTTGCCCGGGAAAGAGTATGCGGGTTACAGGAGAACCTGCAACAGGGGGACTCGATTCTCCCGCGGATCGTTTACCCAAGCCCGCAGGGAAGAGTCTTTCATCAGAAAGACGCATGGGCCTGGTCGACCGATCCGCGCCCGATAATTTTTTTGGCGGGACACTATGAGGGAATCGACGAACGCATCCTTTTGGGGCATTCGATCGAAGAATGGTCGATTGGCGACTACGTTTTGACGGGGGGAGAACTTCCTGCGCTGGCGATGATTGATTCTATTGTGCGGTTATTGCCAGGCGTTCTCTCGGACCCCCAAACGGTCCGGAATGAAACCTTTTCAGGGGACCTTTTTGATTATCCTCAATATACAAGGCCACCGGTTTTTGAAGGAATGAAAGTTCCCGATGTGCTGCTTTCCGGGGATCACGCCCGGATTGGACAATACCGCAGGGAAAAAGCCCGGGAAAAAATGTTGCGTGTACGTCCGGAGTTGTTGAGTTAAAATGGGCCGGGGGTTCGGAAGTTGATTCCGAGAGAATCCACAATATGAAGGAATGAAAGGTGAGAAAATGAACGTTCTGGATCAAGTTGAACAGTTGTATTTCAAGGAAAACCCGGTTGATGTGAAGATTGGGGAAACAATAAGGGTTCATCTCAAGATTGTCGAAGGCGAGAAAGAGCGTATTCAGGTCTTCGAAGGTGTTGTGATTGCTTTGCGGGGCGGGGGTACGCGTGCCATGATGACGGTTCGGAAGATTGCTTTCGGAGTGGGTGTGGAAAGAATGTTTCCGCTTCATTCTCCTCAAATCGTCAAGGTCGAAAGAGTCCGGGTGGGAAAAGTCAGAAGGGCCAAACTCTATTATTTGAGGACAAAAAAAGGAAAAGCGGCCAGACTGAAGGAAGTGGAAGGCAAGAAAAACGCTTAATAAAACCGATCGCATGAACCGTCCACGAGCGGATTTTGAGAGAGACTTTCGCGAGAAGGGATTTCGTTGCGTGGCTGGTATCGACGAGGTTGGGAGAGGAGCTCTTGCCGGTCCTGTTGTTGCGGCGGCAGTTGTTCTTTCGGAGCCCTTCGAACTTTTTGAAGACATGGACGTTTGCGATTCCAAGCTCCTGTCTCCGGCGAAGAGGGAGGAAATCAGCGAGAAACTCCTCTCTCTTCTTTCTTTTTGGGCCATCGGTGAAGCCACGGTGTCGGAAATTGACTCCCTGAACATTCGTCGAGCGACTTTTCTTGCCATGAAGAGAGCAATGGATGCGCTGCCGAAAAATCCTGATCTGGTTCTGGTAGATGGTCGGGAAATCGTTCCGTCGCTTGGTTGCAGACAGGAAGCTCACATCGGGGGGGATAGAAAAATTCTCTCCATCGCCGCTGCGTCAATTATTGCAAAAGTATACCGGGACAAATTGATGTCCGACCTGGATCGGACTTTCGCAGGCTATGGATTTGCTGACAACAAGGGATACGGAACGGCAAAACATAAGGAAGGGCTCCTTCTCAGAGGCATTTCTTCCGCTCATCGAGCTGTTTTCTGTAAAACCTTTCTGGCACCTTCCCGTGAAAAAACATTTCCTTCCACGGAGCCTGGTGATTTTCCTCCAAACGTTGACAATTTGGCACAGTAGCCTTTTATGTCCTTCTTGACCCGTCCAGGTTTTCTTGTTTTTGTGCTTGTTTCCTCTCTGCCCTTCGCGTTTTTTCTCTGGCTCTTTTCTTTTTTTCTGATGGCAAAGGGGCAATCCGAAAAGCTTTATCCCTCGATCCACATGATCGTTGTCCTGAAACATACGACAGACAACAAGACCATGAATGCCCTCCTGGACCGGATCACGGAAGTGACGGGAGAACAATCGGTCAGATTGCTTTCCCCTAAAGAAATAGCAGGGTTTCTTCCGGCGATGAAAGATGGAGAATCCGTCCGGGTTCCATCCCGTTTTCAGCATATCCTTTCGGTGCGCATCTCATTCGGCCAGGATTCTCAAGGTCAAAAAACGTATCTTCTTCCCCAGATAAAGTCTCTGAAGGAGTTTCTGGACCAGGACCCTCATGTCTTGATGATGGAACTGAATGAGGCTTGGGCTTTTCGACTGGATGCCCTGGCCAGAATGATGGAGAAACTTAAGGTTGTAGGCCTGATTTTTTCGCTTCTGACACTTCTTGGACTTTTTTTTTATTGGGTTCAGATCTTTCGATTCAAATGGTTATCGGGAAAATCCCTTTCAGGATCTTCTGTCAAAGGGGAGCCGGAACGAAAACTCATGTGGCAAGCTGCTTCGGAAAATACTGAAGAGACTCCGCTGGAGGAAGTCGTCATTCCCGTTCTCTGGGGGGGATGGATTGCCGGTTTTTTTTCCGGCCTGATCGCCTTACTCTCTTTGATGGTAATACATCCCGTTCTTTATCCTGAAGGACTTGATCCATTTTTGAGTTCCGGTTTTTCGGGGAATTCAGACAACCTGGACTGGTTTCTTTTTCCTGTCATGACAGGAGCATTCGGGTGGCTTTCCTCCGCTTTTTCGCGCATCTGATCCCTCGACCGTTCTATCTTCTTCTTGGAATAGTTTTCTTTTCTGGTCTTCTCATGGTCCAGTCGGAAGCTGCTCCGCCCAGCCAGAAGGAATTAAAGCACGAAATTTCCAATCATAAAAAGGAATACGAGAGGCTGAAGAAAGAACTTATCCAGAACAAGAAGCTCGAGAAAAAATATCTTCATAAACGTGACGACTTGCAGTTCAAGATGCTCGAACTGCGGATGGACAAAGAGAAACTTCATATGCAAATTGAGCAGAACCACATGAATGAAATACGGTTTTCTCGACGGTTGTCCCGACTGAATCGGGAAATCCGGGAGGAGAAGGTCTCTCTCCGGTCCCATCAGGTCGTTGCGGGAATTCAGGAAGAATTGGTTCTTAAGAATGCAATGACGGTCTATCTTGCCCGTAAAGATCGGACCCCGGAATCTTCTGTCGATATGCTGGGAATCTGGGTCTCTGATGACTCGCTCCGGCAAATGCAGAAAAGGATATCCCGCGACAGGGTTCGGGAAGTTTCGACATCTTTGAAAATGAAAGAGCTGGTCCGGAAAAGAAACGGGATTCTTCGGATGGAAGTCCTTCGCAAGCGGGAAGAAGCGGATGAAAGGTATCAGATGAGCCGGATCCGGAAGCAGATAACGGCGTTGAAAGAGCGGGCTTCCGGTATCGAAAAAAATAATGAACTTATTCTCACGAAGACCCAGAAACTTCTGGGACTGATCCATCATCTTCGTTTGGTCGAGCTAAGGAACCGCCATCGCTATCTGCATCATTTTTCACCTGTCAACCTCAAGATCAGAGGGCTTCTTTGGCCGGTAAACGGGAAGATCATCGAGACTTTTGGCCGTTACCACGACGGAGTGGATATCGCTGCAATTTCGGGCAGTCCGGTAAAAAGTGCGGAAACCGGGCGTATTCTTTTTGCCAGACATTATTCGGGGTATGGGAAGCTGGTTATCGTCAATCACGGTCATCACGTTTACTCTCTTTATGGACACATGAAAACGATCCGGGTCAGGGAGGGACAGATTGTTCGAAAAGGCCAACTCCTTGGTACAGCTGGTGGTGGGGGAACCAGTGGTCGTTCAACCATTTTTTTCGGGTTGACCCATTTTGGAAATCCGGTGAACCCTCTTCCTTACCTCGGAAAAAGGAAGAATTGATGGGAAGCAGGCAAGTCACTGCGAAGCTTGGAGTGGTCAAGGAGAGGGTAGATTCGATGGGTGTGATGGGCAAGGATCGCCTTCTTTCATAAAGGATGGAACGGTGCCGGACTCGAAACCGGACGCGATGAAGCCCGTTCGTCGACTCGTAAAGACGAAGGTTTGGGTGAAGGATATCGTTCCGAACCGCCCGGTTCGGAACGATACATCGGGTGGGGTAGGAGGGGACCGTTCCGAGAAGAGCGGCACCTATCCTGATCAAGCGATAATAGCCCCCTCTTGCAGTGTCCTGCAGATCTTGGGAGGCTTGCCAGAAAGTCGATAGCTTGATCTGATCTGACGGGAGAAGTCGGGAGATTTCTTGCTCAATGCACTTCGTCATGATAATCTTTGGCCTAACAACTTTGTCGTTTCTTTGTTCGATGGTTCTGTCAGGTTCCAAGAGGACAGGGCGTTATGGTGTTTCCCATGCGGGAAGGGGTCTGTGCTTGATATGTGGAAGAGAATAATGAAAACGGGAAATGTTTTGTTGATCCTGGCGATCGGAATTCTTGTCGGGGGGGTTGGACATGCTGTGTTCGCCGATGGTGGAACGGATCGCTCCCTGAAAGTTTTCTCGATGGTGTACGCGTTGATCCAGAAAGATTATGTCGATCCTCTTACGCCCAAACCTGTTCTGACAGGTGCGATCAAGGGGATGGTTGCTTCCCTCGACCCTCATTCCGAATATATGACGCCTCAGGAATACCACGAGCTGGAAATCGATACGAAGGGAAAATTTGGCGGAGTCGGGATCAAGATTACGACGAACGGTACCAATATTCTGGTTCAGGCGCCTATTCCTGGTTCACCGGCAGATAAGGCCGGGGTCAAGGCAGGAGATGAAATCATAAGCGTGGACGGAAAAAGCACAGCAAGGCTGGGACTCGAGAATGCCGTTCACATGATGAGAGGACGTGCAGGAACATCCGTCGATCTGACCATCCGCAGGAAAGGTGCCTTTCAGAAAAAGGACTTTGTCCTGATTCGCGAAGTGATCCGAATTCATACGGTTCATGATCGCATGCTAACCTCGAAAATTGGCTACATTCATGTCCAGGAGTTTTCCGAAGACACGGCAAAAGAAATGAAGGAAGCGATTTCGGGGTTGATATCCAAGGGCATGAAAGGATTGGTTATTGATCTCCGAAACAATCCCGGCGGACTTTTGAACGATGCTGTTGATGCTTCCTCCATTTTTCTTCCGGAAAATAAGGTTGTGGTTTCTATGAAAGGTCGCCGTCAGTTCCACGAGTTTCACTCCCGCAACCCCAGACCCTATCTTCATTTCCCGATTGTCGTTCTAGTGAATACGGAAACGGCTTCTGCAGCAGAGATTCTTTCCGGTGCACTTCAGGATTACAAGAGAGCAACTATTATGGGGACACAGACATTTGGAAAAGGTTCTGTCCAGACCATTCTGCCTCTGTTTGACGGGTCCGCCTTGCGTCTGACTACGGCGCGTTATTTTACGCCCAGTGGTCGCTCGATCCAGGATTACGGGATCTCTCCGGATGTAATCGTGAAGCAAATCATTCCTCGAGGGGTAAAATCGATCAAGGTTCCGCGAGAGGTCAACTTGAAGCATCATTTCTTGAATCCGGATGGGGCGGAATCGAAAATTTCCATTCCTGAGGACCATATACAGTTCCATTTACCCATTGGACGAATCCCCTTGAAAGAGGACAATCAGGTTCAGGCGGCACTCAGGATGCTTGGTCGGGACCTGAAGCTTGGGCATCAGTCGGTCAGCTTAGCCTTACCGGGCATTTACCCATCGGCCGGATAGATAATATCCTTTGTAAAACACGTCATGCTTGTGCACCACTTAGTCACATCGGGAGACGGGCAAAGTGCTACGACATGTCTTCGGGCTCTTTGCCACTTCCTTTTCGACCCTATCCGTTTCTTCAGCGGTTCAGCTCTCCCGTCTAGACTGTGTCCTTTTATCGGAAAAATTCCTTAAAATTTCGGACTTCAGGCCGGATATGTAAGGGGTGCTCCGGTCTATGGTCGAGTCGGGGTGATGTGAAACGTCTTCACGCCTTCCCGTTTTCCCCGCGATCGACCGGAAGCCAGAACCAGATGAGGAGGCCATCCGGATGCCGGAGCACAGCCACCTGGCGGGGCAACATGGCATTCCGGCTAGATCCCTCCAAAATACAAGGCAGACCGGCCTGTTTCATCTGCGGACAGATCTCTCCCGACAACCAGAAGACCCCACCAGTCTTCAATCTGCTGTGTCACGTGCGGATTCGGGCAATTCTCAAACCTCCATGCGGCGCGCAATATCCTAACCCATTTTTCGATTTTTTTGTTTTAAGTTGAAGACAAGGAAGGATTCTCGTTTTTGAAAATCGCGTTTTAGGTGACGCAGAAAATCACGCGACGGGATTTTGAAGAGACGCCTCCGGGGGGAGGGCGGTGATCTTGCGCCGGGTCGGATCCTTCACCGTGAGCCGGTCGTAGAGGGCCTTCTGCTCCTTCTCCGGCTTCGAGGAGAGACGG
>JAKBTR010000034.1:4246-6247 GCA_021844275.1 Nitrospirota bacterium | reverse complement strand
AATCTGAACTTTGGTCATACGTTCGGACATGCTCTGGAAGGGGCGATGGGGTATGATGGCATCCTTCATGGAGAAGCGGTCGGATTGGGGATGATCGCGGCAGCCCGTATCGCAAAATCTCTGGGAATTACAGGGAGCGAGACAGAAGGGATGATCCGGACGTACCTAAAGAGAGCTCATCTTCCGGACCGGTGGCCGGAGCAGATTACTTTTGCGGATCTGGAACCTTTTCTTAAAAATGACAAGAAAGCGTCCTCCGGTCTCGTGACTCTCATCCTTCCGGTCCGTCCGGGCGAGGTTGTCCGTACGCGGGATTATGAACCATCCGTTCTGGGATCGGGTCTTGACTGATCCCCCCGGGGAAAAGGATGGAACTTTATGCGGAAAGATCGAGAAAAGGAGTCCCATCGTAAAATGGAGAACAATCCGGCTTTGATGGAAAAAGATCCCTTGCTAAAAGAGCTGAGTTTGCTCCGGGGTCTTCTCAGGATGATGCACAACGATGTCACCCTGGAAGAGACGCTGGGACAGGCCCTCAGACTTTCTCGGGAAATCCTGCCCTTCGACTGCGCGTTTATTTATTTTCTGGACGGAGAAGGTCATGACCTGGTTCTGAGAGCAACGTCAAACATCTATCCGCATGCTGTGGGCCAGGTTGTTCTTCGCATGGGGGAAGGTGTCACCGGATGGGTCGCCAGGGAAATGTCTCCGGTCATTATCTCGGAAAAAGCCTGGATGGATCCCCGGTTCAAGATGTTTCAGGTTTTCGAGGAAGAACAGTATGAAGCCTTTCTCTCGGTCCCTCTTGTCGTCAAGGACATCCTTCTGGGTGTGGTGAATTTCCAGTTTAGAAAAACCTATGTCCCTTCAGATGAGGACCTGGAGCTCGTGACCCTTCTGGCCCAGGAGCTTTCCCTTGTCATCCACCATCTGCTGCTGTTCGAAGATGCCCGGAAAAAAGCCCGTCAAATCGAGGCATTGTCCCAGGTCAGCCAGTCTATCGCTTCGAACCGCTATCTGGAGGAGATTCTCCACCTGATCGTGACAGTGACGGCCGAAATGACGAATTCGAACCTGTGTTCGATCATGATCCATGATCCGGAAGAGGGACTGGTCATACGGGCGACCCAGACACTATCCCAGGAGTACCGGAACAAACCTCCGATCAAGATCGGAGAGAGCATATCGGGGATCGTCTTCCGGGACGCCACCCCCATCCAGGTCGAAGACGTCCAGAAAGATCCCCGTTACTCCTTCAAGGATCTGGCCAGGAAGGAAAACCTGGTCTCCCTCCTGTCCGTGCCGATGATGATCAAGAACCGCGCTATCGGCGTCATCAACGTGTACACCAGCCAGCCCCACCTGTTCTCCCAGGACGAAATCAAGGTATTGCAGAGTGTCGCCAACCAGGCGGCTATTGCCTGGGAGAATACGGGATTGCTTCAACGCAATCTGGAGATGGAAGAAGCGCTGGAAAGCCGGAAAAAAATCGACCGGGCCAAGGCCATTCTGATGAAGGCGAACCGGATATCGGAAGACGAAGCGTATAGACTGCTCCAGAAAAAGAGCATGAATATCCGCAAATCCATGAAAGAGATCGCCGAAGCGATCCTCTTGGCCCATGATATGAAAATCGATTCCTGAGCCCGACGGTCGAAAACAGGATTCCTTATACGGAGGGGGAAGGATGGATCGGGGACTTTTGACGGCAGGATCGGTCATCCTGGTTTTGGCGGTTGTCCTGGGACTGGTTCTTCTGGGTTTCGAAATGGGGCGGAAACAGTTTCCGAAAGCCTTGGGATTCTTGCATCCGACCCTGGGGCTGACCGGGATTCTGATGCTGGTTGCCCGCCATTTCATTCTGGGCCCCCTAAAATACATGGATGAAGGCCTTCTTTCTCTGGCAATTGCGGTTTTTTTCGGTATGCTTCTGCTCTTGAAAGGTTTCGGCGGGCAACGCATGGTCCGTCTCTTTACTTTCGCTCACGGAGTCTTTGGCAT
>JAKBTR010000034.1:0-4236 GCA_021844275.1 Nitrospirota bacterium | reverse complement strand
TTTGGCCTTCTGGGGTTGGGTCTCATTCTCTGGCAGCTGGCTTTGAAAAAGAACCTGATCGGTTAGGAATGGTGCGGTGCCTTATTCCTCGTAAGATATTGGGCAACAAGCTTCTTCTTGGACTGTCATTGATGACCACTCTGTTCTGTCTCCCGGTGCCAGCCTGGTGCCTGACAGGAGATCGTCTCCTCCTTTCTTCCCTTCCGCAGTTGTCCTTTTCTCCCTCCTCCGAGATATACAGCATCCCGAAAGCCCTTGCGGTCGAAAAACGATTTTCGAAAAGTGTCCGGTCCCTTCGGTCTTATCGTTGCACGCTGAAAAATTATTATGACCTCAGGGAGAAAACTCCGGACGAATGGTTGGAAATAGACGTTGTCTATCCGCAGAAGAAGATCCGGATTGGACTCATTCGTCCCCGAAAAGGGGCAAGGCTGATATACAGTTCGGTCACCGGCTCCGTTCGGGTCAAGCCTTTCGACTTTCTTGGTCTGGTACTCACGCTTTCTCCCCGTAACAGTCTTCTTGTGTCCCGCTATGGACACACGATCGATCATGCCGATCTTTCAAGCTTCGATCGAAGGATTTTTGCGCCGGCCTGTCTTTCCCGGTCATGTTCGTATCTGGGTTCCGGAGTCTGGAAGGGCGTTCCGGTCGATGTCCTGAACATAGCGCCCGATGTTGTCGAGGCTCATCGAACCTTCGGGCGCATGGTACTCTTGTTCGACAGAGCGACCGGATGGCCCCTTCTGGTGGAAACACTCTCTCCGGAAGGGAGATTCATGGAAAAAGTCGAGTACGAAAACTGCCGGAAAAATGTGTTTTTTCCTCCCGGATTTTTTCGTATGTAGCCAAACGGTCATCCAGCGCACGAGAAAAGGGAGGGCTCCGGATGGACGTCGTATATCGGGCTGGAAAAGAGATTTCTGTGGACGTGGCGATCGATTTCTATAATCGGTCAACACTGGGACAGCGAAGACCGGTCGAAAGGCCTGATATCTTCGAGGGAATGTTGAAAAACGCCAGTCTTACGATCACGGCCTGGGACAGAGACCGTCTCATCGGCATCGCCCGAACACTGACCGACTTCACTTATGTTGCCTACCTGGCCGATCTTGCCGTCGATTCCAGGTACCAACGAAAGGGGATTGGCAAGGCGCTTCTCCGGGAAACAAAGCTTCGACTGGCCCCCTCCTGCACGATTGTGCTTTTTGCCGCGCCTGACGCGGATTCGTACTATGCCGCTCTCGGGTTTGAGCGCAACCCGAGAGGATGGGTGCTGAAAGGGGAATGATTCCGGAGTATCGTATATCTCAGGAGGGTGTTATGTGTTTCGGCGAGAGGCCGTCACCTGGGGCCGGCCAATGCCTGGGAAAATCGGTCCTTGTCCGGGGTTTTTCCCATGCCGGAATGCAGGGTGATGATTGTCTTGACGTTTCCCCGTACGTTGAAGTCTGCGACAATCTCGAGAAAGTCCGGTTTCAGGAGGTCTTCGAGTTCCCGGAAAAGCGTTGCGGCCGTTTCTTCGTGGGAAATGGCCTGATTCCGGAAGCTGTTCAGGTAAAGTTTGAAGGACTTGAGTTCCACGATGAAGCCCGATGGCCGGTAACGGAGATGGATCGTGGCGAAGTCCGGATAGCCCGACCGGGGACAAAGACAGGTGAATTCCGGATAGGATATACGGATTTCGATCGGCGCGACTGATTCAGGTGCGGGCCATTTCTCAAGCAGGTTTTGCTGAATGGAAATCTCTCCGTAAGGAGCCGTCTCGTGGGTGGATGATTTTTGGGGGCGTTTCTTTTTGGAAGGAGACATTATCCTGCTCCGGTGATCTGGTTATGACAAGAAGTAGGGTGGTGGGCGGAACAGGGCTCGAACCTGCGACATCAGCTGTGTAAGAGCTGCGCTCTACCGACTGAGCTATCCGCCCGGCATGGAAGCGTGTAATTTCCCCCCGGAAGGGGTGATGCAGTCCTGAAGGCGTCCGGTCACATCCGAAGGCAGTGATGCGGGCCGCCCCTGGCGGTCGATGCAGACAAGAACGGTCTTACCTTCCCCGGCGAGCGCCTCTTTTTGGCTGATGTTGATGACCCGGTACTCGAACGTCATCAGTTTTCGCGAGAGGCTCACAAGACGTGTTTCGATCCGGACGAGATCGTCATATTCCAGCGGCGCCTTGTATTGGCACTCAAGCCTGGCGACGACCAGATAAAATCCTGTATCTTCGAGGTTCTTGTAATCGAATCCGGCCTGGCGGCAGAAATCGGCTCTGCCCATTTCAAACCAGACGGGATAATGGGAATGATGCGCTCTTCTCTGTCCATCTGTTTCGGAATAGCGCACCCGAAAATCCGTCTGTGTCACCATGACGGAGATTATGGCATTGCCCAGGGGCAGAATCAACTTTTCCGGAAGGGACTCCTCGTCGATTTTGTCAAAACGGTGTCGGGGATCACATCCTGGCCTTGCGTACTTGATTGCAGTCCAAAAGTTCACTATGATTGACAGAGTTTCTGAAGGCAGACATTCGGGGCCGTAGTTCAGCTGGTTAGAACGCTGGCCTGTCACGCCAGAGGTCGCGGGTTCGAGCCCCGTCGGCCCCGCCATTGTTTGATTCGGACGACAAGCTTTTTTGTATATACCCCTTGCCGTTCTTTTATCCCGTTACGATTGGGATGAAGAGTCACCTAAAGCCGTTCCCGTCATGCCGGATGAGCATGAAGATGGTAAACACATGCCGCATATGGAATGCGTCCTTCGCCGGTTTTTCCAAGGGCCGGTCTGTCCCATATGGCTTCTTTTGCTGAATTCCCTGGTTTTTCCGGTATCTTATTATTTATTATGCCTGTTTGCCCGTGTCTTTCAGAATAATTTTCCCGGGCACCCTGAACTTTTCAGGGCTTGGGCCCCGTACTTATCAGAAGAAAGAATCCCATGACTCTTTTTAACTTCCTCTCCCAGGTAAGTCCGATGGCCGAAGCTGTTCTGAGCGCTTTGCTATTCCTTTCTGCGCTCAGCTGGGGGATCGTATTCTACAAGATGTATATCGTATCCCGTTCGGTGAAGGAAAACCGGCAGTTTGTGATGGCTTTCAAGCGGACGGATCGCTTTTCCCGGTTGTACCAGGAAGCCGTCTCTTACAGGAAGTCCACTCTGGCCTTCATTTTCCGTGCAGGGTACGAAAAGGTGCAGGCACTGAAAGACAAATGGATGGTTGCCGGAGGGCACAGTTCGGAGATGGACCTGGATGTCATTCACCGGACTCTTCTCCAGGCTTCACAAGAGGAGCAGGCCCGTCTCGAAGCCTACCTTCCGGTTCTTGCGACAACGGCGAACATTTCCCCGTTTGTCGGTCTGTTTGGAACCGTCTGGGGAATTATTCATGCGTTTCGCGATATCAGTCATCAGGCTTCCGCCAGCATCGCTTCGGTCGCCCCCGGCATTGCCGATGCTCTGGTGACGACGGCAGCGGGCTTGTTCACGGCTATTCCGGCTGTCATCTTTTATAATTATTTCTTGCAAAAAATCCGTCAGATTCAAGGTGTTGCGGACACTTTTACCCTCGAAATCCTGAACGTCGTCTCCGAAGAGCGCTGGAAGGACTGAAAGACTGATGAAGCTTTCTCCAAAATCATCACGCCATGACATGTTGTCCGAAATCAACATGGTTCCCTTTATAGACGTTGTTCTGGTTCTCTTGATCATTTTCATGCTCGCCACTCCTCTTCTGTACCGTGGTCTCAAGATCAATCTCCCGAAAACATCGACCAACAGTCTCAAGAAGCCCATCCCAAAGGTGGTGGTGTCGATCAATCACAAGGGGACCGTTTTTGTGGGGGGGCACAAGGTAGAATGGCAGGAGCTTCGCCCCATGCTTTCCGCTTATTACAAGAAAGACAAGCGGGTGGTGGTTTATTTGAAGGCGGACCGGAAGGTCGACTATGGTGTCGTTGTGCACCTGATGGACATCGTGAAACAGGCAGGTATCGACAGGTTGGGCATGATCACCATGCCGACTCCCCAGACCACGGAGTAGTGTTCCTTGATTCACGCCGAATCCCGCCGGGTAGGGGGGGTGTCGCCCGGTTGGTTCCTCTTCCTTTCCTTGTCTGTCCATGCAGCTTTGGTGATCGTCCTGCTTTTTTACCAGTCGAACAAATCCAAGGGGTTCCCCGAAGCGACAACCGTCGAATTGGTGTCGGAGCTTCCCCCTTCCAGAGAATTACCCCGGCCTGTGGC
>JAKBTR010000053.1 GCA_021844275.1 Nitrospirota bacterium | reverse complement strand
CGATCGAAACAACCAGACGCAAGTTCGCCTTGATCAATTCGGCCTTGGCTTCCCGGACTTTCTGTTCTCCCGCTTCCAGGAGGCTCAAGCTGTCCCGGATTTCAGAAGAAGAAAGGAGGGCCGCCACTTCCGCTTCATGAACTTTTTCCAGAGCAGACTGATAATGTTTCAGAAGCTCCAGTTTTTCGGAATCATGATAACGCTCACCAGGGTCTTTCCCCGCCTTCAGGAGGGCGATGGACTTCAGAATTTCTTCTTTGCTCGCTCCGAGCCGACGACGACAATGATCTATGGCCCGTTCCGACTCGTCAAGGATGCTGACCACATCATGAAGCTGACGGATCATGAGCTCGACCTGTTTTCTGTGGAGATTCATCTCCATGATCAGTTCGACGATCTCCGTCTTGATTTTTTTGGCCTGCTCGCGCAAGACTTTTTTCTTCGAGGAGTTTTTTTGAGCATCTTTCCATTTTTCAGAAATGGCGTTCAGCTTCAGAAAAAGTTCCGAGAGACTGTCCGTCTGCCGGACAAACTGTTCACGCGCATCCCGCAGGGCAGCAGAATCCCCTTCCTCAGGTTCGTCTTCGGTCTCTTCCTCCATGACATCCACGATTTCACGAATACCGATCTGGCCAGTCTGGAACTTTTCCCGCAGCGAAAGAATGCTCCGAACTGTAAGCGGCATTCCAAACAAAATACCGGAGACTTCTTTCTGTCCTTCTTCAATCCTCTGGGCGATGGCGATTTCACCTTCCCTTGTCAGGAGGGGGACCGCCCCCATTTCCTTTAGGTACAACCGGACAGGATCGTCGATGCGGGATAGAGTTCCCGGGGTCATATCGATCCCTTCGTCCTCTTCTTCATTGTCCACCCCGCGGACGGATTCGAGGTCGGCAAACCCCTCTTCTTCTTCCGAATCCATTTCTCCGTACCCGGCTTCCCGGGATTCGTCATCGACAATATCAATATTCATATCACCGAAATAGGACATCAGATTGTCGAGCTGATCCGAGCCTATCGCTTCCGGTGGGAGCACATTGTTCAATTCGTCATATGTCAAATATCCGCGTTCTTTGCCAAGACTGATCAAATCCTTCATCTCGCTCAGTTTTTCATTTTTGCTCATTCGGTCTCCCGTTCAATGGCCGCTTGGGCCGCTTGCCTGATGCTGACAATGGGCAGAAAGTTCTGTCATTTTAAAACAGTGGATATTCGTTCCCTTTTCGACATGCGGGATACCCGTAAAAGAAGATCCTCCAGCCTTCTGGGGCGGGTTTCCTCGTCCAAAGGCAACTGCATCCAGACTTCAGCCAGCAAAGGCTCCTTCAATATCATGTCCCGGACGACATCCGGATTTTTATCGCCGTTTTTCCAAAGTTCCCGAACAAAAGACAAAAGGTTCCCTGAAGACAAAAAATCGAAGTCTCCAGGGGAAAGTTGAATGGACGGGTGCGGGTCGAGAGAATCTGTCCAAAGCCGGACAAGTTCCAAGACAAGATTCCTTTCCATCAGATCGCGATTCGAGGTAGCCTCCCGAGTTTTTGGCTTGGGGATTTCGCGTGGAGGCATCGATTCTTCGCGAAAAAGACCCTGTGCAAGAAGATCCTTGTTCAATCGGAAGACAGAAGCTCCGTGCGAGAGAAAATGATCGATAGTTTCCGGATCCGGAATACGTCTTGCCAGATCGTAAAACGCTTCCAGAAGAAGGTTCCTTGTCGTTGCATCCGCATTTTTAAGCCGGGTATCGAAAAGGTCCACCACAAAATCAGGAAGTGAAGACGCCTTCTCTATTCCTTCCAAAAACAACTCCCGCCCTACTTCCCGAATCCATTCGTCCGGGTCCTTTCCGTCTGGCAAGGAAAACGCACGAATCGATAGACGGGAATCGAGAACGAAGCGGTCGGCAAGCCGGGCGATCGCATTTTGTCCCGCCTTGTCTCCGTCAAAAACAACCACAACCTCATCGGCCAATCGTGACAGATGGATAAGATGCGCCTGTGTGAGCGCCGTTCCGAGAGGGGCAACAACCGATTCGACCCCGGCCTCGGAAAGCGCCATCACATCGAAATATCCTTCAACAACAACAACCCGCCTGTTTTTTGCAATAGAAGAAGCTGCCTGATCAAGTCCGAAAAGGATTTCTTTTTTCCGGAAAAAGGGGTGCTCCGGGGAATTCAGATATTTCGGGCCCTGAGAGTTTCCTTGAAGGATACGTCCCCCAAACGCAACAGTCTGTCCACTTTCAATCCGAATAGGGATCATGATGCGGTTTCGGAAAAACTCCCGGAACCCCCCGGCACCTCCCTTTAACAGGCCGCAAGCTTCGGCATCCTTGAGTTTCGGCTGCACGATCGACTTCAAGAGAGTCCCCGGCATCGACCAGCCGAGGCCGAAACGTTCTGCCGTGGCAGGCTTCAGTCGGCGTGTTTCAAAAAGATATCTCCGCGCTAGCTCGGCACTCGAAGAAGAAAGACCTTTCCGAAAGATCGACTCAGCTTCCCGACAAATCTGGAAACACGCTCGTCTGCGATCCTGTCCGTTCCCGGACGGAAAGGGAATACCCGCTTGGTCACCCAGAAACCGGACCGCTTCCCCAAAGGTCTTTCGTTCGAACTTTTCAATGAACCGGAAAACATCGCCTCCGGACTGGCATCCGAAGCAATAAAAAAGCTGTTTTGCCGAATCGACATGAAACGAGGGCGTCTTTTCCTCATGAAACGGACACAGCCCCAAATAATCTTTGCCGCGTCTCTTAAGAGGTATCCGGTCGCCGACGATCCGGAGGATATCGCTCGCCTGCCGGACCTTCTCCCGCCAATCCCTGTACTCAACCGATTCCAGATCAGCCGTTTTACTCTCCCAGCCTGGCCTTGACTTTTTGACTGACGAGCCTGTTATCAGCCCGTCCCGCGGTGCGAGAGGCCAACCATTTCATGACAACGCCCATTTCCCGGGAAGACTTCGCCCCGGTTTCCTGGACCGCCTCGGCCACCAACCTGTCCAGTTCCGCTTCATCCAGAGGACGCGGAAGATACTCCTTCAGAATCTGCCTTTCCCGGTTCTCTTTCTCCGCCAGATCAAGCCTTCCGCCTTTTTCGAACTGTTCGATGGATTCATCGATCTTGCGAACCATTCCGGACAGGACCGAGATCACTTCAGAGTCCGTCAGAGTTGCCCCTTTGCCCTTTTCGATTTCCGCATTGCGAATGGCCGACAGAGCCATTCGGATGATAGAGAGTCTGTCCTTGTTTCCGGAACGCATACACTCCTTCTGGTCATCCCGCAAGCGAACGAGGAGCTCGGAGCTATCACCGTATGTCGTCAACGGGACGCCAGCCGGGCTCGCTTGAGCGCTTTCTTCCGTGCAGCAAGGGCCTTCTTCTTTCGCCGGACGCTGGGCTTTTCGTAATGTTCGCGCTTCTTTATCTCGGACAATATGCCCGCTTTTTCGCATTGCTTTTTAAATCGCTTCAAGGCACTTTCAAAAGACTCGTTTTCTTTGATGCGAACTCCCGTCATAAACCCTCCATACAATTTTTTCTTACTGCACCGGATGCGACCTGATCTCAGCCGCAGATTAAAAATTTCTTTTTACAAAAAGAACAGTTTTCCAGTTTACTTCTTTCAAATTGAGTCTGTCAAAATAACCCCTTACATTCTTATTAAATATTGTACCATACAAAACAAAGCCCCCGAGAATCAGGCTATACACCAAAAAAAGCTTTACATCCCGGCTTTTTCTCTGCTAGAGTCCATACCGATGCTGGAAGTGGCCCTACCAGTGCCGCACAGAGTCTTCTCTGGTGCGGCCATTCTGAAGATCAATCCTTTAATGGAGGCTTCAATGGCAAAAGCAGCAAAAGCAACCCTCACCAAATCAGAATTGATCGACACTCTTCATTCCAAAAATGGAACTTTGACAAAGAAAGCTGTTTCCGAAGTGGTGGACCAGGTCTTCTCGACCATTACCGATCACGTCGCCAAGGGAACGGCTGTCAACATTGTCGGGTTCGGCAAGTTTCACGCTGTCAAGCGGGCGGCCCGCACAGGACGGAACCCGGCCACAGGGGCTGTCATAAAGATCGCGGCCACGACCACGCCACGTTTTGCCGCCGGGAAGGCATTCAAGGATTCCGTCGCCCGAAAGAAGTAGACCTCCGGGCACCCTTGGTATTATCCGGGAGGCCAGACCATCTGTCGTCCACCAAGCACATGAACATGAAGGTGGCCCACTGTCTGGCCTCCGTTGTCTCCGGAGTTGACAACCATCCGGTAACCTTCTGGCGAAAGCCCGGCTTGCTGTGCAACCTTTACAGCCATCTTCATCAGCTTGCCAGCAATCTGCTCTCCGCCATCACCTTCAAAAAGAGCGGCCATATCCGGTACGTGACTCCTGGATATCACGAGAGCATGAAAAGGAGCCTGGGGATTGACATCATGAATTGCCACCCCCTCCATTTCTTCGAGTATTTTCCGGGAAGCAATTTCCCCTTTGAGGATACGGCAGAAAATGCATGTCTGATCCTTCATGACTCACCTCCCGTTTTCTTCCGTTCTTTTTTTTCGACCCATCCCCCTCTCCCCTCACGAGCCCGCAGGATCTCCATAACCTCTGCCCAGGACAATCCTGTTTTCTCAAGAGCAACAGCGATATGGTAGAAAAGATCTGCCCATTCCGAGAGCTGACGATCGCGGGATTCCACCAGCGAAGCCACAGAGACCTCAAAAACCTCTTCTGACAATTTTTTCAAAACGTATGACACGTCGGACTTCAAGAGGGACGCGCTATAGGACACAGCCGGATCTCCTCCTCTCCTGTCACGGATGACCGACTGTAGCCCGGCCCAAACCTCAAAGGGTGGCGTTTTCTCCTGTGGGGAAACGGATCCGTCAAAGCATGAAACGGTTCCCGTATGGCATGTCGGACCCAAAGGTTTTGCGAGCACGAGAATCGTATCCTGATCACAATCCGTCCGGATCTCCACAACATCCAGCCCGTTTCCCGACGTCTCTCCCTTGACCCATATTTTTTTTCGGGAACGGCTAAAGAACGTGACCTTTCCCGTCACTCTCGTCTTTTCGAATGCCTCACGGTTCATATAGCCCAGCATCAGAACCTTCCCGGTTTCCCAATGCTGCACCACAGCCGGTATCAGATCCGCACTCCGAAACAATTCTGCATCAGACATGGAAGCACTCCCCTTTTCGGATAACAGATCCGGAACACCTATGAAGCATGTCTCACAGGACGGACGGCAACATCTCGCTCCAAAAGATATCTTTTCAGCTGAGGAACAGATAATTCTCCAAAGTGAAAAAGGCTCGCTGCGAGAGCCGCGTCTGCCCCGGCCCGAAAAGCTTCCCGAAAATGCTCCATCGAACCGGCTCCACCCGATGCGATCACTGGAACTCTCACCTGGCTTGAAACAGCCTTGATCAGGGAAACGTCATAGCCCATACCGGTTCCGTCCTGATCAATCGACGTCAGGAGAATCTCCCCGGCTCCCAGAGAAACCCCTTTTTCAATCCAGTCCATCGCATCAAGCCCCGTCGGCTCTGTTCCGCCCCGGGTGTAAACACGATAGGATGATCCTTCTCGACGCACGTCGACGGCCAACACAATGCATTGACTGCCGAACATCCGTGCGCCTTCCCGCAAAAGGTCCGGCCGGGCGATCGCGGAAGAGTTGACCGACACTTTATCCGCACCTGCCAGGAGGAGATTTCTCATGTCCTTCAGTGTCCGCACACCTCCTCCCACCGTCAGGGGAAGAAAAACGGCTTCGGCGGTTTTTCGGACGACAGACAGAAGGGTCTCACGCTCTTCCAATGTCGCCCCGATATCCAGCAGACAGATCTCGTCCGCTTCCATCCGGTCATATAGACGGGCCACGGAAACGGGGTCTCCCGCATCCACCAGGTTTCCGAACCGGACACCCTTCACAACTCTTCCGGCTTTCATGTCCAGACAGGGAATGATTCTCTTAAGTAGCACTCCGGGTCCCTCCCGGAGAGATGCCAAGAAGCCTGAGAACTTCGGTCAGATCCATTTCCCCGGTATAAATTGCTTTTCCGACAATGGCCCCATCTACTCCGATTTCTCTAAGACGGGCAATGTCGGAGATGTCCCGAACTCCTCCGCTGGCGATCACCGGCACCCGGACCGTTCTCCGGAGCACTTCATATCTCTCAAAGTTGGGGCCTGTCAGCAAACCATCCCGGTGGATATCCGTATAGACAAATCCCCGGACGCCAAGCTCCGACATCCGGACCATGACTTCCAGGGGATCCCGGGTGTCTACATCGAGCCACCCGTTTACGGCCAGAGACTCGTCCTT
>JAKBTR010000031.1 GCA_021844275.1 Nitrospirota bacterium | reverse complement strand
TGACGAAAGGGAACAGACCCTCAACCAGTTGCTTGTCGAAATGGACGGATTTGAGAGCAACGAAGGCGTCATCCTGATCGCGGCCACCAACCGGCCGGACGTTCTCGATCCGGCACTTCTTCGTCCTGGGCGCTTCGACAGGCAGATCGTGGTCGGAAAACCGGATCTGAAGGGACGCCTCAAGATTCTCGAAGTTCACACCCGCAAGATTCCTCTCGATTCTTCCGTGAATCTGGAAACGATCGCCCGGGGTACCCCGGGATTCGCTGGGGCGGATCTCGCCAACCTTGTGAATGAAGCCGCCCTCCTTGCCGCTCGCCGGAACAAGAAGACGGTCGAAATGAGCGATTTTGAAGATGCCAAAGACAAAGTCCTGATGGGAGTTGAACGAAAATCCATCCTGATCACCGAGGAAGAAAAACGGGTCACGGCTTTCCATGAGGCAGGACACACCCTGGTTGCCAAACTGATTCCGGGAACCGACCCCGTGCACAAGGTGACGATCATCCCGAGAGGACGGGCTCTGGGTCTGACCCAACAGTTGCCGACGGACGACCGTTATACTTACCGCCGGGAATTTCTGCTCGGAAACATCGCCATTCTCATGGGCGGCAGGGTCGCCGAAGAACTGGTCACCAAGACCATGACGACCGGGGCCGGAAACGACATCGAGCGCGCCACCGAACTTGCCAGGAAGATGGTCTGTGAATGGGGTATGAGCGACAAGCTCGGTCCCATCACATTCGGCAAGAAGGAAGAAGAAATTTTTCTCGGCCGGGAAATTTCCCAGCACCGGGATTATAGCGAATCCACCGCCGTGGCGATCGACAACGAAGTTTTCCGGATCGTCTCTGAAAACTACCAGCGCGCGAAAGAGCTTCTGGGAACTCATATCAAAGCCCTGACAGCCATTGCAGAAGCCTTGCTGGAACACGAAACCCTGGACGGCCCCCAAATCGATGATTTGATTCGAGCCGCCAGTGCCTCGGCCTGACCTGGGCACACTTCTCCGCTCCAACCGGGCCCTTTACAGGGGACCGTTAATCATGGGGGTCATCAACGTGACCCCCGATTCTTTTTCCGGAACATCGAAGGACACCGATCCCGAACAGGCCTACAGAAAGGCCGTACAATTCCTGAACGAAGGAGCGGACATTCTGGATATCGGAGCGGAATCGACCCGCCCGGGCTTCACCCCGGTTTCCCCCGACGAAGAAAGGAGACGTCTCCTTCCGGTTCTCGATCGCTTGGCCGACCTTTCGACCGTTCTCTCCATCGATACAAGATCTCCGGATATTTTCCGGGAAGCAGTCCCCTATGGTGCCTCTCTCGTCAACGATGTCGGCATGCTCCGGCACCCCGGATTTGTCCCCCTCCTCAAAGATCACCCTTCGCTGATGGCTGTTCTCATGCATTCACCCGAAGGACCTTCGCTCCATACCCCGATTCACAAGGAAGGAAGCGGGGAGCAATCGGTCGAAGAGATCGTCCGATCTGCATTCCAGACGCACATTCAGGACCTTGTCCGGCAAGGCATCGACAAAAACCGCCTTATTCTCGATCCGGGTCTGGGATTCGGTAAAGATACCGCCACCAACCTGGACCTCCTCCGATCCATCAAGCGATGGTCTGACGATTTTCCAGTCCTGATTGGCGCTTCCCGCAAACGCTTCATCGGAGAGATCTCCGGATCGACCAGTCCTCTGGACCGGGAGGCCGGCACCCTGACGATTCAGAACTGGTGCCATCTCTGCGGAGTTGCGATCATACGGACACACGAAGTGTCCCAGGCCCGACAGGCCCGGGCAGTTCTCCACGCGCTCCTTTCGGAGAACTGAAATGACGGACGGGATCTCCTTCTCCTGGCATAGCGTTCTCGATATCTTGTTTGTCTGGTTCATCTTCTACCAGCTGTTGATTCTGATCCGCGGGACTCGGGCTTTCCAGATGGTCGTGGGAATCCTCGTCTTCCTCTCTCTCTATGCCCTGTCCAGCACCCTCAAACTTTATACCCTGAACTGGCTCATCACCAGCTTCTGGTCCCAGTTGGTTCTCGCCCTTCTGATCCTGTTCCAGCCAGAGATCCGGAAAGCGCTGGCCCGAGTCGGAAAATCCCCCCTTCTGTTCGGCCTCACACCGGTCGAACTCCCGCTGGATATCGACGAGATTCTGAAATCGGCCCAGACCTTTTCCAAGCGCGGAGTCGGAGCCATTCTGGTCCTTGAAAGGGGAACCGATCTGTCCGATATCACGGAGATTGGCGTCCTGATCGACGCACATATCAGTCAGGAATTGCTGAGCAGTATTTTTCTTCCTTATTCTCCCTTGCATGACGGTGCCGTCATCATCCGACAAAACCGCATTGCGGCAGCCGGATGCTTCCTTCCCATTTCCCTGTCGACAAACTTGTCCAGGACGCTCGGTACTCGACATCGCGCAGCCATCGGCATTACCGAAGAAACGGACGCAGTCGCTCTCGTGGTTTCCGAAGAAACCGGACAGACATCCCTTGTCATCGCAGGGAGGATTCATCCTGTTTCCGATATGACGGAGCTAAGGAACCACCTCATCCGTCTCTTCCGTCGTGAAAACCGGTCCCGAATGATGATCCGGGCCACCCTTTTGAAAAAGCACATGGAAGAAAGCCGGTTTTCCCGTCTCTTCAAAAAATCCCCGAAAAACAACCTGCCTCATCCTCCCTCCCGGGAGGAAAAACCATGAGGATCCGCGAGAGAATCCGCCGGTCATTCACCAGACACCTTTTCCTCAAGGTTTTCGCCCTTTTCCTGGCCGTTCTTCTCTGGTTCCAGGTCAGCCGGAAAGGTCAGGAATACCTTTCCTTTCAGGTACCTGTCACGGTTTCCCACCTCCCTTCCCGTCTGGAACTGACCCAGACCACGCCACAGCAAGTGACGATCACCCTCTCCGGCCCTCCAGGACTGTCCCGCGAAATTCCTCCCGGTAGCCTGAACATCCTGCTCGATGGCAGTCTCATGAATGAAGGAACCGGCGTCATCCGCCTCCTCCCTTCCATGGTGTCGGGCCCTCCGGGTATCCACGTGGACACCATATCCCCCCGTACGGTCCGCCTGGCTCTGGAAGCCACCATCCAGAAACGGGTTCCCCTTTACCCGCAATATGTGGGCTCGATCCGGGGGCCATTCCCATCGTTTCGCGTTACGCTTGTTCCGGATACGGCTCTGGTGGAGGGGGGATCCCGCTCCATTTCTCATCTGAAAGCCCTACGGATTGCTCCGATAGACCTTTCTCTCCTGACGAACGAACCCAAACAGGTTCTTTCCGTCCCTCTGAACCTTCCTGCAAACGCACAATTCCGGATCTTGAGTCCCCAAGATGTTACCGTGACGATCACCCGGCTTTCCGTCCAGAAAACGAACAAGAAAAAACAAAGACAACACTACTGACCCTTCGTGCATCGGAAGCGTCTTGAAAAATTGGTGTGCCTGTGGTAGCTTTTCTTCCGCTTCGCTGATCCTCTCATATCGTTTCATAAATCTTTCCTGCCATTCCCCGGTAGCTCAGTCGGCAGAGCAGGTGGCTGTTAACCACCGTGTCGGGGGTTCGAATCCCTCCCGGGGAGCCAGTTTTAGAGCCAGTCTAGAAGAAAATGAATGTTCCCAAAAATTGAATTTGTCACTCTCTTATCACTCCGATGAAAAAATCGTAGGATTCCCTCACGGTTGATCGGTCAAAAGAGGGGTGATAAATGGCGACATTCCGCAAGCGTTCCGGCTCCTGGCAAGTTCTTGTCCGAAAAAAAGGTTTCGGGCAGATCGGACGGACGTTTGACACGAAGGCCGAGGCGGAAACCTGGGCAAAAATCACGGAATCGGAAATGGTACGTGGTGTCTATATTTCTCGGGACGAAGCCGAAAATACCACCCTCTCCGAGGCCCTGGATCGATACATAGATGAGCACACATCAAAGTTAAAAACGGCATACAGGGAAGGAAATCGCGCCCGGGCGCTCAAAAAAGATTCTCTGGGGAAACGGTCTCTCGCCGGAATCCGGGGTGTCGATATCGCGGACTTCATCAAAAGACGCGAGGCTGGCGGTGTAGGACCAAAAACAATCAAGCTCGATTTGGGGCTTCTCTCCAAGCTCTTCAACCTTTGCAAAACATCCTGGGGTATGGAATCCCTACAGAACCCCGTCCTTTTTGTCCAGAAGCCCAAACTCCCCCAGGGCCGCGACCGACGCCTCCGACCTGGCGAACTGGAAAAAATCATTGAGTACTCCGAATCCCCTGTCCTGGCGGACATCCTTCGCTTCGCCGTCGAGACGGGGATGCGCCGATCGGAACTGGCCGGGATGACCTGGGACCTAGTGGACCTCAAGAAGCGGACGGTGACGCTTCCGGACACGAAGAACGGAGAAAAGCGGATTGTCCCTCTCTCGACGGAAGCCTGCCGGATACTGTCGGACCTCCCTCGCCGGCTCGACGGGAAGGTCTGGGGAATGGAGCCGGATTCGATCACACAGGCGTTCATCCGCGCTCTCTCCCGCGCCCGGAAAGCCTATGAGCAGGAATGCGAGGAAAAGGGTCAGAAGCCGGATCCCTCCTTCCTGGCGGACCTCACCTTCCACGACCTCCGGCACGAGGCGACCAGCCGGTTCTTCGAGAAGGGCCTGAACCCCATGCAGGTTGCGGCCATTACGGGACACAAGACGTTGCAGATGCTGAAAAGGTACACCCACCTGAAGGCGGAAGATTTGGCGGAGTTGTTGAAGTGAAGCCAGAAACCTATACAGAGCTTGGAAAGGCGTGTCTAAATATTGCCGTGGGATTGTTTCTGGTCGGGATCGTTCAACCGATTCTTTCGGGAAAAGCTATCCTTGCGATGGAAGGGATTTCCTGGGGGCTTTTCTTGTTCTTCGGAACAGCAGGTGTTATATTGTTGAACAAGGGAGGTTTGAAAAATGACGATCAGTCCTGATCTCAATCTTCTAATATGGGGCGTTATTGGTCTAGTCTTTTTTGGAGGGTTCGCCCTCTACGGATACCTTCACGACCACAAGAAACACCCTCGATAGTCGTAATGAACATTTTCTATGTAATCCAAATGACGATATTATGACCATCGAATTCAGTTCCGACAAGATTTCTCGCGATGTTTCCCTGAACTGGAACGTCAATGTCGGACTCACCAAAAAGGGAGTCAGAGAAATCGTGATCCTCGATGCGAAAGCAATTCGTTTTGTTTCTTCTGCCGCTCCCGCCGATGAAAAATGATCATTCCCATTCTTTCGACACACTGAACCTGATTTTGGGACGGTCACGGTATCTTGTATTTATTGCGGTACTGGCCGTCATGATAACGGCGTTCTCCTTGTTCATGATCGGGGCTATCCAGGCAATGGATGCCTTGTATGTGGCTTGGTCCCGAGTATTCCACGGGGAGTTTTCGCCCCACGGTATTGCCATGAGCCTGAATCTGAACATTGTCAGCACTATGCTTGAGGCTGTTGTCTTTTATCTGGTTGGTGTCGGTCTTTACAGCCTTTTTATTTCTCCTTTGAATGTGGCGGTGGCCCTTGGCATAGAATCCCTGACTGATCTGGAAAGCAAGGTTTTAAGCGTCATTATTGTCATTATGGGGGCTACTTTCCTGCAACACTTTGTTCGCTGGAGAGACTCGATTGATACACTAGAATTTGGGGGATCGATGGCGATAGTTGTGGTCTCTCTCGTCACCTTGCAATGGCTTGGTCACCGGGCTACTGAAATCCAGAAATCCTACAGTCTGAAAACACAGAACAGGGCCCAGCGTGAGATGTTTCAAGAATCTACGGAACAGCATGAAGTAAGGTCGGACGAATCCAGCGATACAACGATACGATCGGATCATGACATTATCTGATTAATTCCCTTCCTCCACTTGAATCCTATCCTGCCTCTTGTCTCTAATCGCCGCCCAATCTCGAAGTCCTGTTTTCGAAGAACCAAAGTTTGCCCGGATCCTGTCGAAAAATCCACCAGCCTCCGCGCTACAGCGCCCTCCAGCGCCTGCCGGATCTCTCTCGCCGTCCTTGCACGCAAGCTTTCGATCGCCTCATCCCTAATGCAAAAGCTGACAGCCCCTTCCAGTCCCAAGCCCTCGACGATTTTTTTGAGGATCCGGGACACCAGGTCCGGCAGACGGATTTCCGGAAACGGCCTGATTTCGAAAACCCGGAATCGGCTCATAAAGTACATCTGGAATCGCTTCTGTGGAGTTCGCGGTAGCAATCCAGTTGATGCGGAAACACTAAGGGACTGTCTTAACCACCGTATCGGGGGTTCGAATCCCTCCCGGGGAGCCAGTTTTTATATTTGTTTGCTCAGCCTTCGTTCCTCTTCATGTTCTTCCCTGCCTGCTCGTTTCGTACCGGACAGAGGCTCGACACCCTCAACGGCCCTACAT
>JAKBTR010000024.1 GCA_021844275.1 Nitrospirota bacterium | reverse complement strand
CAGCAGGAACGACCGGTCGAACCCGTTGTTTAAGAGCTGGTTGGCGTGCACCAGGATCAGGGAAAACGACCAGAGGGAGACCCCGATCAGCGGGTATTTGATGTTCCATCGGTCCATCGTGTCGGCAGCTATATAGGTCCGCGTCATCTGGTAAAGCGAAAACAGCAGCGTTCCGATCAGAAACAGGCTGATCGCCGAAAGCCCCGGATCGCTGATCAGGAGGACCGAACGGGTCTGCGGCAAAGGCAACAGACGGAACAAATGGTTGTCCAGAAAGATGCTTGTGACAAAAAAGAAGAAGCCCAGTCCTGCGATCGTGAAGGGGATGCCCATTTCGAAAAAGCGGGTCACCGGCTGCGCCCTCGAATACAGGACGGAAAAGAGAAGAACGGAGGCGGCGGTCAGGCACTCTCCGGCGAAGACTACCCGGAAAGCCAGTTCGAGATGGGACAAATTGTGGATCCGGAGCGCCGCAAAATCGGCCAGCCCTGGAACCAGTGAGCAGCCGAGGACCAGAAGGGCCGCGAAGGTCGATGCGGACCAGCGTCGAAGAATGGAGGTGAGGCCGACGGTCAGGAGCGTCAGAAGAAGGGAAAAAGCTGGGAGAACCGTATGCAGTTTCATGGTTTGTGGAACCTCTTCGAGAAGGAGAAGATCAGATTGCAACTTCTGATTCGTGAATGCAAATGAAGCGCCAGAGTTCTCTGGTTTCCTAAAAATCGGCGAACCGGGAGGCATTGTTTGTCACAAGATCTCTGGGTATGGCATCCGTATTGCTGATGAATCCCTGTTGTGCGACGTGAAGCATTTGTTGTCGTCTTTGAGAGTTTTGATCGAAAGTACGGAGTATGTGTTTGAAAAGCCGACATCGTTCCGTTTCGTTGCCCGAAGAAAGGGGTGCGAATATGTGGACGCATGATTGGAAAGATCAAAGACCGGAGGAGGAATCTTTTGGCAGGGAATTCTGAGAAGGTTTTTGCTGTTCTTGTGACATATAACCGCAAAGATCTGCTGATGGAATGCCTCGATGGTCTCTTTCGTCAGACAAGACCGATCGACGGTCTTGTTCTGATCGACAATGCGTCCACCGATGGTACGGTCGAGCTTCTGCATGCCCAGAAAATTCTCCCGGAACTCCCTCCGGGAGACATCCAGACCGTATGGGAAGTCCGGAGACAATCCGTCCGGCAAGGAGAAATGGATTTCGTCTACCGTCGCCTTCCCCGGAATGAAGGGGGATCGGGCGGGTTCCATGAAGGGGTGAAGCTCGCTCTGGAGCTCGACTGCGACTGGTTCTGGATGATGGATGACGACGTGGAGCCGGAAGAAGGATGCCTTCAGGGTCAACTCGCCTTTTCGAACATATCGAAATGCATCCATCCCCGAAAATATTTTCAGGATGGATTGGCTCACCAATGGGAAGGGTATATCAGTCCAGTGACGGGCAGACGGATTTTCCAGCCGGATATCTCTTTCCGTAAAGGTTTTTTGTTTTGCACGATGAATACCGGTTGTTTCGAAGGAATGCTGATCCACCGGTCCGTGGTGGAGAAAATCGGATTGCCGGACAAACGATTTTTTCTGGGAGGAGACGATTCGGTCTACGGATTTCTCGCCCACTTCCACACGCCGGTTCTGTATCTGAAGGCCCCCCGCATCAACAAGAAAAAGATTTATCAGGTCGAAGACAATCCCATTTCGGACCGGAGCATCTATTACGGTATGCGAAACGCATTTTTGATGCAGCGATACCTGAACGAAAAGATTGAACGGTACCGCTTTGTCCGGGCCTTTTTCATCCTGGTGAAATTCATGGACTATGTCCTGAACATTCTGCAGAACAGACCGAAAAAGCTCCAGGGGTACCAGGTCCTGGTGCGCTCTTTTCGGGACGGATGGGCCGGACGCTTCGGAAAAGGGCTGTAGGCAGACCTTCCGAACGTCCTGTTTCCCGGACTATTTCACGGGCTAATGGTCGGGAGGAGCCGAGGGGATTTTCTTCTCCATTCTTGAAAGCAAAGGAGAGGACGCTCTCGGAATTTTTCCCGATTCCCCTCCCGAGAGCGTTTTGTCAGGACTTTCCCTCCTGCTTTTTGATCTTCAACCGATCCTTGATGTACAAGCCCATTCCGATCGGGAGACCCAGAAGCCAAAGCGTTCTGGCAAGGCCATTATGGAGTTCCCTGTACTGCGCTCCGAAAGAACGGCCCGAATGCAGGGAAAAACGGCCATAGTGGACGGCGAACCGGAGGAAGTCTTTCGGGGAATAGGAAAACTTGCCGATGTCCTCGTTCAGGACGGTCCGGTGAAGGTACGAGATGCCAGGAGCCACTTTTTTGACCGGGAAATACTGTGCCTGGTCGGACTTTTGGGCTGTTTCCATGTAATAGGTCCGAAGCTTCCGGTTGATGTAGCGGGTCTTGTATTTTCGCCCGATGGCATACCAGACGACGTTGGGGGGAAACCATTTGACGCCTTCGACGATCGGAAAGGGGTGAGAGCGCAAAAGGTCGGTCCGGGTGAACCCCCATTTTTCGCCTTTGACCTGAAATCGGTAATGCATTTCGAGGGACGTCGAATCCATGATGTCCTGCGGATAAGGATCGCCGATCAGGACTTCGTCCTGGTCGACGCAGAGACCTGTAATGCCCGCATATTGCTCCTTCGGTTCGGGGAGCGAATTCCATGTTTTGGCAAACACTTCGAGCGCATTCGGAAAACAGGCATCGTCCGAATCCAGTTGCAGAAAAAGGGTCCCCTGGGCCTTCTTGACGCCAAGGTTGAACGCCGAATGGTGTCCACCGTTTTCCTTCCAGAAATACCGGATCGGAAAATCCGCCTCTTTCTGCCATTTTTCGACGAGTTCCCGGGTGTTGTCGACGGAACCGTCATCAACAATGAGCCATTCGAAATCCCGGAATGTCTGGGACTTCATGCTTTCGTACACCCTCGGTATTTTCTTTTCCCGATTGTAGGCCGAAGTAAAGACCGTAAAGAGGTATCTTCCCTGTTCGACGGGTTTACAGGCAGACGGAGAGGGGGATTTCCCCCAAGTTCCAATTTCCGCAACATTTCCAGTCATTGCTTCCTCTCAGTCTTGAAATGGATTCTCCAGAAATTCTCTCCGAAACATTCGATGGAGAAAGATCATAGATGGCTGCAATTTTTAAGCAAGAAAAATGCCATGCAGAGGGGTTCGATTGACCCGATCGGAGTCCGCAGTCCTTTTCTCGTAATAAGGGCTGGCCGGGGTTCCTTTGAGTCGGTTTGTCCGGCACCTAATTTGCTGTGTATTGGGGTAGCGTTCGGACAAGAAAATTTGGGAAGGGAAGAGGATTCGTCCTGGATGATTCCGATTTTATGAGATGAATTTTCAGAGTATTCCCTTCTGAAAGGTGAAAATTGGGGAGTGGCGGTTACTGTATGTTTTTTTCGGGAGGCAATATTTCTTTTCGTGTTCCTGCCATTTTTTGTCTGTTTCGACTGGCGGACGGGCATGAGCCGTAAAGCTGTTCTGGCGGGGGCGATCTTTTTGGCGCTGCATTTTTCGATCTGTCGGGAGAACGTGTTCGGCGGGCCGATCTATGGCCCATCTCCGAACGGCGTTGTACCAGGAGGACAGGTCTCCGGGGGGGATGTCAATCCGCCGGATGTTCCGTCCGGCCTGGTTCCGTCTCTGAACGGCCCCGGGTTCAATCCGCCATCGAACGGATCGCCTTCGACGTCCGGGAACGGTGGACAGAACGGCTCGCAACCCAATAACCCGTCAAACCCCATGAATCCCATGAATCCGAACGGTCCTCCAGGTGGAGGCAACGGTCAGGGTCAACCGGCTTCCAGCGCTCCGACATTCATGAACAATGCGATGCCCAACGCCAGCAACCCCTTTTTGCCGAACAACATATCCCCGGGGCTTTTGTCCTCTCCGCTGGAAAATGCTTACATGCAAGATGGCGTTCCTCAGCTGGCCGCTCCGATGATGTCGGCGGTGTATCGTCCCTTCGGACTGACGTTTTTTCAGCCGAACCCGTTTCAGGTGACCCCTCAGGGGGCTGTCACGTTGACGGGCATGTACGGTGAAGCCAGCAATGTGGCTTTCACGACAAACCAGCCGAGCTGGGGATCTTTTTTCTCCATCACGCCTGCTGTCTATTATTCGAATTTCGATGATTACGGCTATATCTCTCTGATGGGAAGCGCTTCCTATTATCAGTACAACGCCGGGAACATTCCGCCTTATCTGGACGAGACGGGAGGGATTTCGGCCGGAACCTATCTCGGCGACCGGGTCTTTGTGGGAGCCCAGGACATGGGGTTCGTGGGGTTTTCTCCCGGCATGAACGGTTCGCCTCTCGCATTCTTTACGGGGATCAATCCGTACTATGGAAATATGTCGGACGCCGAAGTCGGGTTCGCCCTGACGCCCAAGATCACTTTTGTCCAGTCGGCATCGGACATGTATTTCGACGATTCGGGATTCGGAGCGGGCATCTTCAATATCCAGGCCCTGATGGATACCCTGAATTACAAGGATGCGGTGAACTTCCTTTCCTTGTCCTACATCTATCAGCAGGGGATCATCTCGCTGTTTCCGGGATTCATTTCCAATGGACTAATGGCAAGCGCCATGCGTATGGTGTCTCCAACAACCTCCTTCGGCCTGGGCGGGAACGCTTCCGATTTTCTTTACAACCAGTCGGCTGCCCCGACCGGTTTTTTTGGCTCCTCCGCAAGCTCCCTCAATTTCTATATGTACTCTTACTACGGCATCCTGACCCATCAGCTGACCCGGAGTCTTTCCGTCGCCTTGCAAGGGGGGTGGAACGCGGTCTCTTTTTATAATGGTGAAACATTTCAGGCCCCGATGATCGACCTGAACATTTCCTACACCGGTCCGCGTCTGGGCCTGGGACTCAACGCGGGAGAGTACATGGAGAACATGACGTCTTATGGTGTGGAGATGGGGCCGGAAAAAACGAAGGACATCCTGGGTTATCTGACTTATAGTATCAGTCCCAAGACGTCCCTGTTTTCCTCGGCCGGTTACAGTATTTATACCTTTCTGAACCCCTACAGTTTTTCCAACAATTTTTTCCAGACGCTCCAGCCGAACCTTTCCTATTCTGGTTCCTATCTTTACCTCGCGGACGGGATCAACTATGCCCCTGCATCCTGGGTCAATACCAGTCTTATGTATAACCTGGTGGACTTTTCGAGCAGCATTCCCAATACGGCCATCGTCGAAAACATGTTCATGGCAATGGTGACTTTCGTCTGGTCGTTTAACTGATAAGCATTGTCGGAGGTTTTTTCCTTTGATCGGGCCCTGTTCTGACGTGCATTCCCGTGTGTCTGACTCAAAAGGAAACAGGTCAGTGAATCCGGATTTTTTTGTTCCTTTCGTGTCTTGGCCCTATTACGCCATTGCCATCGTTCTGGGTTTTGACGCCTTCTTCAGTGTGGGTATCCCCCGACTCATTCTTCTTCCCTTGTCGGCCATCATTTTTTTGTCTCTGGCTCTTAAATCGGCAGGAAGCCCACTCCCCGCCATGATGGCCCTGATCGTCTATATTCCTTACGCCAAGGCGGTGGCTGGCAACATGGGCGGCTTCCTGCCGGGTCTCAACTATACGACGGCCCTGATGGCCATTGTCATCATGGGCATGTATTCCCGTGCGCAAGGAACGCATGTCGAAGAGGCTCTTCCCCTCGAAACTACGTTTCGCCGTCTGGTTTTCCTGTTCTGTGTCGTGGGGGCCATTTCTGTGATTCACACCGACCTGGTGTTCGCCCAATGGTCAGTCTTCCAGTCGATCGTCGACTACAAGCGCTGGATCGATCCCTTTCTGGTCTTCTTCCTGTTCTCTTACCTGGTTCGTACTCAGAAAGAGGCAAAGGTGCTGATCTATCTGATGGCGGTCAGCATGGTGGTGGTGGGGATCGGAAGCCTCTACGAGCACCATACCTTGGCGGAAAGAAGCCACCGGATTCGGCTGAAGGGCATCGCCGGTCAGGCCAACCAGATGGGGGCGTTTTACGCGAACTACATGTTTCTGATTATGGGATTCGTCTGGATGAAAGGGCTAAGTTCATTTAAAAAATCCCTGTTCGCCCTGGGGTTCTGGGGGTGTCTCCTGGGCCTCTTCGCCACCGAATCCCGGGGGGATGCCCTGGCTTTGGTGGCCGGCATGCTACTTTTCCTCTTTCTCCGAAAGAAGATCCTGTTTTTCGGGGCCGTTGCCGGTATCGCCTTCCTGGCGGCGAACATCCAATACCTGCCGTCGGGGCTTCGGGCCCGGATCCAGCATACTGTGGTGCATCGCGACCCGTACGGATTTTCCGGCTCTTCCGGCCAGCTCGACGCCAGCGCCCGGACCCGCCTCGCTCTCTGGCAGGGGGCGGCCAACATGATCGCCGCCCATCCGCTCATGGGGGTGGGATACAAACTCTTCCCCGAATATATCTATCAATATGTTCCCCACAATGAAGAGACTGCCCATCTTTCGCTCCGGCATCGCGACGGCCACAATGCCTATCTGATGATCGGGGCGGAGATGGGGGTTCCGGCTCTCCTCCTCTTTCTGATCCTGCTTCTTTACATGTTCCGGATCATGTGGCGGTCTTATCGGGCGGCGCCCGATCCCTACTGGAAAACCATC
>JAKBTR010000046.1:6092-6825 GCA_021844275.1 Nitrospirota bacterium | reverse complement strand
TTCCGGGGGGAAGGAAAGTCGGTCATTCTGGGAGCGGCCGACACGTTTCGCGCCGCTGCCGTCCAGCAACTCCGTCTTTGGGGGGAAAAGCTGGAGATCCCTGTCGTGCATCAAAAAGAAGGCGCCGATCCGGCGGCGGTCGCATTCGACACCGTCAAGGCGGCTTTCGCCCGAAAGATCGATGTCGCCATCATTGATACGGCGGGAAGGCTTCAGACAAAGCACAACCTGATGGCGGAACTCGGCAAGATCCACGCGCTGGTCAAAAGGGAAATGGAAGACAGGCCGTTCGAAACCCTGATCGTCCTCGACTCCACTCTCGGGCAGAACACCGTCAGCCAGCTTGAGCACTTCAGAAAAGCCATTCCCGTCTCAGGGATCATCCTGACCAAACTGGACGGCACCTCGAAAGGTGGGATCGTTGTCAGCCTGGCCCGAAAATTCCACCTCCCCGTCCGATATGTCGGGGTCGGGGAAGGCAAGGACGATCTCGTGGAGTTTGATCCGGTCCTGTATGCACGGGCTCTTCTCCGACCGGACGAGACTTTCCGATCCTCCTAAGCTCCCTTTTTATCAGAAACGAAAGAAAGAGGTCGCCCCAACTTTGTCTGAAGGGCTTCGGCCATAACGCTCCGTGGAGCCGGCAATCCGGTCCACAGCTCGAAAGACAAGGCCCCCTGCTCAAGAAGCATTCCAAGACCGTCTTCCACAGGTATTCCAAGGCGCAACCCCG
>JAKBTR010000046.1:3141-6082 GCA_021844275.1 Nitrospirota bacterium | reverse complement strand
TCGAAAAAACCTTTTACGCCGGAACAGTCCACCCTGTCCAGAATGTGAAAACTTTCCGGAAAAGCCTCCCGTGACAAGGCGTTAATAAGGACATCGCATTCGCCCGTTCCTCTTTCGGACAGTTCTTCAAGGGAGAGAATGGATACGTCTTTCCCTTCCTCTCCGGGAAAAAGAGAAGCCAGAAGACTCCTTGCCCGCTCAGGAGAACGATTGGCAATGGTCAACTTCCCGAAACCTGCTTCGCGGAGGGCAAAAATAACGCTTCTGGCCGACCCTCCTGCACCGAGCACGACCGGATGGAAGAGGGTTTTCCTGACCTTCCTGTGAACAAACAGGCGAAAGGCTTCCCGAAATCCCGGAACATCCGTATTGGCACCGAACCAGCATTCAGACCGTCGAGTCACCGTATTGACCGCTCCGACGATCGTTGAAACACGGTCCTTCTCCGAAATAAGCCTCGAAACAGATTCCTTGTGCGGAATGGTGACGTTAAAACCTTCAACACCCAGGATTTCCATCGCTTTTAGCGCCGCATCGATTTTTTCCGGAGGGACCTGGAAAGGCACATAGGCTGCATCGATGCCCAGGGACTCCATCGCCGCCTGCTGGAAAACCGGGGACAGGGAATGGGCCACAGGGTAACCGACAACTCCATAGAGTTTTTTCATCGTATCCAGGGGATCGGTCGGCAGAAAAAAATCATGGACTAGGCAATCTCCTTAAGAACATACCGGAAAACCACCCAAAGGATGATGCCGACCAGAAGCGTGACTCCGGCGATCAGGGCCGCCTTGGGACCGGCAAAGATCATATAGAAAAATACGAACAGCAAGAAAAGACCCAGGATAAAATAGACAAAAACTCTTACCCAGTCTCTCCATGTCATCTTTTCTTCGTCGAGGGGGGCGGTCCCTTTTTCCGATCCGTTCTCCCGGGTATCGTGCATATCTGCCGTATCCATCTGGAACCTCATTTTTGGTACAGATTGGTTGAGCCCTCTCCTGCGCTTTACCCTGTAGTATAATCAACCCGTCTGCTTAAGAACAATGGAGGGAACGTGTCCGAGTCCGAAGAGACTTCTCCAAAACAATCCGCTGCCTCTCCCGTCGAAGACCGTCTCCGGACGCTTCCGGAAGAACCCGGTGTCTATCTGATGAAAAGCGAGACCGGTGAGGTCCTCTACGTCGGAAAGTCCCGAAGTCTCAAAGACCGGGTCCGCTCCTACTTCCAGGAGACGCGCGTCCGTTCTGCCCGGATTTCCCTTCTCGTTTCGCGCGTCTGGGACATCGAGATCATCCGGACAAAATCGGAACTGGATGCTCTCATTCTCGAAAACACGCTGATAAAAAGATATCGCCCCCGTTACAACGTTCTTCTTCGGGATGACAAAACGTATCCGTACCTGAAATTCAGCTGGAACGATCCCTTTCCACGATTGACCATCACCCGGCGGATTCGAAACGACGGAAGCCTCTATTTCGGCCCCTACCCCAATCCCTCCGCGATGAAAGACACCTTGCGTCTCATTCGACGGACTTTTCCACTTGCCACCTGCACCATTCCTCTGGAAAAGCCCACTCTCGATCGACCTTGCGTCGAATACCAGATCAAGCGATGCCTCGGCCCCTGTGTCCAGGGATTGACGACTGAGGAGGAATACCGTCAGGTGGCGACGGCCGTCAAGCTTTTTCTCCAGGGCAAGAGCAATGATCTTTTGAAGCTCCTGGAAAACGAAATGAAGAACCGCGCGAAAGACCTCGAGTTCGAAAAAGCCGCTGTCGCCCGCGACCGATACAGAAATGTCCTTCAGGTTCTGGAAAAGCATGCCGTCTCCTTTCCTTTTCAGCACCCTATCGACGGCTTGTACCTGGCCCGTTCGGGCGAGATCGCCCTCATGTTGGTGCTGCATATACGAAATGGCCTTCTGATAGGCAAAAAAGAAGTCGAACTCAAGCACACCGAAGATGCCTCGGACGAAGAACTTCTGGTTGCTTTCCTCGAACAGTATTATGGCAAGGAGTCCGCCTTCCTTCCGGGCGAAATCCTTCTTCCTCTTTCCTTACCGGAAGACGATCTCATGACTCTTTCCTGGATGTCCGAAAAGAAGGAGGAAGACCCCGTCCGGATAACCTTTCCAAGGCGAGGAGACAAAAAGATGATTCTGGACCTGGTAAGGGAAAACGCCGAAGAAGCCTTGAATGCGCGAGAGAAACGGAAAATCGACCCCAAAGACCTGATGGAAGAGACCCGTTCGCTCCTGAAACGGGATCATCTTCCCCGGACTCTCTGCTGCGTGGACATCTCCAATACGGGAGACCTTTTCCCGGTCGCATCTCTCGTGACATTCCTGGACGGAAAACCGGAAAAATCGCTTTACCGAAAATTTCGGATTCGCTATGAAAAGGGCCAGGATGACTTCAAAATGCTGAGCGAAGTGATGGAACGGCAGTTTCGCGAAAACCCTCTTCCCGATCTCCTGATCATCGACGGTGGGCCGCTGCAGCTGGACGCCTGCGTCCGGACGCTGGAATCGATGGGGCACAGAGATGCCTCACAGCGCGTTTTGTCTCTGGCCAAAGAAAGAATCAGCAAGAACAAGATGGAACGCATTTTTTTCCCGGGTCAGGAAATGCCACTCGTCCTTCCCGGTCATCATCACGTCACGCATCTTCTTGTCCGTCTGCGCGATGAAGCCCACCGTTTCGCATTGAAGTATCACCGGACCTTGCGAGAAGAATACCTCACGCACTCCCGGCTTCTGAATATTCCGGGCGTCGGACCGGCAAGGGAGAAGAAGCTCCTCCTGTCCTTTGGTTCGGTAAAAGGGCTGATGGAGGCGACAGTCGAGGAAATCGCCCTCAGGACCGGCCTGTCTGAAGCTCTTGCGGCATCCATCCACCAGGCTCTCCGGGAGAGACCGGAAGATCAGACCGCTTCGCAA
>JAKBTR010000046.1:0-3131 GCA_021844275.1 Nitrospirota bacterium | reverse complement strand
GGACCCCCTCATGATTCTCGGCGTGGCGATGGTCCTGGCCGGCGTGGGATGGGTGATTGCGACTTCCTTCTTCCGGACTGTCGTCGACCCCTGGTTCAACGCTTACCCGCTTCTGTCGGCACTTGTCATGGCTACCGTACTCCTTACGTATGCGACGATCCTGCTCCTCGCCGGAAGCAACCTCGGAAAGCCTCTTCCGGAAAAAAAGAAGAAAAAGGGCCCTTTTTCTGCTGCCCCTCCCTTGTACTATATTCTTCAATGGTCTCTTGTCGGAGGAGTATTCCTTCTCTCCGGATTTTTTACGCTCGGCATGTTGCCTTATTTGTCCGGTTTCCTTTGGCTCACCGGTACCGTCTCCATGCTTTCCCAGTTTCTTTTTCTGATGATTCCCGCAAACTTCCGCCAGGAAACCGAACCGGGAAAGGTCGACCTGATCCCCAACCGTCTCCGTCTCAAGGACCAGGCCTATCATTTTTGGGACACGTGTATCATGGCCGGCGGGTTCTTCTTGGTAACAGGCTCCCTCCTGAAACCCATCTCCGTCGTCGGCGGGCTTCTGTCAATCGGAACAGGACTCTCCTGGCTCCTTGGGGCTGTCTCCTTTTCTCTTGTCAGCACATTCCATCTTTCGGGCGCTTTCCGGAAAAAAACGCCACCATCCTCCTATACGGTACCGGATGACACACTTTCGGTCTTTCCCAGAAACGACCCGACGAGAATGGCCCTGATCGAAGCCAATTCAGCCTACATGAATGCGCAGTCTCTTTTTCGCTCTCAAAAAAACGGGCTCCTCCTCTGGGGGCCTTCCGTCAAAACCGGCCATATTTTTTTCCGGGCTCTGGCAGGAGAAACGGGACGTGCCTACATTACCTTCGAGCTGTCTTCCCTGAGGGGACTGACGACCTCGGCCGTAGAACACGAATTGCGAAACATTCTTTACAAGGTTCACATCTATAAACCGGTTTTGATCCATATCACCGACTATGAGACCGCCGTATCTTCCCTTTCTCAACCGGAAAGGGACGGCCTGAAAAAGAATCTTCTCCGGCTTTTGAGCAACAAACACGCGCTCATCGTCATGAATTCGCAACAGATTGAAGATATTCCGGTCGAATTCAAGTCTCCTCCCGTTGTCCATTGGGTCATCGGGACAGGAGAAGCCGATACTCCGACTCGCATGACTTTCCTCCGACTGGCTCTCCGGGAACTGGCCCGAAAAAATGAGGTTCTTCCCGGACCGATTCCTCTTTTGACGCTCGAAATGATCGAAGGCTACGACTTGTACAAACTGGCCGATATGATGGTAGGGTTTACCCCCGAAGACATCGATGACGTTCTTCAACGGAGCATCAAGAACGCCCGGTCGCTCAGAAGATCTCTCCGCCAGCTCGATATCGACGTGTCAATTCGCCGGAAGATGCAGGGTTGGCAGGACCCGACGCTGGAACCTATGGAGACGGTGCGGGCCCGCCTCACCGAAGAAGCCATCGCTCCGGCTCTGGTCATCAGCGCTTCCGAAAAAATCCTGAAACAGAAGCGCCATACCAGCGAGTCCCTGCTGATCGTCGGAAAAGTTCATAGCCTGCGGCAAAAGCTTGCACAAACTCTGGCGCAACGGGAAAATTATCACTTTTCATCCATCTCCCAGAAAGAATTTTCCCGCGACAGTCTGGGAACATTCCGTAACTTTATAATCCAGAACAAGAAACTGCGCCCAGCCGTTCTTTTCGTCGATCCTCTTGAGACTCTCTTCCCACGTGTTCAGCTTTCCCATTTCAGCTATCACGGAGAAATCTACAATCAGAAAGTGATCGAACTTTCCCAAGTTCTTCAGGAAAGACAGTTCTGGTTAATTTGCGGAACCTCGGGGATCAACGATATCGATCCCATGATTCTCCGGAAATTTTCAAGAGTGCTCGAAGTCGGGGACGTCCAGAAAGAATTTCTCCAGGACGTCGAAGCCTATGCGATGGAAAAGCTTCTGGAAGGCTATTCCTCCGAGAATATCGATTTTTCCCGCTTTCATCTTTTCACCGGAGAGTCCTCATTCTCAGACAATTCCTCCGGAAACAAGAACTCCAAATCCCCGCCAGAATTCACGCTCTCTCTTCCGATGGAAGATCCTCCTCCCATCCAGGGCTACTTTGGTCGGATATCCCTTCAGAACGAAATTCTCGGGACATTGGAGAGTGCACGTCTGAAGATACGCAAGGAGGGTTCCGGCCTTCGGGGGACATTTTTCTTCCTCGGCCCTCCCCAGAGCGGTCGAAAATCCCTTGCCCAGGCCCTTTCCCATCAGATGTATGGAAAAGAAGACGCCTTCATCTACCGGGACATGAGCCTGTTCGACGAACTCTTTTTCGCCGAACAGTTCCTCCGAAAGCCTGTCTTTTCTGCCCCGGCAAACCCGCCTCTTCCCGACGATCTTTGGGAAATCTTCGAGAAAGGTCCCAGACGGCTTCTCTATCTCGACAATGTGGAAAAAGCGCACCCCAGCCTCTGGGATAACCTTCTTCCGACACTCAGGACCGGACGGCTCACATGGCAAGAAAAAGTCCGGGACATTTCCGACAGCATTTTTGTCCTGGCGTCCAGTCTTTTCTCTCCGAAAGACTTTGCGCAAATCGAGCCATGGAGTCGCCCGGATGTCATGATCCAGGCCGTCCAGAACAGCAACAGAAGACTGGCTTATATTCCCATCTTTCAGCCTCCTTTTCTCCAGCACGTGGATATGATCCTGCCGTTTCCCGAATACAGTCCGGAAGAGATTCGGGACATTTTGCAGCAGACGACTGCACGAATCTTGTCGGACTTCTCTTCGAACATCCACCGTCCGGGATCCCTTGCCGTCGAGCCCGGATTTTTTGACCAATTGATGTCAAAGTTCGACATCCCGCGTCGGGGGATGGAAGGTCTCGACCAGAAACTCCAGGTCAAACTCCTTCCTGCCCTGACAAAAATCCGGGATCTTTCTGAAAAAGAGCCGGAGCCCCACGACTTTCTCCTGACCTGGGAGGGAAGTGATATCTCCGTTCTTCCGGTCGTCCCCTCCGAACAGAAACCCGAAGAAGCGGTTGTCGCATCCCCTTAAAGAATACCGAAAGCCATTTTTACGATCTCCGGAACAGAAG
>JAKBTR010000095.1:2504-6889 GCA_021844275.1 Nitrospirota bacterium | reverse complement strand
CCGAACTGACGGAGAACCGGAGGCAAAGCCAGGACTGGCAGAAGGAGGCTTCTCGCGAGATCCGGAGCGGCCAGGTGAAGGAAGGACTCCAGAAGTACCTGGACGCCGACATGATCGCGATCGCCAGGGACCGGGACGGGGCGATCAAGGAAACCGTCGAGTCCTGGGCAGACCGCTTCAATACCGAGGATCCATCCAGGACTCTGCTGACCGCGTATAAGCGGGCGGATGTTCGGGAACTGAACGCCCGGGCGAGAGAAGCGATGCAAGAGCGGGATCTTTTTTCCGGGCCCCGGGTCGAGACGACCGTCCGGGACCGGGACGGGAATTCCGAAGGCAAGCGCGAATTTCAGGCGGGGGACCGGCTCTATTTCAAGAAAAACGACAAAAAGAGGGGCGTGATGAACGGGGAGACCGGAACCTTGACGAAAATCGATGTCGCTAGTGACGGAAAGGAGTGTTCTTTCACGGTGAAGATGGACAAGGGATCGGAGGTCCGGTTCGATCCCCGGGACTACGCGCAGATCGATTATGGGTATGCGATCACGATCCACAAGAGCCAAGGGGAGACCGTCGACTTCTCATCGAACCTGGTCACGGGAATGGGGCTGAATGCCCTCTATGTCCAGTTGACTCGTCACCGGGACGGCATGCGGATCGTATTAACGGAAGACCAGATCGACAAAATGGCCCAAAACCAGGGGCTTGAGCTTGAGCCAACGGACAAGATGATCGATTTCACAGAACAGCTTCTTGCAAAGGATCCGAAGTTAACCCCTCTCCTTCCAGAAGACTGGAACAAGAATTTCGATGCCTGCCGGGAATTTCTCGACAAACATTCCGGGGGCGAACTCGGAGGTCGGGAGGGACGAACCGAACTTGCCCCTAGACTGGAGAAGGTCAAGGCCCTTCTCTCCTCGATCCGGAAAAACGAGAAGATGAACGCCCTGGACTTTGAGATCGTGGACGAGAAAGAAAAGAAAAAAGAAAAGAAAGAAGAGCGGAAGATCGGGAAGGAAGTCCAGAAGGATGAGGAGGGGAGGAGCGTGGAGGAAGTAAAATCACTGGAACGAAAGACGATGGAACAAGGGAAGGAGGAGCGGAAAGAAGAGAAGAAAGAAATCTCGAAGGAACGGGAACGCTCCCGGGAGAAAGAGCGGGAGAAGTCCGGGGAGCGGGCGGAGGAGCTCCAGGAGAAACGGCAGGAAAAAGAGCAGGAGGAAAAGAAAGAGACGCCCCGGGTCGAGAAACAGAGATCCCGGGGAGGGATGGGATACTGATTATCACAAACAAGGAGGAAAGACATGATCGACGCATCGATGCTGCTTCACATGATTTCGGCCCTGGATACCCTGGAAAAACTGATTCCGGCGGAGGAAGCCGGAGAATACGCGGTCAAAAAGCGGGAATGGGAGGCCCTCAAAAAAGCCTGCTGGGCCGAATACCGGTCCAGGGAAAGGGGCCTCGGATTCTGAAATAGTTTTAGGCCAGTGGTCCGGAATGCCAGGCAGCCAGTGGAATTGTTCAAGGACAGGTTCCTGGTGTTTCCCTCCGATTTTTTCGTCATTTTTCCCCGCCGGACCTTTTTCTTCCCGATCTTTAGCATCCCTCAATCTTCTCTTTTTTAGGCCAGTGCCTTTTGAATTTCCGGTTCCACGGCCATTTTTTTACTGGCCTTGGCCAGTATCCGGCCAGTGCCCCGGACGGCACGCACGCTGGATTTTCTCCCACCCCGAGAGGGTGCGTGCTGTGTTGGGTCCTGAAAGGGGGTTCGGGGCACCGCCCCGAGGCCTCTTTCCAAGCCGCCGATTGGGCTGGACCGACCTTGCCCACCTCCCGGAGAGGGGCTGTCCAGCTTTCCATCGGGCTTCCTCTAATCAATCCCGCTAAATCCAAATTGACTTTCGGATCTGGATCCCTCCCCCCATCCAGAACCGCCTTGGCCTCCTCCTCGTCCGAGGGAAGCCTGCCCAGTAGTGCTACTGCTCGAATCTTCCATTCGTTTTTCAACCCATTTTTTCCTCCTTGGATTCGAGGAACCTGTCTAGGCTCTCCCGGACGATGGCCCCGATTATCGTTCTTTCCTTCTTTGCGAATCTCCGAAAAATCCGGATTGAAAAAACCTGCTTGGGTTTGTTCGCATACCCTTCTCATTTCAGGGATTGTGGGGGTCCGTATTACAAAGTACGATTGTCTCAAAACGGGATTTGTGAGACTATTCGGACAGAAACGGAATGATTGGACAAATAAAATATAGTTCCCGTAAGGTTGAGGAAAACAGTAAATGGATGCGTGGACAATTCCGACCAGATCAAAGAATTTTATTGATGGAAAACCTTTTGGGAGCGATCTATTTGGGCGAAAAGTTCTTGCAAGTCGTCTAACTGATTATATTTATCGATTGAGAGAAGGATGTGTTATTGGAATAGATGCCCCTTGGGGAGAAGGCAAAACATGTTTTGGAAAAAATTGGGAAGGCGAACTCCAAAAAGAAGGATTTAAAACCATCTATCTCGATGCTTTTCAACACGATTATTTTGAAGATCCTTTTTTGGCTCTCTCAGGAGCAATCCTTTCTCTCCTCGAAAAAACAAATCCCGAATCCGAGAAAATTCGAAAATCTCTCACTGAAATCGGCAAAGCTTTGCTCCCAATGGGAAGCCGAATCCTGATTTCGTCCCTTACTCGTTGGACACTAGGATCTGACGGGTCGGAAGCGATCGAAGCATTCAGGAAAGAAATCGAACAAGGCACATCAAAAATCGCAGAGAATCTTTTTGAAACACGTTTTAAGGAATTTGAAACTGAAAAAGAAAGTCTGAATAATCTTCGACGTGAACTGTCAAGTCTGGCCTCGAAGGAATCCAAGCCGATTGTTTTCTTTGTTGATGAACTCGACCGATGCAAGCCACCATATGCGATTAAAATGATTGAGAGAATCAAGCATTTTTTCGACATACCCAATTTGGTTTTTGTTCTTTTAATCAATCGAACGCAATTAGAAAGAGCCGTCGAAGGAATTTATGGATTAAAAGAAAACGAAGCCAATGAATATCTTCAGAAATTTGTCCATTTCTTCCTTCGATTACCCAAGAAAAAACAGCTGATTCCTCCGGGAGAAAAAGATTCCCACCGAATATATGGGCGTGAGCTGGCAAAGCGGTTCGGACTCGCAACAGAAGAAGATCTTGACGCTAAAGTTGGGAACGTTATTGATTCCTTTGCAATATTTGCCTTTCTAATGGACTTTACCCTTCGAGATCTGGAAAAAGCTTTCATTCTTTTCTCATTAACGCTTCGAACCGGCCACAGCAATCTCCCAATAGGTCCGTTCGCCTTTTATATAACCTATTTGATTTCTTTAAAAATCAAGCATCCAGATTTATTCTCCTTGCTTTTGGAAGACAACAACAAAGAAGGTCATAAACAATGTATGGAATTGATCAAACGCCTAATGGAGAAGGTGAAGGACATCGGGGTTCAAAATCCTTCATTGGAAACCATTCTCATATTGCATGAAGCTCATTCAGACTTTCCGGATAAAGAATCAGAAAATCACAACTCATCTCAGCGTTGGCGAAGAATCAGGAAATTTTTTCCACAAAACCAATTAAACCTTCTCCCTACTGATCTAAAATCGCTACTTCCATCTCTTCTAAAACAGATAGACCTGTCAGTAGACTGAATATTTTTCCTCTCTATTTTTAGAGTAGGGTAACCGGCTTCCTCTTGGAAAATAGGGAGAGCTTTGGCCTGATCGAGCCGGATGACGCGAAAGTGTCACGTCGGGTTCCTCGAGGACTTGGGCCTAGCAATGGGCCCCGGTAACTTTACTTGATGCGACGTCCCTGGATCTTTTGTTGAGAATTCGAGGACAATGTCAGGAGCTCTTTGGTTCGGCCTGAAAGAGAGGGCCAACGACATCCAAGTCAGACGATCTTGCCCCATGGAGCCGGAGAGGTGCGAAAAGACGGCAGAACGGGAGAAACGTCTCCGATCTCCATGACAGATCTCACTTTCAGTCTCAAGAGTCCCCGAACACCCTTCTCTGGAAGTCCAATTCGGGTTCAACCCAGCCACGTTGCTCTGGGAGCCAGAAGGGGGACAATGAGCTGAGCCGGCGGCGGAAAAGGTAAAATTTTCAAAAAATCCCTCTGAAAACCCGGCTAAGGGGTGCGTGCGTGTTTCTATCTCGGAATTAGGGAATCGAACGAGGGTTGATCTAGAGCCTATGCCTTTAAAATTTTTGGATCCGTCACTATATGCTTGTTTTTTGGGGTGTCCGACATTTTATGGTTGTTTTTCTAGACAGTGACGTATCGTGGATGATGACTTTGATAGATTTTAACGACAGGATATGGTTGTTTTTCTCGCCATTTTATGGT
>JAKBTR010000095.1:0-2494 GCA_021844275.1 Nitrospirota bacterium | reverse complement strand
TTAAACCCTTGGAGGCGAACTACCGGGGCTGAGGGGAGCAAAGGATGGAACGGAAGTCTTTACGGAGAGGGGCGAGCAAGATTTCCTTGGGAGGAAGGGCATATTGCTTGAAGGTGTCTTTCTTTCCCCGCCCCTGGGTGATTCCGACGGAGATCCAGTTGGCGGCCATGTAGCAGGTTCCCCGGAAGCGGTCCATCTCGACGAAGGTCTCGAGGAGGACGGGGGCGTAGTGGTAGCGCTCCTGCCAGTCGTCCGGAAGGCGTCGTGCCGCCATGCCAAGGAGCATGGAGGCGAGATTCCTCGACTGGATCCAGGGAAGGATGAGAAAGCGGGCGTTGTTGACGACGAGCGAAAGATTCTGCTTCTGCTGTTCTGCGGACCAGCCGATAAAGGCATCCCGGGGAGCGGTTTTCCAGGCGGCGGCACCGAAGCCCATGCAGGCCAGGGGGGTCTCCCCCGACCAGGCGATGTAGCGGATCTGTGCGCCCGGAAGAGTCTTGTGGCCGAGGTAATGCCAGGTGTGGACAAGGTCGTTCCAGAGTTCGGACTCGAAGCCTTTCGAGACGGGGCGGAGAGCCAGATCGGGCCAGTCCCCGGCCGGTCGCGCGTCTTTCTGCCGGGACAGGACAAGCTCGGGGTACCGGATCCGCCAGGGAAGGTTTGCCGCGCGGGAACCGCCTCTTTTCTGGGCCGGAGGCAGGGCGAGAAGACCGTCGGCCTCCATGCGCAGAAGAGCCGCGCGGCAGCTCATGTCCTTGGGGGTGCCGTTGGGCTTGAGCCAGCCGAAGGCGTGGCAGATCCGGACGGAAAGCCCTGTCCGGTGGAGCGTCGACTCGTCCCTGATCCACTGCCGGATCCGTTCCAGTTCCTCCTCCGTGAAGGAACGTCCCGAGTAGATCCGGGTCATCCGGAGTCCCTCGTTTCGGGAGGGGGAGCCGGACGGGAGAGGACCGCTTTCCGGTCCGGAGACATCTCCCAGGGGAGCCAGGGCCGGAGGTCTTCGGGCGCTTTCCCCAGCCGGGCGCAGACCGGGAGATAGTCGGAAAGGACGGTCCGGAGATTGAGACCGGAAAGGGTCCAGGTGGCGAAGAGGGTGTAGAGGAAGACGGACAGGTCCGCGCTCCATTTTTTCCCGAAGCCCCAGAAGTTCTTTCGCCCCACCACCGGACCCCGGAGACCCCGTTCCGAGGCGTTGTTGTCCAGCGGGACCTCGGGGCGGTCCACGAAGACGGTCAGGCCGTCCCAATGGGCCAGGAGGCTGATCACCGGTTTCCTGCATTCTGCCGGAAGGCTCTCGTCGTCCCGTTCCTTTTCGGCCCGGGTCCGCATGAGGGCGAGATGTTCCAGGATCGGACCATGGTTGGAAACGCGATTCTCCGGATCTCCTGCGAGGCGATAGAGGGTTCCGATGCTGTCCTGCCAGACGCTGGCCCACACCTTCTGCTCCGGGCGTTTGGCGAGGGCGACGATGAAGTCGCGGCGGACGTGGGCCCAGCAGAAGGCCAGGATCATTCCGGGAACTTTGCGGGTCATGGACTTGTAGGCGGAGTACCGGTCGACGACCAGGATTCCGGACCGTCCGGCAAAATGCTCGAGCGGGACCGTGGCCGATCGGGTCGGATCGACGACAAAAACCGTCGTGTCGGAAGTCAGGAGGATCCACAGCCACCATTTGGTGTTTGTCTTGCCCCCGGAGGGCTCGAACACGAGGTAACGCGTCTCGTCGGCCTGGGAGAAGGAGGCGGTCCGGCTCCTCGCAACGCACGCCCGGTAGAGGGGCTCGAGGAACGGAGACAGGCGTCGCAGGCCGTCGGTGACCGTTCCCTGGGACAGGGGAAGGCCCAGAAGACGCAGGTCCCCGAGAAGCCGTGACGTGGGGCGATGGAAAGCGAACTTGTCGACGAGGACAGAGACCCAGACGGAAATTCCGAGCTTTCCCCGGGGAACGAGCCGGGGAGCCGGTGGGGCGAGAACGGGACTCCGGACCCCGGGACAGGAGCAGGTCTTCCGGTAGCGGGGCCGGCGGATGATCCGCCGATACGCCCGCACCTCGATCTCGAGGATCTCGGAGGTCTCGGGAGTTCCATAGGCTGTAAAGGACTTTCCGCAATCCGGACAGCCTTTCCGGTCGGGCGGGAGGTCGTGGATCAGGGTGACGGAGGGAAGAGTCTTGTGGATCGTCCGCCCGGAACTTCTCCGTCCGGGTTGCTGCCCTTTCGACCGGGGCGGTCCCGCCTCTTTCGGGGAGAGGCCCGGGCCAACGGCTCCGGATTTTCCCTGTTCGGACTTCCGTCCGTAGAGCTGCTGCTTCAGGGCCCGGACCTCGGCCTCGAGAGACGAGATTTTTTCCAGAAGCGCCTGGTTGTTCTCCCGGGCCTGTTTCTGGGTCCACTTCCACCACCCGGGAGGAGACCCGGCCTCCGGAGGATGGGATGTGTGACCTCGGCCGATAATATAGGGGTTCTGGGGGCAGGACAGACAGGAGATCCCGGAA
>JAKBTR010000011.1 GCA_021844275.1 Nitrospirota bacterium | reverse complement strand
GTCTTCCGGTCCGGAGGGGTGGCCGAGCGGTCGAAGGCGGCGGTCTTGAAAACCGTAGAGCGAAAGCTCCGTGGGTTCGAATCCTACCCCCTCCGCCAAATACTGATTTCTCTTCCGGAGAGGTGGCCGAGTGGTCGAAGGCGTCCGCCTGCTAAGCGGATGTGGGGTCTAAAGCCTCACCCAGGGTTCGAATCCCTGCCTCTCCGCCAGTTCTCTTCCGTTATGCCGGAGAGACCGGAAAAAAATCCCGTCCGCTTCTAAGCATGGACCCCGAGGCCGGAAGTGTTCAATTCTGCTGAGTTTCATCCTGTTTCTTTTTCTCTGGACTCTTCCCGTCATCACGAAACAATTCTTTTTACATTGGGAAAGACTCCGGTCACGTTTGCAGGGCTTCTCGATTTTGTCCTGATCATTATCGCCGGCCTGGTCGTGAAAGGGGTTGTCCGACGGGCTTTTGAAAAAAAAGCGGCCAACCAGAGAAATCCCCAGGGAGAACATCTGATGAAGATGTTCTCTACCTTCTCCGGTTATCTGATTCTCCTTCTGACAGCCATGATTGCGCTGGAAAATCTGGGGATTCAGGTGACCTCTCTGGAAGGTGTTCTGGGAGTTGTCGGTCTCGGGTTCGGTATCGGACTTCAGGGTGTCGCCGCAAACATCATCGCGCTGTTTGTTATTCTGATGGAGAAATCTATCCAGGTCGGAGACCTGATCGAGCTCGACGGAGTCCTCGGAACGGTCAAGGAGATACGGCCGCGTTCGACGACGATCATGAGCCGGGACAATGTGGCCATTATTATCCCGAACAGTCATTTCATCGCAAACAAGGTGATTAACTGGAGCCATCTCGACAAGAAAATCCGGTTGCATCTGAATGTGGGGATCGGGATGGATGTGAGCCTTCTTGACCGGGCGCGAACGATTATGCTGGATGTCGCCCTCGCACATCCGGAGGTGTTGTCGGATCCCTCTCCCGTCGTCTGGTTCAAGGACTTCGGAGAATCCTCGTTCGATATGGAGCTCGTGTTTTGGGTGAGGGACGGCATTCTCCGGCACACGGTCATCAGTGACCTCAATTTTGCTTTGGCCGAACGATTTCACAAAGAAGGCATTGAGCTCCCTTATCCCTACAGGACAGTTCTTCTGAAATCCGTACCGGACTCCCTAGCGGGATCTCCCGTTTTTCCGGAAAGTCCGCGGGGACGTTCCGTGAAAGCCGAGTGAGGGATATTTTTCGACGACATAGCGCAGGGCCCATTCGTTTCGAAAAAGAGCGACAGGGCTTTTTTCCCTGTCGAAGACCAGAAGCGTATCGAGCGTGCTCGAGAGATTCGAAATCAGGTCCAAAGGACCGGTAATCCAGCGAACCCTGTCATAGTTCATGGGTTCCAGTTTGGCCCTGACCTTGTATTCGTGCTCCAGGCGGAACTTCAGAACTTCGAACTGCAGTTGTCCGACAGCACCGACCAGAACATCCCTCTCTCCTTCCGGATCAAGCGTAAACATCTGGATGGCGCCTTCTTCGGCGATCTGAAGCAAGCCTTTTCGGAGGTGTTTCCTTTTTAAGGGATCCTCAATTTGCACCCGCACGAAAAATTCCGGGGAAAAATGAGGGATTCCCTCATAAACAAAATCTCCTTTTTCCGTCAGTGTATCTCCAATGTGGAAGATTCCGGGGTCATGGAGACCGATGATATCTCCGGGATAGGCGACGTCGACAGCTTCCCGCCTTTGTCCCATGAACTGGAGGGTTTTCGACAGGCGAACCTCCTGTCCCGTGTTGACATTTTTTGCGGTCATCCCTTTCCGGAACTGGCCGGAGCATACCCGGAGGAACGCAAATCGGTCCCGATGCTGGGGATCCATGTTGGCCTGGATCTTGAAGATAAATCCGGAAAACTGGGGGGTTTCCGGATTGATTGGACCTGTATCGCTCATGTGTGCACCGGGTGAAGGAGAAAGTCTCAGAAAAGCCTTGAGAAACAGCTCCACACCAAAGTTGTTCAGGGCGCTGCCGAAGAAAACCGGCGTAATGTGCCCTTTTCGGAAGGCCTCCTGGTCCCAGAGCCCGAGATCGGAGTCGAGCAAATCGACCTCCTCCCAGAACTCGTCTTCGATTCCGATACCGGACAGGATGGAAGAGAAACGGGAGTCCGAAATGTCTGTGACCTCCTCTTCTGACCGTGCGCTTCCGTGGTCCTGAGCCACATAGAGATGGGCCTTCCGTTCGACAAGATCGAAAACTCCGCGGAAGGTCCTCCCCATCCCGATGGGCCAGTTTCGGGGCAACGCGCGGATGGACAGATTTTTTTCGATTTCGGACAGGAGTGTCAGGGGAGGGAGAGATTCCCGGTCAACCTTGTTGATGAAGGTGACGATCGGAAGGTTCCTGAGCCGGGCAACTTCAAAAAGCTTCAGGGTCTGGGGTTCGATTCCTTTGGCCCCGTCGAGGAGCATAATGACGGAATCGGCCGCCTCGAGAGTCCGGTAGGTGTCTTCGCTGAAATCCTTATGTCCGGGGGTATCCAGAAGGTTGATCGAAAATCCGTCGAATTCGAACTGCAGGGCGCTGGAGGTGACGCTGATTCCACGCTGGCGCTCGATTTCCATCCAGTCACTCGTGGCATAGCGTGTTGCTTTCCGGCTTTTAATGGACCCTGCCATATGGATCGCTCCTCCATAGAGGAGGAGTTTTTCTGTCAGGGTCGTTTTTCCGGCATCCGGGTGGGAGATGATGGCAAACGTCCTTCTCCGCCGGATTTCCTCGTCCAGACTCCGGAATACAGTCGATTGACCGCCGTCTCCATCAGGAGTATCCATCAAAAGTCCTTTCTTTTCCTTGCCTGAAACGTTCGGCCGGCATGGGCCGAGGGGGGTCACATCGGGCGTCTTGCTTCGACAGACCGTATCAGGGTGATATCGTCGACAAACTCCAGTTCGAGACCAACCGGGATGCCAAAAGCGATCCGGCTCACTTTCACGCCGAGAGGCTTGAAGAGGCGAGCCAGGTAGAGGGCTGTCGATTCTCCTTCCACGGTCGGGGATGTTGCGAGAATCATTTCATGAATTTCTCCGGTTCCAGTCCGGTCCAGAAGTTCCCGGACCCTGAGCGCTTCCGGTCCGATCCCCTCAAGAGGAGAGAGCCGGCCAAGAAGAACATGATAACGCCCCCGGAATTCTCCGGTCCGCTCAATGGAGTAAAGGGTCTGGATATCTTCAACAACCATAACCGTTCCCGGGTCGCGCGCGGGATCCGAACATATTGTACAACACGAGAGCCGGGAATCGCGGTCCATGATGTTCTGGCATTGGGGGCAGAGAACCAGCGCTTCACGAAGTCCGGAGATTTCCCGGGAAAGCTGCAACGCCTCCGCCTCCGGTGCCTTGAGAAGATGAAAGGCGAGCCGGGTGGCTGTCTTGATTCCGATGCCCGGCAGCGTCCTGAGAGATTCGATCAGGTGATGAAAAGGAAGCGGGTAGGGAGATTTGTTTGAAAAGTCCCTGCTTGCATGCGATCCCATCAGTTCTTCCTGTCAGAGTCCGGGAAACCCGCCCAGCCCCGGGGGAAGTCCGGATGCCTCCAGCAGGGACTGGGCCATCATGTCACGGGCTTTTTTCAGACCGTCATTCAGGGCGGCAACAATGAGATCTTCGATGAAGGCAGGGTCTTCATTCTTGAGGATGGCTGGCTCAATGCGCAAGGAGACGACTTCCATGCGGCCATTGACCGTCACCGTCACCATTTTTCCTCCCGCAGATCCCTCGACTGTCCGGGAGCCGGCATCCTCCTGGATTTTCGCCATTTTTTCCTGCAGTTCCTGCGCTTTCTTCATGAAATCCGGCATCATTCTTTTTTCTCCTCTGTTCCGGGGGACGTTTCTGAAAATCCGCTTTTTCGGGTGACAATGACCTCCCCACCAAAAAGGGAGGCCGCCTCGCGCACCATAGGATGATTGCGGGCGAGAGCCTCGGAGGAATCTGGCTCCGGGCTTTTGTCGGCGGAATCCGTCGACACCACGAGTTCGAAGGGGATGCCAACGTTCTTTTTGACCACTTCCTGAAAGACAGGAAGGATTTCCTGAATCCTTTTTTCCATAAAAGCATTCGGTGCCTTCAGAAGGAAGTGTCCGGCGGACAGCTTTTTAACAGGGCAATGTTCCAGCAGTTCCAGGACAGTCGGTCCGGCATCACGACATTTTTCCAGTATTTGATGCCAGTCTGAAGGTATGCGGGGGTCGTTGCCGGTCGAGGGATTGTCCGTCTGCATTGTTGTGACAGTGTTTGGAACGGTCGGACGCGAAGCAGGCCGGGAGGAAGACCCTGGAGGCAAGGAGGAGCCCGTTTTTGAAAGCCGGTCAAGGATTTCGGGAAGGGGAAGGATGTTTTGAATATGCACAATCCGGCAAAGGAAGAGGAGAAACGTGATTGAAGGTTGAGGAGATTTCCGGATCCCCATCTCGCCTTCGAGAAGAAGGGAGAGCATTTGTTCCAGAAAGAACGCTCCGGGAAGGGGCGTTTCGGGAACTTCACTTTCATCCCAGGCAAAGCGGGGATCTGTCAGGGGGCATTCCAGAAGAGAGGACATCAGAAGGTCCCGGACTTTGGAGGCAAGGGACCGTAGTGTTGCTCTGGGATCAATTCCCATTGCCAACATGCGATCACCGTTTTCCAGTGCGTTTTTCAGGTTTCCTTCCAGAAGGGAGTCGAGCAGCTTTTTTTCCGGAAGCCCTCCGGCCATTCCCAGAAAGAGAGCTGTTTCCTCAACGGATCTTGGAGTGTCTCCGAGAAAACGAATTTGATCCAATAGGCTCAACGCGTCGCGGAGGCTGCCTCCAGATGCCCTCGCGATGAGGTTCAGGATCGCCCGGGGAAAAGAGAGAGATTCCTGTCGCACGATATTTTCCAGCTTGGCAGTAATCTCGGGAACGCCGAGTGACCGGAAACGAAAGTGCTGGCAGCGGGAAAGGATGGTGTCCGGAATTTTATGATCCTCGGTCGTGGCAAAAATAAAGACGACATGGGGTGGAGGTTCTTCCAGGGTTTTCAGGAGGGCATTGAAGGCGGCCTGCGACAGCATATGGACTTCATCGATAATGTAGACACGCGACCGGCTCCTGAAGGGAAGGTACCGTATTCCTTCCCGCAGACTCCGGATGTCCTCGACGCCGGTATGGGACGCACCGTCGATTTCCAGCACGTCCGGAGAAGTACCGCGTGTTATTTCAAGACAGGAATCGCATTCCTGACAAGGATCGACCGTGGGACCCTTTTCGCAGTTGATGGCTTTTGCGAGGATACGAGCGACGGTTGTTTTTCCAACGCCCCTGTCTCCGGAAAAAAGAAGGGCCTGTGGAAGCTTTCCGGAGCCAAGGGTTCCGGTGAGAGCCCGAACAACAAACTCCTGACCGACAAGATCGGAAAAAAGTTGGGGACGCCATTTTCTGGCCAAAGACAGGATGGTTGACATCAGACCCGGGGGAATCAAAAGAGGAAAGTGAAATCTCCGGAAGGGGAACCAGGTCATTCCGGGGCACACGGAGCAATCCGCTACCGTTGCTTCCTTCCGGACCTGGCGGGGTTCACGGGGCCCTGTTGCACGGAGCCTGGCTCCCCTTCCGGAGACTTTTACGGTTTACCACCGCCGGATAACATTCATGGCGGAGAGAGGGGGATTCGAACCCCCGAGGCACTTTTTAGGCACCTACACGATTTCCAGTCGTGCTCCTTCGGCCGCTCGGACATCTCTCCACAGACAAAGACACATGCGATAATCTTTAAAGAATAAAAGATTGAAGAGCGAAAGACAAGAGGCGAGGCGTTTAACCGGAAAAACCAACACGCTCTCCCTCCGACCCGTCAGGCCAGTGTCAAAATTTTTGGACTCTTCCGGACAAGATCATAGACTTCGCTCCAGAAAACTGTCTTTTCATCCAGGCGATAGACCCGTTCTTCCGGAAGGTTTTTCCAGGGGACGGCCGGATCGAGAAAGACGGCACTGTTTTGCGGGTTGGAAAGGATCTTCCGGAGCAGAGTTGTGCTGCTTCCGTCAAGAGGGGTGCGGACAAGGACAAGAATGCCGCTCGACTCTCCGGATGGTGATGTATTCATCGGTTTTCTTCCTGTCTCGGCAAAGGGCGACCTCCCCGGAGTTGACGGCCAAAGACGCTTTCAGAAAAAGAGAAACTGGGAAAATCCCTCCAGATATTCCGAGAGTTCCTCCGGTGACATCGGACGGGCACCCGCGGGAGGCGGCACGTCCGGATCCGGTTCGTAGAAAATTTCCACGCCCATCTCCGGAAACTGATTCCAGAATTTTGTGAGGATCTCTCCGTCTTCCATGTCTTCCAGGTTGTCTTCAAACAGTGGGAGAGCTTCCCGAAAAAGGTAAAGGCTGACCGGAATTTCTCCTCCGACAAGACCGGCGGTGACCCTGACCGCTTCGGCCGGTCTTGGGGATTCCCGGGGATCGCTCTTGATAAAGACAAGCGTTGCGTTTGAAGGCGTTTTTTCCGTGTTTGAAGACAAAGAAGACCTTTCTTTTAGTTAAAGGACACGAACCGGTCGCATCCTTCCATCAATTGCGTCAGAACGACCAGACCACAAAAAGTGGTTTTGCCAGAGTCAAAGATTTTCCGATTCTGGGCTCCATATGCACAACTGTAGACGTGAACTCCGCGGTCGACCAGATCGTTGGGCCAGGATTCCCGGAGGTAAAGGGTTGCATCGTCCAGGAGATACAGATAGACCTTGTCCTCTCGCTTCAGAGCCTCCTCCACCAGAGACCTCACCAGTCTCGCGTCTCCTTTTTCCGGGTGAGTGGAAAGAAGAATCCCTGTTTTCATGAAGAGAACCCGGGGAACAAGTTTTTTGGGTTCATGCTCCGCTCTTCCGCAGGAGAACGTTGTACAGGCCATCCTCTCTTTCGGAAACGGAAAGAATCTGATGACCTTCATCGCGAGCGGACCGGGGAACGTTTGCCACGGGCTCCCCCGGATCAAGAACAACCTGAAGAGTCTGTCCGGATTCCATGGTTTCCAGTTTCAGCTTGGTTTTGACAAAATTAAACGGACACTTGACGCCTCTCAGATCGAGGATCTGATCCGGACTTTGTTCAGTGGACATAAATCGCTCCGCG
>JAKBTR010000083.1 GCA_021844275.1 Nitrospirota bacterium | reverse complement strand
CGTCGTGCATGGAGATGGTCTCGATGAAGCAACTCTTGGTGGACCGACTTCCGTCGTTCGATATCATGAAGGGAAGCGGGAGGAAAAGACCCTGCACCCGTCAGACTTTGGCCTTCCTTTTGTTCCCCTGGAAAAAGTCAGGGGAGGAAGTGCTGAAGACAATGCTGAAATCCTGAAGAATGTTCTGAATGGCACAGGCGGTCCTTTTCTTGACCTCACTTTGGCGAATGCCGCTCTCGGCCTATGGACGTGGGGGAAGGTGGCCTCTCCCCGGGAGGGAGTCGAATTGGCGAGAGATGTCCTTCATTCCCGGAAACCATTGGAGATTCTTGATTCATGGGTCGAACTGTCGCAGACCATCCCTTTCTGAGCGCCATTGTGCGCTCGAAGTTGTTCGAAGTTGAAGAATCCGAACGTGAACGACCTCTTCCGCTCCTGGAAAAAAAGGTGAGAGGGCTGGCACAAAAGCCGCTTTCGCCAAGAGAGGCGTGGTCCGGAAAGACAAGCATCCGTGTCATCGCAGAAACGAAGAGGAAATCTCCTTCTCGAGGAGTGATTCGCGAACCTTACGATCCGGTCGCGATCGTTTCCGGATATCTTTCCAACGGCGCATCCGGTATCTCTGTCCTGACAGACGAACCTTTTTTCGGGGGACGGCCGGACGATCTCCGATTGCTGAAAGAGAGACTGGGGGTAGAGAACCGCGTGCCTTTCCTCCGGAAAGACTTTCTCGTGGTTCCCTACCAGATCTGGGAAAGTCGGGTTCTGGGTGCAGATATTGTATTACTCATTGTCCGGATTCTTTCCGCTGAGCGACTTGCGGAAATGATCGCCACTTCCCGGCTTCTCGGCCTTTCCGCGCTGGTTGAAGTGCACTCTCGGGAAGAGCTCGACATTGCGCTTGATGCCGGTGCCGATCTTGTCGGGATTAATCACAGGGATCTGGACTCCTTGCGAATTGATCTCGGGCTTTCGGAAAAGCTGGCTCCGCATATTCCGAAAAGGGTTGTTCGGGTGGCTGAAAGCGGCCTCAAGACACCTTCTGATCGAAAATGGATGGAAACTTTGGGGTACGATGCCGTTCTTGTGGGAGAATCTTTTCTCTCTTCATCCGATCCGGGGGCCGCTCTGAAGGAGTTCTTGAGCGATGTGGATTAAGATCTGCGGAATTACTTCGGTCGAAGACGCCCTCATGGCTGCCTCCGGGTCTCCGGATGCCCTTGGATTCGTTTTTTATGCGGGGTCGCCCCGGAACCTCCTGCCTGAAAAAGCGTATGAAATTTCCCGAGCCCTTCCTGCCGGAATCCTGAAGGTGGGTGTTTTTGTCGACCAGGACTGGGACTTTCTTGATAAGACAGCCCGAAATGTCGGGTTGGACATGATTCAGTGGCACGGCCCGGCGTTCCCGGAAAACTGGTTTCCTCTTATAGAGAAACTGGGGCTTCCCTGGATCGACGTTCGCAAAATTCCTCCGGATGCGAAGGAGTGGAGTGGTCCTGAAACGCCTTTTCGTGGAGCCACGCATTTTCTTGTCGAACAAGCCTCTTCAAAGCTTCCCGGAGGGAATGGCCAGTCCTGGAACTACTCTCTTGTGGCAGAAGCATCCAGGCGTTCTCCGCTGATTCTTTCGGGGGGACTGAACGAAAAAAACGTCGGAGAGGCAATTCGGAAAGTCCGTCCTTTTGGTGTGGACGTGTCCTCGGGCGTGGAGTTCGCTCCAGGCAAGAAAGACAGGGGTAAGATGGAACGATTCCTGGAGGAGGTTCGTCGACATGGAAAAAATTAGCGAAGTGATGGCGCCATCTTTTCGTCGTCCTTCTTCGCTACCGGATAAAAACGGCTACTTTGGCGAGTTTGGCGGACGTTTTGTTTCCGAGTCGCTGATGGAAGCGCTCTACGAACTGGAGAACTCTTTCCGGACAGCCTGGAAAGACAAGGCTTTTCACCGGGAAATGGAGAATGTCTACAAAGATTTTGTCGGTCGACCGAGTCCGCTGTACTTTGCGGCGGCCCTGACCGAAAAAATAGGAGGGGCTCGACTCTACCTGAAGCGGGAAGACCTGAATCATACAGGAGCCCATAAGATCAACAATACCGTGGGGCAGGCTCTTCTGGCGCGAAGGATGGGAAAACGACGCCTCATAGCCGAAACCGGGGCCGGGCAACATGGTGTTGCCACTGCGACAGTGGCGGCCCGTTATGATTTTGAGTGCGAGATCTACATGGGTTCGGAAGATGTCCGGCGGCAGGCGTTGAATGTCTTTCGGATGAATCTCCTGGGAGCGACGGTGCGTCCGGTGGAGCAGGGAACAAAGACACTGAAAGATGCGATCAGCGAGGCTCTTCGGGATTGGTCCCAGTCCGTTTTGACAACCCACTATGTGCTTGGGACCGCTTTCGGTCCCCACCCTTTTCCGCTGATGGTCCGATCCTTCCAGTCGGTCATTGGACAGGAAGCCCGAAAGCAGATTCTTCGAAAGGAAGGCCGGCTCCCGGACGCGCTGGTGGCCTGTGTCGGTGGAGGAAGCAACGCCATGGGGCTCTTTTACCCTTTTCTCTCCGATCACAAATGCGCCTTGTGGGGGATGGAGGCGGGAGGGCGTTCCATGGAACCCGGAGAACACGCCGCCAGGTTCCAGACGGGGCGCGTCGGCGTCTTGCAGGGATCGAAAACGTATGTTCTCCAGGACGAAGACGGACAAATTGAAAAAACGCATTCCGTTTCGGCGGGTCTGGATTATTCCGCAGTAGGGCCCGAACTGGCGTACTATCGGGATTCCGGCCGTATCGTTTTTTCATCGGTGTCCGATGAAGAAGCGATGGAAGCCTTCGAAATGCTTTCCAGAACGGAAGGAATCCTGCCGGCTCTCGAAAGCGCCCACGCCATAGCCGGTGCGATACGTCTGGCCAGACAAATGGACTCTTCCCGAATCATTCTGGTCAATCTTTCGGGTCGTGGGGACAAGGATGTGATGGAAGTGGCCCGAATCAAGGGGGTAACCCTTACATGAAAACAGGAACAGCCGGGGAGCGTTCCACCCATAAGAAAGTCATTCCCTATCTCATGGCGGGCGACCCGAATCTGGGCGTGACAGAAAAGCTTCTGCGCGCCGCAAAAAAGGAAGGTGTCTGGGCTGTCGAGCTGGGTGTTCCTTTTTCGGATCCGACGGCCGATGGTCCGGTCATTCAGGAAGCGGCCCAGCGGTCGCTTTGTCCATCCACGTCCTTGAGAAGTCTTCTGTCCTGGCTCGAGACGATTCCCGTCGGTGAGCGTCCAGCCATTTATTTGATGACATATTTCAATCTTTTTCTTGCAATGGGTCTGGAAAAATTTGTTTCCTCTGCACGGCGGACCGGAGGGATCCGGGGGGCGGTTATTCCGGATTTGTCTTTTGAAGATGCCGGCCCTGTTCGAAAAGCCTTCCATCCGGCGGGACTTTCCCTGATTCCGTTTGTTTCCCTGACGACTTCGGAAACGAGAATGAAAAGGATTGTTGCAAGATCCGAGGATTTTATTTACCTTGTTTCATTGTTGGGTACCACAGGAAAAGAGTTGTCCGAAACCGGAACCCTTTCCCTGATGGTCGACCGGATCCGGTCCCAGACAGAATCTCCGGTGTGCGTCGGATTCGGGATTCAGTCCCCTGCCGTTGCCGGAAAGGTTCTGCAATTTGCGGACGGGGTCATTGTTGGTTCACGTCTTGTCCGGGAAGAGACAGACCCAGAAAACTGGCAGAAGCTTCTGTCAGCTTTCTGTGCCGTTGCGCGTACCAGCACGGAACCCTCCGGGGTCATGTGTTGAAGATGTCGTGCTTCTGCCTTTTTCTCGAACAAGATTCTCAGGAGGTTGTTGAATGGGTTGGCTGACACGCTCCCGGTCCCGTCAGGTTGAAGACGGGGCGGAGGACAAGAGGCCGATGGATTCGGAGAAAAAAATCCGGATCCCCGAAGGGTTATGGATCAAGTGCTCGCTCTGCCGGCAGATCGTCTACCGCAAAGAAGTGGAAAAAGCCGGCAAGGTATGTCCAAAATGCAACTATCACTTTCCCATCACTGTGGAAGAACGGATTTGTCAGCTTTCCGACCCCGGAAGCTTCGAAGAGTTCAGTCAGAATATCGAGTCGGTTGATCCGCTCGAATTTTCCGATAGCGTGAAATATACGGAACGCCTGAAATCGGCGCAGAAAAAAACGGGACTTTCCGATGCCATACGGATTGGCGAATGTTCCATTGTCGGTAAAACGGCGGTCCTTGGCGTCTTTTCCTTCGGGTTCATGGGGGGAAGCATGGGGTCGGTGGTAGGGGAAAAAGTCGTTCGGGCTGCTGACAGAGCCCTGGAAAAGCGTGTTCCCCTCATCCTGGTGACTTCTTCTGGTGGTGCCCGGATGCAAGAAGGCATCTTTTCCCTCATGCAGATGGCAAGAACGAGCGCCGCGATCAGCCGTCTTCATCAGGCGTCCGTTCCATTCTTTTCCGTGTTGACCGACCCGACTTTCGGTGGCGTGACAGCAAGTTTTGCCATGCTGGGCGACATCATCCTGGCGGAACCCCGTTCTCTGATCGGGTTTGCCGGCCCGAGAGTCATCGAACAGACAATAAAGCAACAGCTGCCGGAAGGATTCCAGCGCGCCGAATTTCTTCTGTCCCATGGATTCTTGGATATGGTCGTGGAGCGAGGTCGTCTGAAGGAAACATTGGCCCAGCTGATGTGTATTTTCGCTCCCTCCGGTCATTCATGCAGACCGGTTACTGACGGGGGAGAAGGCAGGGAGTGATTGAAATTCAAGGATTTATTTTCCGCGACAGACTACCTGGCATCGCTGACACGCCATGGAATCCATCCGGAACTGAATTCGATCTCGAAGGTTCTGTCCGGACTCGGTACCCCGCAAAATAAATTTCCGGCCATACAGATTACCGGTACGAATGGTAAAGGTTCGACCAGCATTATCCTGGACCTCATTTATCGTCGTTCCGGTTTGAGGACAGGTCTATTCACCTCCCCACACCTTTTGGACGTAAGAGAACGCATTCGTATCGACGGGAGTCTTGTCGGGACGGATGTTTTTCTGGAGTCCATGGAAAGCGTCTGCCGGGCTCAGGAAAAGGCAGGAGTGACTCTGACTTTTTTTGAAACACTGACGGCCGTCTCCTTTCTTGCATTTCGTCTTTCCCGGATCGACCTTGCCATTCTGGAGGTGGGGATGGGGGGACGGTGGGATGCCACTTCACTTTGTGTTCCGGAGGTTTCTGTCCTGACTTCTCTGGCCAAGGACCACACGGAGATTCTGGGAGATACCCTGGAATTGATACTGCGTGAGAAAGCGGCTATCGGACATTCTGGAAAGCCTTTTGTTGCAACTCTTCCGCCAGAAGTCCTGCCGGAGTGGGAACACCAGAAGTCTCTTCTCGGGTTCCGTCCGATTCTTCGGGGGCTGGACTTCGACGGGAGATGGGAAAGTGATCCCCAGGAGAAAAGGCGGGAATTTTCTTTTTCGGGCCCGGCCTTTTCCGGAAGGTACCAGACCAGTCTTATCGCCGATTATCAGATCCATAATGTATTGTCCGCTCTGGCGGCCGTCGGAGTGGGCCCATGGCCCGTTTCGGAACGGGCGATCCGCGAAGCCCTTCCGAATTTGTCCCATCCCGGAAGATGGGATCCTGTTCCCGGCTACTCTGCTTTTCTGGACGGTGCCCACAATCCGGAAGCGGTCGGAGAGTTGGTCCGGCAGATTCGAAATGTCCGGCAAGATGCCAGAAAAGTCGCTTTCCTCGTAGGATTCCTCCAGGAAAAAGACTGGCGCTCCATGACAGACATACTTTCGCGGGCTGGAAATCAATTCTTCCTGGTCGTTCCTCCCGGTACGAATGGGGTTGAACCGGCGGCCGTTGCAGCTTATCTGAAGGAACGTCAATCTGGAAAGGACTGTCTCACTGGTCCGTTCCAGGAGATGTGCCATTCGGCATTCGACTGGCTCTCCGGGGATCGCGACCGTCTTCTGGTTGTGACCGGCTCTCTCTACCTGGTCGCCGGCGTCCAAAAATGGCTTGCCGGAGATGATTCACCCCTGCAGGCAGGTGAGCGCACCTCTGTATCTGCTCCATCGTGACACAATTCGGCGTTTTTTCCTGGCGGAAGCTCCCCGGATTCTTTGCCCCGATCCTGTTGCTTCTCCTGTCTTGTTTCGTCATCTGTCCTTTCAACACCTTCGCTGCGGAAGGAGCTTCGTCCGGTTCCACGAATTCCGGCAAGGTTTCGGTTCTGGCAGACCACATCCGTTTCAATCACCGGACTCACCTGGTTCATGCCAATGGCCACGCTTTTCTTCAGCGCGGGAATCTCTATCTTCAGGCCGATCAACTGATCCTCGACAAGCGGACAAGTGTTGTGTGGGCCTCCGGCCATGTCCGTTTCCGGGCCCCAAAAACCCTCATGACGGGCCCCCGAATGCGGATGAACCTGGAGACGGGGCATGCCACTGTCTATGACGGGAAGGTTCAGACGACCCAGTTTTACAACCAGGGAAACATCCGCCAGGAATATACTTATTATATTCATGGCAAGACGATTGAACGGGTGACTCCGGATCACTTTCATGTGGTACATGGAGGCGTGACCACCTGCGATTGCCTCCCGGATTCTTCCCCCTCCTGGCTTCTGTCAACGAACAATGGCGACGTCTATCTGGGCGACCATTTTTCCAGTGTGGGAGACACTCTGGACATCAAGGGGATCCCGGCGATTTATCTTCCGTATTTCTCCTTTCCCACGGCGCCGAAAAAATCGGGATTCCTGTTTCCTTTTGTTCAGTTCAACAATATTCAGGGTGTTGTCTTCTACGATTCCTTTTTCTGGAATCTTGATCCCTCTTACGACCTGACATTTACGTTTGATGAAATGTCAAACTTCGGGTTGGGAGGAGGGATTACCTATCGGCAGTCCATTTCGAGCAATCAGAATCTGAACTTCAATATTTTGCAGCAGGGAGTGAACGACCCGGCGCTGGGCATCCGGACCAATATCATGTCGACGACGGATCTGTATTCCTATCTGGGAGAAAATACGGCTGTCACGGGAAACATCAACTATGTGAGCGCACAGGATTTCTATCAGCTGATGAGTGCCGGCAGTACGATGT
>JAKBTR010000043.1 GCA_021844275.1 Nitrospirota bacterium | reverse complement strand
AAAATGTTCCGGGAGGCGTTGTGGTCCCGGTCCTTTTCCATCCCGCAGCACGGACAGGAATAGGTCCGCTCGGACAGCGGTATTTTCTGCCGGTGACCGCAGGAGGAACAGTCTTGGGACGTATAGGCCGGATTGATCTTCCGGAACTCCCGACCGGCACTTTCAGCCTTGTACGAAAGAAAGAAGAAGAATTGCGACCACGCCGCATCCCGGATGTTTCGGTTCAAACATCTGTGAGAATTCATTTCGTTGACATGAATATCCTCGACAAAGATCCGTCCGAACTGTCGCACGATCTTCGCCGATTCCTGGTGGGCAAAGTCCGTTCTTTTGAATGCGATGTTTTCATGGACCTTCGCCACGATTTTTTGGGCTTTTTCTCTTTCCGGAGATCCTTTTTGCTGGAGTTCGAGTTTTCTTTGGGCCTGAGCCAGTCTTTTCGCCGATCGCCTGAAAAACTTCGGATTCGGAATTTCTGTTTCATCCGACAAGGACGCGAACGTTTTAATCCCGACATCGATTCCGACCGGGAGAGAGTTGGAGGGAAGAACCTTTTCCGGGACGTTCTCGCAGGAAAAGGTGACCCACCATTTCCCGGTGGAAGACTTGAGAACGGTACAGGTCTTGATTTTCCCTTCAATAGCCCGATGAAGAACGACCGGAACGGTTCCGACTTTCGACAGTCTCAATCCGTTGCCCGTCAAATCACAGCCGCTGTTCCATTGCGGAAAGGTCAGCGAGGAATATTGTCCTTTTCCCTTGAACCGGGGAGTGCCCGGATTCTCTCCGTGTTTCACCCTCCGGAAAAACGCCTTGAACGCCAGATCGATGCGCACAGACACGTTTTGCAGGGACTGGGAATAGACCTTTTCCAGAGAAGGTCTGGTTTTCTTCAAAGAAGGAAGAACCCCGATCTGATCGTACAAAGACAGGGAAACGCCATACCATTCCCAAGCGTTCTTCCGGTGTTCCAGAAAATGGTTGTAGAGCCACCGGCACTCCTCCAGTTGCTGTTTCAGAAGAGTCTCCTGCTTGCGGGTCGAATACAGCCGATATCGGAACGTTTTTCTCATATTGTGCATTGCAAACAAAGCTGCACAAAGGTCAAGCACACGCCTTATAGCTCCGGCATGAAGGCCGAAGTTTTACGGCGCCTTTGGATAAAAAAACAAAAAACAGCAGAGGAAGAAAATTTTCGAAATTTAAGAAAATTGAGGAATTTTACTTTCCAAAAGAGAAAAAAGTCAATCCCTCACAGGCTTGACATGAACGAAAACTGAAGACATAATGCACATTCGTTTCCCGCACCACACCACGTCCCCATCGTCTAGTTAGGCCTAGGACATCGCCCTTTCACGGCGGTAACACCGGTTCAAATCCGGTTGGGGACGCCAATACCAGTGCCAATCTAATAAAGTTTTCTCTCCGACAACTTCCAACATATTGAATTTCTCCGACAATAAGTACAAAAATCGGAGGTTGGAAAAATGGCAACTTTCTGGAAAAGAAAACTCAAGGATGGAGGAGTTTCCTGGGAAGCTTCCATCAGGAGAAAAGGTCAGCCTGTTCAACGGAAATCCTTTGATACCCGTGTTGAGGCAGAGGCTTGGGCTTTTACCGTCGAATCAGAAATGTCAAAAGGTGTTTTCGTTGGTCGTTGGACCGGTACGAACAAGAAGTATCTTCTGGGAAAAAAGGACACCTCAAGGAAAAGGATAAGCTGGATCACTGGCGAAAAAGTTCCTTGGGATCCCGTTTTTTGTCGAATATTCGTTCCTCCGACATTTCGAAGTGGAGGGACGAACGGCTAAAGGAAGCTTCCCCTTCCACTGTCAACCGTCTTCTGAATCTTCTTTCCCACGTTTTCACGGTCGCGGCCCAGGATTGGGGGATGGGTGGACTCATCAATCCTGTTCCGAACGTCCGGAGACCCAAAAATCCTCTCCCACGAGAACGCCGCCTTCTCCCCGGAGAGTTGAACAGAATCCTTTCCTGTACTTCTTCCCCTTCCCTCACCAGTATTGTCCATTTTTCCATCGAAACAGGGATGCGCCGGGGGGAAATCTCAAATATGAAATGGGATCATGTCAATCTCAAGAAAAAGGTTCTCACTGTTCCGGAAACGAAAACGGGAGAACCCAGGCGGATCCCTCTTTCGACGGAAGCCGTTCGGATCCTGTCTGACATTCCACGCCGGATGGATGGGCAAGTATGGGGATATAACGCAAAGGGACTTGGGGTAACAAGAGTTTTTCAAGAAGCCTGTAAGCGCGCCCGGAAAGCCTACGAGCAGGAATGCGAGGAAAAGGGGATAAAGCCGGATCCGTCCTTCCTGGCGGACCTGACCTTCCACGACCTCCGGTACGAGGCCACTTCCCGGTTCTTCGAAAAGGGCCTGAACCCCATGCAGGTTGCGGCCATCACCGGGCACAAGACGCTCCAGATGCTTAAACGCTACACGCACCTGAAGGCGGAAGATTTGGCAGAGTTGTTGAAGTGAAGAGATTTATCGGTACACCTCACGGCGGTTTCCGATTTTTACAACGAGGATCCGGAAAACGCCGTCCTCGATGCTGCTGATAATTCGATAGTCGCCAACGCGGTACTTCCAGAACTCTCCAAGTTTGGAACCTTTAAGTGCTTCCCCAATACTGCGCGGGTCGTGAAGCTGTGCAACACGGCCATGCAGAAAAGCAAGGATGCGCCTCGCTGTTTGCGGGTCGATCTTGTCCAGATCGCGTTCTGCGGCGCTATCGAGATCAATCTTCCAAGCCATAACGCTTCATCACTTCTTCCAGCGGAATGGATTGAGATTTCCCGGCACGATTGGCAATCAACCGTTGCTCGGCAAGGTATAAGTCCTCAAGATCGTCGATGTGCTCACGGATCGCCTCGATCATGTAAAAGGTCTTGCTGCGCCCGGTGAGTTGCGCTAATTTTTGCAGACGGTTTGAAATGTCGTCCGGTAGTCGCAGAGATACGGCCATGATGTTCTCCTTTCTTAGTGAGATATAAGTATCTCACTAAACGGAAAGGACCGCAAGACATAAAGAGTATATTTACGAATCATGATTCGATTTGTTTTCTCTCCCTCTCCCTCCGTTCCTCTTGGTGTTAGCGGTCGGGTAAAACCAGCCACATAGGGTCGATTCAAAACCAGCCACTTTGAGAGGAGATGCTGTATACCCTCCCTGAAGGCCTGACCATGCCCCATAAATCGGGAGTGAACACCGGAAAACTTTTTCTGTACGATTTTTTCCATGAAGATCTGCGGACAGACATTCGGGGAAGAGACGATCGGGAAGATCCGGGAGCTGATCGTCAGCGGCATGAGCCGGACGGAACTGTCCCGGGCGGTGTGCCGGCTTCTGGACTGGAAGAACCGGGCGGGAACGCTCAAGGAGATGAGTTGCCGGGTGGCCCTCAAGAAACTCGAGGAGAAAGGGAGGATTGTTCTTCCGTCCGCCCGGATTCTGGACTTTTCCCGCACGAAGGAGCGGGGGGATCTGGAAGGGATGGCCCCGGCGCTGACAGGCTCCCTTCCGGAACTGGGAGAGATCTCCCTGGTCGGGGTGCCCCACGGGGACAAGGCCCTGTCCCGGATCTGGAACACGATGATGGAGCGGTACCACTACCTGGGGAAGGGACCTCTGTGCGGCGCCCAGATCCGGTATCTGGTGCAAAGCTCCCGGACCGGATACGTGGGGGCTCTCTCCTTCTCCTCGGCCGCCTGGAAGGTGGCGGTCCGGGACGCCTGGATCGGATGGAGTCCCGACCGGCGGGTCAAAGCCTTGTCCCGGGTGGTGAACAACAGCCGCTTCCTGATTCTGCCGCATGTGCGGGTTCCCCATCTGGCCTCGCACATTCTGGGGAAGGCGGTCAGGATGGTTTCCGGAGACTGGGAAGCAACCACCGGAGAGCGGCCTCTCCTTCTCGAGACTTTCGTCGAGGAGGGCCGGTTCGAAGGAACCTGCTACCGGGCGGCGGGATGGGTGGAGATCGGACGAACCGCGGGACAGGGACGACAGGGCCGGGGCGTGCCGGTCAAGAAGGTTCTGGTGTATCCTTTGGGGGAAGACGCACGGCTTCTTCTCCGGGCGGTGGAGTCGGCCTACGAACCGCCCGTCCCTCTCTCGCCCGTTCCGGCGGACTGGGCGGAGGAGGAGTTTCTGGGGGTATCCCTTCCGGACAAGCGGCTCGCTGCCCGGCTTCTGATGCTGGCCCGGGACTTCTTCGCTCGTCCGACCGCGCAACTGCCCCAGGCCTGCGGGAGCCGGGCCAAAACCAAGGCGGCCTACCGTTTTTTCGACCATGAGAAGGTGACGATGGATGTTCTTCTGAGTGCGCACACCAAAAAGACCGAAGAACGCATGGCCGAACATCCGGTGGTGCTGTGCGTGCAGGATACATCCGAACTCGACTATACGGCCCATCCCGACACCCGGGATCTGGGGCCCATCGGCAATCATCGGAAGGGGTCCCTGGGGCTTCTGATGCACGACACGATGGCCTTCGACCCCTCGGGAACGCCTCTGGGGCTTGTCGACGTTCAGTGCTGGGTGCGACCTCCGGATCCTCCGAAGGTGGAAAAAGGGGAACAAACGCGGGAAGAGAAAGAGGCCGACCGGAAGGAAAAAGAGAAAAAGGAACGAGAGAAGAAAACAGCGCCGATCGCAGAGAAGGAGTCCTATAAATGGCTCAAAGGCTTCTCTCGTGTGGCGGAGGTTCAGAAACGCCTTCCCGGAACGACCCTTGTCAGCATGGGGGACCGGGAAGCGGACATCTACGACCTGTTCGAACTGGCCCAACGGGATCCGAATGGACCCAAGCTTCTGATCCGGGCGCTTCAACCCCGGAAGAAGACCGATGGAACCGCTCTCTGGAAAACACTTCTGGAGCAGTCGCCGGACGGAGAGATCCGTCTTGAGGTCCCGAGGCGGCACAGCCGGGCCGCCCGGGAGACAACGCTCGAGATCCGGTTCGCGAAGGTCGATCTGGCTCCTCCGACCCCCCGGAAGAAGGAATTGTCTCCCGTCACCCTGTGGGCGGTCGCGGCCACAGAAAAGAACGCACCGGCGGGTGCCGAGCCTCTCTCCTGGCTTCTGTTCACCTCAATGACGGTCGAGACTCTGGCGCAGGCGCTGGAAAAGGTGGTCTGGTACACCCGGCGCTGGGGGATCGAAGTCTTTCACCGGACCCTCAAGTCCGGCTGCAAGATCGAGGACCGGCAACTGGGAAACGACCACCGGATCGAAGCGTGTCTGGCCATCGATCTGGTGGTCGCCTGGCGGTTGTTCCACCTGGTCCGGCGGGGACGGGAGACCCCGGATGTTCCCTGCACGGTCTTTTTCGAAGAACACGAATGGAAGGCTCTCGTCACGTTCCAGACCCGGGTTCCGGTGGCTCCGGACGCCTCCCCTCCGACGCTTCGGGAGGCCACCCGGATGGTGGCGGGACTGGGAGGCTTTCTGGGAAGAAAAGGGGATGGGGAACCGGGGACCGAAACCCTCTGGCGAGGAATCCAGCGGCTCGACGACCTGGCCGCCATGTGGATCATCTTCACGAATCTTCAAAATCGTCCCACATCTCCCGTGTCCACTCAACGAAGATACGGGTAAAGATCAGCCCTGAAGGGCGAGGTCTTCAATGCGCGCCAAGGATGAAATCGATCTCTTCTTCGGGAAATTTCAATTTCAAGAAAGTCGCGTCCTCTTCGTATCCCTGAATAAGATCTCCGACTTTATCGTTCAACCTCGGAGACAGGAGTCCAATCCATTGCGGATCGCGGATGAACAAATCGATATCCCGGCTGATTCTGTGGCTCAATTCGAGCATCAGCCGGGTTCCGCCCCCAAGAAGAGGCGACAGGCGACCGCCTTTGGCGGAGGCTTCCGTATCGGACACGATATCGGCGGCTTTTTTTTCGAGACTCTTCCAGTCACCTGATACGATCCAATGGTCCATTTCGGTTTGACTGATCCGCGGCATGGGACCCCCGGCGATTAACGTGTCACTTTTTCCCACTCGGGGGAACGATGCCAGGGCATCCCTACGATTTCCTCGTAAAGTTTCTGGACGTTTTCGACTGATGCACCACATTCGTAAGTGGCTTTGAGAATGGAGGTCGGGGAATTCTCATTGAAAAGGGAAACGAGAATGTCCTTTGCAGACGACGTGATTCCGGCGAGACTCCCGTGTTTCAAGGCATCGCAGACATCCTGTTCCGAAACGATTCCCGGTCCGTAGGGGACGCTCAAATGAAAAGCGATCATGGCTCCTGCACTCTCCATCGTCACATGGTTTTCCGTTTCGCTCATCTTTGACCTCGGGTTTTGTTCTCCAGGACACCGGAATTTTATCACATTTGCGCATTGATCGAAGCCGACAGAGATCGGAAAGAAGAAAGAATTTCTCCCGAAGGTGCCCGGCGTGGGGGCGATACGCGACCTTGGCCTCGATCGTCAGCAGCCGGATGTTGATCCCGATCCCACGTCCCCATGGAAGGATCCGGCCGTGACGGCCGTCAGGTTCAAAGAGGCGACGACCGTCGCCGGGTTCCCGGCGCTTTATCGGGGAGCGAGGGCCCTCTTGTGATCATGGTCCACCTCCAGGTTGTTGGTCACAACGGAAAGTGTGCCACAGGGTTGATGAGAGGGGACGAATGTTTTTCAGGACCCCGGGGGGACAGGTTTTTTCCTAATATGTTCACAGAGTCGTTTGGTATCTTGAGATATTGTGGGAGAGAATGCTTTTCCCACGATATCCTCCAGGGACGCCTGGATGGGAGGGAAGGTGAATCCGTTTTTTCCTGGGCTTTTTAAAGCTGTTGAACAGAATATGATCCTTTCCCTCGTTTTGACCAGAGAAACTCGGACAGTATTTTGAGTTCCTCGAAATTGAGAGGCAAGCACGCATTCGTTACCCGGAAACCGCTTTGCAAAAAACCGGATTTCATCCTAAAATGATCTGAAATGGATTCGTTTTGGAGGAAAAAAGAATGCCAACGCATCTTTCGATCAAGAATGCCCCGGACACGCTTGTGGTTCGTTTGAAAAAGGCTCTGTTTCCTTTTCGTGTTGCAAGCCTCCCGATCAGGTGTAGACTTGATTCAGGAGGTGATTCCCATGAAGAAATGCACATTCCAACGATGTTTTCGAGCTGT
>JAKBTR010000101.1 GCA_021844275.1 Nitrospirota bacterium | reverse complement strand
ATCCTGACCCGACTGACGATAGGAGACGCCTCTGTCGATTGCTTTCTTCAGCTCCCCCCCCGAAGACTCACCCGCCCGGACAACCTCAAAATGAAACGGGAGCACCTTCTGCAGCAAATGGACGAAAGCGGATTTCCCGCATCCCGGAGGACCATGAATGACCATGGAACGGAAAGATCGAACGGCAATCAACCGTCGCAGAATCCCGCGTTCCCCCATGAGATGGGGTTGTCCGAGAAATTCTTCCGGACGGTCTGGAAAAAGAAGAGAAGAAAGCGGCTTTTGAGACGCAGGCTCAAAGAGAGACTTCATAAGGACCGAACCCGCAAATGAGGAAGTCTTGACGGACAAAACCCCGCATCTGCCGTTACGGTTTCACTTGAGATACCTAGCGTGACAAGGTGTACGGCATTGTAGGCGGCTTCAGGCTTCCCGGGACCGGGCATGCACACCACGCGCACTGACATGCCATTTCTCAAAATGATGTAGGTAACAAATTTAACCGTTTCTCGAACAGTGCAGGGTCGAGGATCATCTTACCCTTTCATCCCCCGTGTCGCAAGAGCGAAGCCGCATTCTGCTCAAGGCTCGAAAGAGAATTGTCCAGCTCCTTGATCAACTGGTCCCTTCTTTCGACCAGTTCCTGCAGTTCATTGATTCGCAGAAGATACTCCTGGCTTTCGTATATTTTTTCGATGGCGACAAGAAGCGCCAGTGAATGGGCGTCCCGCAGGGAGGCCCCTGCCCCGCGAAGATCGAGAATTTCCCCCAGGGTCTTACCGGCTTCCGCCATGCGTCCGGGGTCAAAATGCCCTTTGACGTTCAGCGTCAGGTTGTTGTTGACCCGGACCTGGATCTGCTCAGTCTTCTTTTTCTCCACGACGGAGTTTCCCCTTCTCTAGGATCCGGAGCATCCGGATTTCCATTCGGGACAGGATTTCACGAACTTTCTCGCGCTCTCTTTTCAGAACGCCCACATTTTTGACAAGGCGCTGGTTTTCCTTTCGCAATTCCCTGTTTTCCCGGACAAGGGCGTCCAGGGTTTCCCGGTGGCGCAGAAGAAGGTTCTCGATCAGCCTGAACCGTTCTCGAAACTTCCATTCCCTCTCCCATTCCTCGGGGGTTCCCCGGAACATCTCCCTTAACCTTCCTTGCGTAAAAGGTGCGAACGATGAATGAACAGGTAATTCCACAGAACTTCCCGATCATATCGCCGTGTTTCACGAAACGGAATTCCCTCGACAAAAAAATCCCAGTCCTGATTTTCCAGCCCTTTCCATCGGACGACCGAGTGCATTCCGGCATTGTAGGAAGCCACTGCCCTCTCTGGATTCTTCGGATAATGTTCCAATAATCGCCGGAGATACAATCCTCCCAGATAGCTGTTGTTCTCCGGAACACGGATCTTTCCCAGATTTCTCCTGATCGTCAGATAGACCGGATCCCCCGAAGAGTGGGCAACCGAAAGAGCCGTTGGTGGCATCAGCTGCATAATTCCGAGTGCTCCGTCTATGGAGAGGGATTTCTCCATAAACCGGCTTTCCTGCCGCGCGATGGAGATGGCCCACTCCGGGTCCACCCCGGAGCGACGGACGCCCCGCAGGACAAATCCGTTCACTTTTTCCGCCCGGGCCAGATGAATGCCCGGTGGATCAAGAGGGATGACTTCTTGGATAACCCGGTATCGTTCCTCCGGAAAGACAGACATGTCCAGACTCCCGTACCGGAGGATCCTCCGACCGAGATGACCGCCATCCAGACGCATTTCTGTCATCAGAAGAGCGGGTCCCCAAAGCCCCATCTGGACAAGGGTCAGGATGCGATTCCGGTCGGACCTGGTGAGATGGCGGTGGCCCTTTTCGGGACGATGAAGACGAACGTCCAGCGGAGGACAATCTGACCGGCAAGCCAGCGTTGCCCACATCGCATAGGGAGTTTCCGGAGCTTCCGACAAGACTTTTTTATAAAAGGAACGCGCCTCCGATTTGTCTCCGTTCAAGGAGGACAGTCTTCCCAAAAAGTAGCGAACACGGGCCAAACGGAATGCGAATGCTGAAGTCCCTTTTTCCGTGGAAAGATCCTCTTCCAGTTCCTCCCAGGCGTTCTTCGCCGCATCTCTTCTTCCCGAGAGAAAGGCGGCCAATCCATACAGCCACAAGCTGTCCTGGCCGGGTCCCGTCGACATCAGGACAGCCGGCGGTTTCCATCCGGGAGGCACCATCCCTTTGCCAAGAGCCATCTGCTGACGTAAAAACCCGTTGACCAGGCGCCTTCCGTCTATTGAATCCGGAAATCGGGAAAGAAAATCCCCGATACAGGACTCCGAAACCTCGGGGCGACGATACAGCTGACATCGGGTGGCTTCGAGAGAGGCAAGAAGACGGGGTCCCTTTTCTTGGGTCAGTGTGGAAAGCAGTTTTCTGGCACGAAAGCGGTGATTTTCCCTTGCCAGTTCAACGCTTCGGAGAATCGTCGCCAAGTCCCGGTAAGGGAACGGAGGTTCCAGCGCCAGGTAGTGTTTGATCTCCCCGGAAGCGAGGGCACCCATCCCCATGGAAGAGAGGGCTTCCCATCGGGGAATCAGCACATCTCCGGTTTCACCAGCCGTGCCGAGACGCATCAGGGCGAGACCGCTTTCGGGGGACAATGGATGGCGTGCTACCAGCTTTTTCCAGAGGGAGACTGCCGTCAGGGTGTCTCCCTCTTTTACAGAAACAAGCGAGCGCTGCCAGAGCGCCCGTGCGGTGTTCCTGCCGGACCGTCCCGGACCCGATGCGAAGGGGGAAAAAGGATACATATGGGCAAATTTACGTCTCAATCCGGGACGCCGGGAAGCCGGAACAGCAGGTTCGTTCATCGCGTGCCAGAAAAGGACATCCGCGATTCCTCTTCCCGTCCGGTTCATATGTCTGAGCCCCTTTCCGGAAAACGTAGACGGAGGAAAATACCAGAGCCTCAGAATGGCAAGGCGATTCCGGTAAAGAGGCGGCAACGTGGAAAGATCCGCCTTGCCCATCCCTGAAAGAAGACGTCTGGCGGAAACTGGGTCGTTCCGGGTTACCGCCCCAAGCACCGCCATGTAATAGGACCACCCTCCTTTTTCCGTCACAGGACGGGCCATGGCAACAGGAACAGTCAAAAACCCATGAGATGCCAGCAGGAACAGAAAAAAAGCGTTCCACCGGAGCCGGAATCTACTGAAGAACATGGAATCCCCCGTTGTAGAAGATAAAGGCCCAGGTCAGGGTCAGTTCCTTCTTGTGAAACGATTTGGGAAGAGGAATATAAGGCGCCGCGACACGGACGATCCGGAGAGCCTCCTCGTCCAGAATACGGGATCCGGAGCTTTCGGTGAGTCTGGCAGCTGCCAGTGTGCCGTCTTCGTTGATGACGAACGTGACCAAAGCCCGACCGGTGATCCCCCTCTGCTGGGCCTCCACAGGATACTCGCCAATTGTCTCAAATCGCTCCTGGATGCGTTTTATGTAACTCGAATACGTCTCGTCCTCAAGATTCGCCGCGATACGGTTCAGATCGTTCGAACGATCCGAGTAGGCAGGGGCCATGTCCTGTGCCAGGTTCAGATGATGCGTGAAAGGGGTGCCCAGCGCTGCCTGGGAAAGGATCTGCTGCATCTGGCTGCGGGAAATCGTCGTCATCGCCGGTTTTTTCTTCGGGGATGGCGCGGTCTTTGGCACAGGCTTGACCTCTGCCGTTTTCTGAGTTTTCTGCTTGGGGTGGACCTGTTCCGATCTTTGGGCTGTCGTTTCACGCCGATGCGAAGAAACGTTTTTTTTCACCTGCCGAAAACCCGGAAGGTCGGAGGATCGGGCTTCGTGCGGTTTTGAAACAGGTTTGGGGGCCGTTTCCGGGGCTTTCGCCACTTTTGGAACCCTTGGTGCCGGTTGCTCTTGGGGAGCCGCCGGTGCGGCCTTTCTCTCCATCCGGTCCTTCGCATGGAGGTTCCCGGAAAGAGAGTATCCTTTCGGGAGGGGAGGCGCCACCGTCTGGTCGGCCAGAGGAACCTTCGACGGATCCAGAAGGTCGATGAAAACCGGCTTTTTCTCCTGGGCCAATTTTTTCATCTGGGCAGGAGTCAGTGGCTTTTTCTTGGCCTCAAGCATGGCCTCCAGGGCGTTTCTTGCCGATGGATTCTTGATAAACAGCAAGATAATCCCCAGATGAACCATAAAGGAAACAAGAAGAAACCACCGAAAAGCCCATTTCTGTTCCGCATCCTCCTCATGAGACAGGAGGATGTTCTGGCCATAGGGCCCATATGGCAAAAGTGGATGCATTCACTCTCTCTGATCGTGATTTCTTCAACGGAAAACCGGTTTATGATATTCTAGACCAGTTTGAACGAGAAATAAAAATGACCTGTAAAAGAAGGACCCGTCATCTTTCCCCTGAAAAAAAAACGGGGCAGTTCCGAACCCCTCGAGACGATCGAAAAACGGATCCGGCCTCACAAAAGCCTCGGACAAAACTTCCTTTCGGACCCTGCTCTGGCGTTCCGCATCGCCTCCATGGCCAGGGAGGCGCCGGTTTTCCCCTGCCGCATTCTTGAGATCGGCCCGGGCAAAGGGATCCTGTCGGGAGTCCTGGCGACGATGACAGAGGATCTGTGGCTTGTCGAAAGGGATCGGCAACTGGCCGAAACACTGCGGAAAACCTTTTCCGAAACCCCCGGCGTCAGGATCCTTGAAGAGGACGCGATGGAGTTTTCTTTTGGAAATGACCGGTCCCCCTATATCCTTGTCTCGAATCTCCCGTACAACATCTCTGTCCCCCTCTATCTCAAATTCCTGGCGAGCGATTTCCCTCCCGTGTTCATGGTATTAATGTTTCAGAGAGAAGTCGCCAAGAGACTTCTGGCCCGTACGACCGATCCCGACTATGGCCATCTCTCTGTTGTGACATCCTACCTGGCACAAATCCGGAAAAGAATCGACCTTGCGCCGGGCGCTTTTTATCCGGCGCCGAAAGTCCACTCTTCCGTCGTCACCGTTCTTCCTTTGTCCGTTCAGGATGAGTGCACATGGGCCGCGATCTCTCTTTCGCGAAAGCTTTTCTGCTACCGGCGCAAATCCCTTGGACGAGCCCTCCGGACCGCTTTTTCGGGGGAGGAATCCCTGCTGGACGGAACGTTTTTCAAGACCGAAACAGATTTCTTTTCCCGAAAAGTGGATTCCCTGAGTCCGGAGGACTTCCGGAAACTTGCCGCCAGCGCCAGAAATCATCATCTTCCCTTTTTTGATAGAATGACACAGCAAGGAAAGGAGTTACTGAAACCGTGACATCAACACCCCCGCCTCTGACGAAATCGGAACCCTGGGTCCGGATCATCCCCCTCGGTGGAATTGGCGAAATCGGGATGAACATGACAGCGTACGAAACCCCGGACGGAATCGTCGTGGTCGATTGCGGTGTCCTTTTTCCGGAGGACGACCTTCTCGGGATTGATCTCATTATTCCTGACATGACGTTTCTCAAGGAAAATCGCAACCGGCTCCTCGCCCTTTTTCTGACCCACGGACATGAAGACCACATCGGAGCGATCCCCTACTTTCTCCGGGAGTTCGACGTCCCGGTCTTCGGGACACCGCTGACTCTCGGTCTTGTCGAAGGGAAAGTCCGTCAGCACAAGAGCCTGCCTCCTCCCCGTCTGGTTTCCATCCGTCCCCGCGAGAAATATACGGTCGGCCCCTTCACCTTTGAACCCATTCGAATTACCCACAGCATTGCAGACGGGGTGGCCTTCGCGATCACGACGGAGGCAGGAACGATCCTCCACACCGGCGACTTCAAGATTGACCTCACCCCGATCGATAATGAGCATTTCGACATGCACCGGCTCTGCAGCCTCGGAGAAGAAGGGGTCCTCTGCCTGATCAGTGATTCGACCAACTCGGAAAAAGAGGGCCTGTCCCTCTCGGAACGCCAGGTGACGGAACCCCTCGAACAAATGATCTCCCAGGCTCCAGGACGTGTCATCGTGGCGACTTTTTCCTCCAACATTCATCGTTTGCAACAGGTCGCCGACGTCTCCATCCGGAACGGCCGGAAAATTGCACTCACAGGGCGGTCGATGGAAACAAACGCCCGCGTGGCGGGGGAGCTCGGATACCTCTCCATCCCTCCTGATCAGATCATCCGCCTCGATCAGGTGTCCCAGTATCCTCCGGAAAGAGTCACCATTTTAACGACCGGAAGCCAGGGCGAACCCATGAGTGCCCTTTTCCGGATGGCCCTGGGGGACCACAAACATGTTTCCATTGGGCCCGGAGATACCATCCTGCTGTCGGCACGCATCATTCCGGGAAATGAACGCGCCATCAACAAGATCATCAATTTGCTCGGAAAGAAAGGTGCAAAGGTTTTCTACCGGCGAATTTCGGAAATTCATGTTTCCGGACATGCCAGCCAGGAGGACCAGAAATTGATGATCCGGATGCTCCGTCCCAAGTATTTTGTCCCCATGCACGGGGAGTTCCGGCAACTTTCGCAGCACGCGAGAACCGCAGTCCGGACGGGGATCCCGGAAGAAAATGTCTTTGTGATCGAAAACGGGGTCGTTCTCGAATTGACCCAATCCCGGGTGACACAGCGCGAAAAGGTTGTGTCGGGGCGAACGTTCATTGACGGCAAGGGAATCGGAGATGTCGAAGACATGGTTATCCGCGACCGACAGCGCCTTGGATCGGACGGAATCGTCACGGTTATTGTCGCCCTGTCCCAGCAGACCGGAGAAATCGTTGTCGGTCCCGAAGTCTCGACCCGGGGTGTTGTCCTGTCGGATCTTTCCCTTGAAATGAACGCCATTCTGAAAACCCAGGTGGAACTCTTGCTCCAGGAACTGGGGCCGGAAGTCAAGAAAGAGGTCTCTGCCCTCAAGACTCTTGTCCACAATCACCTGAGACGTTACTTCAAGAAAAATTTTGAACGGGACCCTGTCATCATCCCGGTCCTTCTCGAGATGTAGTGGACACGATCATGACGCCGGACCCAGAGCACCTCTCGCCGACAAGCGAAAATCATCCCGAAAAACGTCTTGGGTATTACCTTCGACTGACCACGGGAACCTCGCTTCTGATTTTTCTGACCCTCGCTCTGGCGACAGGGCATGCCGACGACCCTTCCCTCTTCACGGTATCGAGCCGGGCTGTCGCCCGGAATATCGTGGGAGACACCGGGTCAACTGTTTC
>JAKBTR010000001.1 GCA_021844275.1 Nitrospirota bacterium | reverse complement strand
CCCGAGGACACGGAAGAGAGTCTCATTGAGCGTCTTCTGCCACTCGAGCACGAGACTTACATCGAAGCTCTGGATGGGCTGTCGAGAGGGCTGTTGAAGATTGCTGGAAGACGTGTTTTTTGGGGGTTGGATTGATGTCAGACCCCTGTTATGGTAGTCTCTACCGATATTCTTGAGGGGGGTTAGCTCAGTTGGGAGAGCGTCAGGATCGCACCCTGAAGGTCAGGGGTTCAAATCCCCTACCCTCCACCAACTTAGATGATTCTAAGCTTGGGTTGTACCATATTTGTACCATGAGTTGAGTTTTCCACACATCCAGTCTGAGGCTCCCGGGCCAGTTGAGTTTATCTCTGGACCATCTTGTAATTCGGCCATCCCCCTAATTTCTGAAGAACAAGAAGAGGCGTTCCGGGTTGCCAAGCCATGAGGCCCATAGGTGTCTCTTTTTGCCAGAGGAAATCGCTGATTCCTGCCCGCTTCAAGGGCCTCTGCCATGCCTTCTTGTTGACTGACCTTCCACTCCCACTCAATGGTAAAGCTCCTCTTTTCGGGCGATCCTTTCTGACTTAGAAGAAGGGACAGGCTCCCCTGATTGAGAGGGGACACCGACCGATTTTCATCATTTCTCATGATCGGGATGGATCCAACAAGGTGCCCGTTTCAGGTCGTCCAGATCCCTCTTCATCCAATCCTCGTGATTCTTTTTTTAACTTTTCGGGATATCCACGTGATTTTTTTATTTCAGAATCATCCTCCGATGCACCATCGTTTACCCAAATCTTTGACATTCCTACGGAGGTACAAAATGAAAAACGCATTGTCCCGAACTTTTCTGGTCTCGGCCCTGCTGCTTGCTGCTGGTGTTTCCTTTCCCGCAACCTCTCCTGCCGCCGAGATGAAGAATTCAAAAATGATGATGAGCCAACAGCCAAAGAAGGAAATCACCGGACCGATCGATTTCTACATGAATAACAAGGAGACCTTAAAGTTGAGCGACGACCAGATCCGAAAACTTGCAGCGATAAAAAGAGACTATGTGAAAACCCGGGGAATGGAGATGTCACGCATCCATGATCTTCGTATGGGGAGGATGTCCCTTCTGAATCACTACCGTGTGGATATGACCAAGACCCGGTTGAATACGGATGCGATCCTGATGCACCAGAAGATCCTCCTTCATGCCGTGGCCTCCATGACATCCCGGGCCAACCAGATTCTTTCCTTGCGGCAGTATGGGCTGGCTAAAATGCTCAAAGGCCGGACGATGATGAAGACAACAGGACACATGATGGCTCCCCATTCCATGAATCATCCGTCCATGTAAAAAGAGGCTGGACCCCTCCGGACCGAAAGAAGTCTTTCTGTCCGGACTCCTGGTCCCTCGCAAATGAGGGACTCGGGCACGTCCGATCCGTCATGACGGAGCAAACATCCAATTCTAATGAATGAAAGGATCGCCATGAATACATCACTCGAATTTCTGGCGTTTCTTGCAGGGGGACTGACAGTTCTTTCCCCTTGCATTCTTCCGATTCTCCCGGCTCTTCTGAGCGCGAGCGTCACTTCCAGAAACCCGCACCGGCCCTTCTGGATCGTCCTGGGGCTGTGTCTCAGCTTTGCCTTGTTCAGCACCATATTTGCCATTTTCAAAAGCTTCCTGGGACTTTCAAACGAGGTTCTGCGAACCTCTGCCCTTGTGATCCTGACATTTTTTGGCTTCAGTCTTCTGGTCCCCCGAATCTGGGAAAATATCGGATCGAGAATCAGCTCCTTTGCCCAGAAGCTCCCGATTGTCGCAGGTTTTTCGGGGGAGTCGGGTCCCGTGGGCACGATCGCTCTCGGCGGAGCCCTGGGATTGGTCTGGGCCCCCTGCGCCGGGCCTGTCCTGGGGATCATCCTGACGCTTGCAACCTCACAGGCCACGTTTTTGAGCACCTTTTATCTCTTGGGCGGGTACGCCCTAGGAGCTTCGATTCCCATGCTCCTGATCGGGTACGGTGGACAACGACTGGCCCAGAAAGTTCTTCGTTTCCGCGTGCTGGGAGCGGTTGCCCCGAAAGTTCTGGGGGTCGTGACCCTAGGCTCGGTTCTCGTTCTTTATTTCAATCTCGACACCCTTCTCTATTCCCATCTGCCGGACATGTTTTTCCTGTCAAACAAACTTGAGAAAAAGCTTGTTGAGAAAAAACAGGATTTTCCGTTCCAGAAGTCGGCGATGGCAGACGAGCACGCGACATTGACGGCGGCGCCCATGACCCAGAGAACCCCTTCATCCCTGCCAGTGTTGGGGACCATGCCAGAATTCAAGGAAATCACGGCTTGGCTCAATTCCTCTCCTCTTGCGCGTCGCGATCTGCGGGGAAAGGTGGTACTGGTCGATTTCTGGACATATTCCTGCATCAACTGTATTCGAACCCTTCCCCATGTCGAAAGCTGGTATCAAAAATACAAAGACCAGGGATTTGTCGTAATCGGGGTTCATACCCCGGAATTCGGTTTCGAAAAAAAGGTGTCGAATATTAGCAAAGCTCTCACAAATTTCAACATCACCTACCCGGTGGCTGTCGACAGCGCTTATGGAACATGGAACGCCTACCACAACCAGTTCTGGCCGGCCGACTACCTTGTTGACAGTCAGGGAAGAATCCGGGAGATCCATTTTGGAGAAGGCCACTATCGAAAAACGGAAGAGGCAATCCGTTCCCTGCTCGACGAAGCGGGGTCATTAAAAGGAAATCCCGGCCGACCAGCTTCCCCTGATTCCATGGATTATTCGGCCATCCAGTCCCCGGAAACCTACCTTGGCTATTCCCGGGCTGCAAATTTCAGCTCGCCCGAAGAGGTTGATCCCGATGCGAACCGGCAATATACGAATCCTTCGTATCTCCCTCTCAATCACTGGGCGTTGGAAGGAATTTGGCACATTAAAGGGGAGAAGATTCGGCCTGTAACTCAGAGCGATGCGATAAGCTTCCGTTTTCAAGCTCCCAAACTCAATATCGTCATGAAAGGAATCGGGAAGGGAAGTTCAGCCACAATTCTTCTTGACGGGGTCCCGCTAAAGCCCAGGGATTTCGGAAAGGACGTGGCACCGGATGGTAGCGTCATAATCCGGGACGCGAAACTCTACAACCTCGTCTCTCTACCTTCTGGGGAGAGTAAGAGCCATCTGTTTCAAATCCGATTTGCGAAACCGCAGGTCCAGGTCTATACCTTCACCTTTGGTTAAAAAGGATATTGTTACACGATGCCAATTGGGAAAATCTGTCACCAAAGAAATATCTTGAGAAATGTTTTCGGGTGAGCGGGGGGGACCTCGGAAAAGCCGCGCCCCCCCTCAAAGAAGCGTCTGGGGCTGCGATCAGGACAAGAGGTCCGGACACAAAATCCTTGTCGTCTTCTTTCCTGTTTGTTAACCTTCGCAGGTCGAATGCCTTTAGAAAGGTCTGAAATCTGAGAGTCAATATTTACACCGATTGCTTTCGTTTGGAAAACTCGCAAAAGGGAGCATTCTCCGAATTATGTAATTGGAGAGGGTGAAGTGAGAAACATTGCAATCCCGAGGGGATCGAAGAAGGACCGGCTACTCAATCTTCTGGAACCATCCCGAGAGAAATAGAGAAAAGAGGGGGACAGATGGCAAGGAATGTTCTTGTAGTCGAAGATAACCGGGATATCGCCCACCTGGTTGAGCTTCACCTCAGGGACCTTGGATGCAATGTCCATGTGGTTCATGATGGGAAAGAGGGCTTGGCCAGAGCCCAGTCCAATTCCTTCGATTTGATCATCCTTGACCTCATTTTGCCTGGAATGGAAGGCCTGGAGATTTGTAAGGCTCTTCGAGCCGGATCAGCATACGTGCCCATTCTCATGCTGACGGCACGGTCCACCGATCTGGACCGTATCTTGGGGCTGGAGCTCGGCGCCGACGACTATCTTGTAAAGCCGTTCAACATCCAGGAGCTCCTGGCCAGGGTCAAGGCCCTTTTTCGCCGCATGGAAGCGCTTTCTTCCCGCACGGAACTCCTTGCTCAAAAAGTGATCAGGGCAGGGCCACTGTCCATCGAAACCGATCGAAGGACTGTCCGTGTTTCCGGGCAGTTGCTGGATCTGACGGCCAAGGAGTTCGACCTTTTGCTTCATTTTGCAAAAAATCCCGGAAGGGTTTTTACCCGCATGGAACTTCTCGATCATGTCTGGGGTTATTCGCATGACGGCTATGAGCACACCGTCAATTCCCATATCAATCGGCTCCGGGCAAAAATAGAGGAAGATCCGTCCAATCCGCATATTATTCAAACGGTCTGGGGAATCGGGTATAAATTTTTGGATCCGTCTTTCTGGGGAGAGGACGCCACCCCATGATCCGGACACTTTATGGCAAGCTGGTCGCCATTCTGGCCTTGATTTTTGTCCTTATAGGAAGTTTTACCCTCATTTTGACATTTTTCAGTACCCGCCTCTATCTGAACGAGGTCAGTCAACGACTGAACAGAACCCTGGCTGGCAATCTCGTTTCCGACGAGGTCCTACTCAAGAACGGACAAATCAATCCGGTTGCACTGAAGGATGTTTTCCACATGCTGATGGTGATCAACCCCAGTATCGAAATCTACCTTCTGAATCCAGAGGGAAAGATCCTCGCCTATTCCGCTCCCACGGGGAAAGTGAAGCGGAAGCGTGTCTCCTTGAAGCCCATCGAACGATTTCTTGCCGGCAAGGTGTCTCTTCCCATCATGGGAGATGATCCTCGCAGCTGGGACCGACGAAAGGTCTTCTCGGTGGCCCCGATTCCGGGGAACCATCATGTTGCCGGGTACATGTATGTCATTCTGGGTGGAGAGGAGGTCGATACGGTGACCCGCCTGATCCAGAGCAGTTACATTCTCCGGATCAGTCTGTGGATCGTCGGGGCGACCCTTCTTTTCGCTTTTCTGGTCGGACTGATCCTTTTCCGAGTCATTACGCGAAGATTGGCCCGGCTTGCAAGTGAAGTGGAGGTCTTTCAAAAGAGCGATTTTTCGGGCCAGACGGCAACCCTGAGTCGGAGTTCGGCCCTGTTTGGAGACGAGATCGATCGTCTGCGGGAGACCTTTTACCAGATGTCGGAACGGATTCAGGAGCAAATGGGAAAGCTGAAAGAAACCGACCGGCTCCGGCGTGACATGGTCGCCAATGTGTCCCATGATTTCCGGACCCCCCTCACCTCCCTCCAGGGATATCTCGAAACGCTACTCCTCAAGGAAGGCTCTCTCTCGGTAGAGGAGCAACGATCCTATCTCGAGGTCGCCCTTCGTCACACCCACCGTCTATCCAAACTCGTCGAGGAATTGTTTGAACTGGCAAAACTGGATTCCCGGGATACCACCCCTCATTCCGAAGCATTTTCCCTTGAAGAGCTTGTTCTGGACGTGATCCAGAAATTTCAGCTTCGCGCGGACCAGAAGAAAATCCGGATAGAGCGGGATTTCAGACCTGGCCTGCCTTTCGTTTGTGCCGACATCGGTATGATCGAGCGTGTTTTCGAGAATCTGATCGGAAACGGACTCCAGTACACCCCCGAGGGAGGAAACCTCATCCTTTCCCTGAGACAGGAAAGTAAAAAGATTCATGTCAGCGTCAAGGATACGGGCCAAGGGATCCCTCCTGAAGACCTTCCCCATATTTTTCAGCGGTTTTACCGGGTCGAGAAAGAGCGCTCGGACGAATCCGGCGGAGCCGGCCTCGGTCTTGCGATCGTCAAGCGCATCCTCGAGCTCCACGAAAGTCCTATCGAGGCACAAAGCACTCTCATGAAAGGAACAATGTTTATGTTCGCTCTTCCCATCGCTCGTGAATGAGTGCCGTCGAAATTGCCCGATCCAGACTCACCGGCCCGGAGTCTTTCCGGGTCAACATGGGATATGCCTCTAAAAAATCCAAAAAACCCTGTAAAACCCATTCAGAACTCCTTCACTTTCCGGCCCGAAACAAAAACGGCCCCTCTTCAGTTAACATCCATTAAACCCTTGAGTTTCATCCTCATCCGATCCATCCAAGCATCCTCTGAGGAAGAGAAAAGTTCTGAGAGCAGTGGCTCTTCCGGTAGACCATGGCAATCTCCCATCCACTGGAAAGAGATTTTATGGATGGTCCAAAAGAGGGGTTTCCATGATCAGAAAGTCGGGATTTGTCTTTAGTCGGATTATTTTCTCTTGAGTGTCTTCCTGATAGGGTTGTTGGCTTGCGGGGGGCATCGTTCGGTGGAGGAACTTCCGGAGGAGGATTGTCTGCCGGAGGAGTTCCCGGCGGAGGGCCCACGGCCGTCAATTTTTCGGGAGGCACGACCGGTTTCGATGGTTCCTTTGGGATCGCGGTGGACGGCTCCGGCAATGTCTGGGTTTCAAATTTTAATGGAAACAGCGTGACGGAGATTGTTCCCTGACAAATTAGGTTCAAAATGAGGGAACGACAGCGTGGATCCTTCAAAATCATTGGAGGGCCCATGAGAAGCTGAAAAACTATAGAGGGGAAGCAGTCCGGGATCCTTAGGGGATCGTACCCCAGGCTTCAGAAGTAGGGGCCTCCCTCCGTCTGGAGAATCTGCCCGTGGAAAAGAGGGCTTCCGGAGAGAATCAGCCAGGCGGCAAAGTCTGCGATTTCATCCGCTGTGGCGAGGCGGCCCCGGGACGTGCGGCCAGCGACCCTCTCCACCATCTCCGGAGTCATGTGGGGGGTTGATCGTCCGGGCGAAATCAACGATTCGATGCCTGTCACAAGAATGCCCTCACGATTCCGGCTCCACTCCCCAAAGAGCCCCTGCAGGGCCCCGACCCAGAGACGGGGACCAAGGTAACCATCAGCTCTGTGGCGGGAGAGGGAGGGAACGAAAAACAGGAGGAGGCTTCCCGTCGCCAGACGTGGGTGGAGATGATCGAGAAGGCTGATCAATGACGAAAAAGGGGAAAGGATCCCCTCCTGTGTCCCGGAGGAGGGGGTCTCTCTCCGGAAAGGAGGGTGTGCGAACAGGGAGATGCTGGCGAGGGAATCGGGCCCGAGTGCCTTATCAAGTGCGGCCTTTCCCTTGTCCGGAAAGTAAAAATCCCACTGGATCGTCGAGGATGGAAAAGAGTCTGAAGGGAGAAGCCGGTGGGTGGTGATGACGAGTTTATGTCCCTCTTTGGCGAGTTTGCCGGCTAGGGATCGTCCCGTCTCTCCCCCGGATCCGACAAGGAGATGTGTGTCCATCAGGGAATGGAGACCGACGACCAGTCTTTGGGAAAGGTCGTGAGGTTTTCGGCTCCCGA
>JAKBTR010000089.1 GCA_021844275.1 Nitrospirota bacterium | reverse complement strand
GACAGTGATGCGGCAGGGGGGAGGAGAGAAGGAGGTTCTCGCCCAGCGGATCGCATCCTATCTCCGCGTGTCAGGGAGAAGTGAGCCCTGGCTGATCCGGACGATCCTTTCCCGGGACGATTCCTACCTGGACCAGGTTTCGCGGGAAATGGACGTTCCGGGGCCTCTTCTGATGCATTTGATCAAGCTGACCCTCCGGGTTTCTTTCGAGCGTCTGCATGAAACTCTCCGGACGCTTCTGGGGGAGAGTCTGGACTGGGATTTCCCCTTGTGTCCCGTCTGCGGGGGATCCGCTGCCCTCGGTCAGGCTCTTTCGGAAGGCCGGCGAAGGTATTTCTGCTTTTTCTGCTCCTTTTCCTGGATGGCTCAACCGTCTGACGGTTGCCCCGCCTGCGGTCTCGACGATCCCGACAGGGTCAATCTCATGTACAAGCATCCGGAAGAAAATCAGGGATTCCTGGCGTGCGAGGGTTGCCAGTCCTACATCAAAATCGTGGACCAGCGCTCAGAGGGCGAAGTCCTCAATCCGGACGTTCAGGAAATTCTTGGCATCCATCTTGATATGGCGGCCCAGGAGATGGGTTTTCATCCGATGGGACAGCCGCCGGAACGCTTTGAAACGATTATCCGGCCGGGATACGATACCCCCCGGCCCTGAACTTCCTGCGAGCAAGGGGGCCTTCAAAACGATGGATACTGTTTCTCACCTGAACCTGAATTCGATTGTCAACTATGCGATCATTCTCTCCGGGTTAATGATCCTGATCTTTCTTGTTTCGATCAGCATCTCGCGCTTCGTGAAGCACGAAAAAGTTCTCCAGAAAAGGCTTCCTCCGGATCTTCCCAAACGGGATCCCTGGGGATATCCGATCGAAGAGGATCCCCCCCAACCATCCAAGAACGGTCAGTCGACTCTTTCCGGTTACTCCGGAAAACACTGATCCCGCCGGGCAAGGAGTCGTTGCTTGACTCCAGCGCCACCATCCCTTAGTTTAAAACTGACTCATTAATTAATTAACCAATTAATTTCAATTCGGTCGGGAGCATGATGGCGGACGGTTGCGACAGAAGCCAGCAAAGAAAACGGGAGATTTTGTCAGCGGCCCTTTCATGTTTCGCAGAAGAAGGATACCATGCAACGACAAATCGCAAGATCGCCTGTCGGGCGGGGATCACGGAAGGGCTGATCTACCATTATTTTCCAAACAAAAAAGCCCTGCTTTCCGAGATCATCGAGGCGAACTTTCATCGGGACTGCTCTCCTCTCTATCGTTTCCTCTCCGGGTGGGAAGCTCAAAGTTCCGATAAAAAAACGCCTTCGGATCCTGAAAAATTTCCGGTATTTTTGCGTGACTTGGGGAGGATCCTTCTGGACTCGATGGATCAGAACAAGGACGTTCTCCGAATCATCGTGAGCGAGTTTCGTCTTTTGGAAGAGGACGGGGAGCCCCTTTACCCGAAGCTTCTCATGGAACTCTCCATCCAGCGTATCGTCTCTCTTTTCGGATGGTGGAACCGTTCTCTTTTGCTGGAGTCCTTTTCTCCGTCCAGAGACGTATGGTTCTTTACCGGCCCCATCTTCGCCTTTTTTCATTTTCAGGAAATCCTGTCGGGAAAAAAAATTTTCCCCATCGACAGGACAGATTTTCTGGAAGGTCTTATTGCCCATTTCCTCAAGGGAATCGGTTGCAAGAAGACGAAATCCCTGACATCCCAATCTTCAAAGTAAGGACTCATCCATGAAATCAGGTCGGCTGGTCTATTCCTTGGCACTTATTCTGGTCGTGGCGTCGGGAGCCATGGGCGGCATTCATGCCCATGCGAACGAAAGCACCTATTTCCATCGGTTTGTGGGAGACGAGACCTGCGAAGTCTGTCATTCCTCGGCTCGCATCGGTAACCAGTTTCAGGTCTGGAAGTCTTCCCCTCACGCTCGGGCGTATCGTGATCTCGGCTCTCCGGAGTCGCTTTCGATCGCCCGGAAAATGGGCATTTCCGATCCCAAAAACGACATGCGCTGTTTATCCTGTCATACGACTGCCGCCGGGACACATTTGCCGCAGGTCATTTCCACCTTCCGCAAAAGAGACGGGGTCCAGTGCGAGTCCTGTCATGGACCTGGAGAGGACTATGCGCACTTCAGCACGATGATCGATCCGGTCAAGGGACGGATGGCGGGCCTTGCCGCTCACCCTGAAAAGTCTTGCGTGACCTGCCACAATCCTTCCTCTCCGACGTTTAAAGGGTTTGATCTTACAAAGTCTCTTTCCGAGATCAAACATCCGATTCCAAAAGCCTATCGGAAGGAAATGCGCGATGCTTATGGAGAGGCCTTTAAATGACTGAAGCGAACGGTAGAAACGGAAAAAACGGTTTCAGAAGTCCGAAGGTTTGGATTCCTGTGGCCGGACTCGTGGCGACATTCCTGATTTATGCAGCATATACGCGTTACAACGCGTTTTATGTTTCGACAGAGGACTCCGCCGTGGACGGGAACATTGTCCTCGTTTCCGCCAATGCCAATGGACGCGTCATGGAGTTTCCCCTGAACCAGGGCGATCCCGTTGTCAAGGGAGAGGAACTCGCCCGAATCGACACGACCGGATTCCAGCGTCTGAGACAGATCAACGAATCCAATCAGAGCGCTTTCAAGGACCTCCAGAAAGCGATTTCGACCGAAGAATCCCTCAAGGTCCTTCTGTTGAACGCCGAGTCCCAATACCGGAGAGGGGTCCGCCTTCGCAAGGGAGGTTTCATCACCGCCCAGGACCTGGAAAATCTCAGGACGGCGGTGGACGATGACCATTCAAGGCTCCTGCAGGCGAAGAAGGTTGTCCTGTCGGAACGAATGCGTCTTGAGATCACGGAATCCCATCCGCTGAACTACACGGTCCATTCGCCGATCGATGGACAGGTTGCGGAAAGAATCGCCCAGATAGGGGAAGTCGTTGCTCCCGGCCAGCCTCTCCTGTCGGTTGTGAATCCGGGGGATATCTGGATCACGGCAAAGGTCAAGGAGACGCGGATGACCCATGTCCGTGTCGGTCAGCCGGTCGACATCGATGTGGACACTTACCCTGACAGGAAGTTTCATGGCCATGTAGACCGCATTCTCCCGGTGTCCGCGGCGGCGGTGTCGCTTCTTCCACCGGAAAATGCTTCCGGAACTTTCGTGAAAGTCATTCAGAGGATTCCGGTCCGGATTCATATCGACGATGCGGGGTCCTATACCCTCAGGCCCGGTATGTCGACCGAAGTTCGCATCCACATCCGGAAAGGTTCGCCGTGGTAATGCCGGAATCGGGGAGTCTCGTCGGCGATTCCCCCCACTACAGATGGTGGGCCTTGACGGTTGTCATGGTTGGCCTGTTCCTTCCGGTTCTGGACACAACGATTGTCAATGTCGGGCTTCCGAACATGGTGGGAAGTCTCGATACCAATACGGACGAAGTCCGCTGGGTGATTACCGCGTATGCGATGGCTTTTGCGATCGTGACCCTGGCGAGTGCCTGGACGCGGACAATTTTCGGGGTCAAGCGTCTCTATCTGATCTCTACTTTTATTTTCACGTTTTCTTCTTTTCTGTGCGGCCTCTCCCCGAACCTGAACGCCATGATTTTTTTCCGGGTCTTGCAGGCGGTGGGAGGAGGGCTGATGATGCCGCTCGGTTTCACGATCATCACGGAGGCGTTCCGTCCGGAAGAACGCGCCAAGGCTTTTGGTTTTTTTGGCATCGTCATCGTCCTCGCTCCCACGATCGGGCCCATTCTCGGCGGATATCTGATCGACAACTTCAACTGGCGGGATATTTTCTTCGTCAATATTCCGGTGGGAACCCTTTCGTTTGGCCTCACGTTTTTCTTCCTGCGAAAAGATACCCCCCAGACGGTTGTCCCGTTCGACTTCGCCGGATTTCTGTCCTTGGGAACGGCCTTGGCCTTCCTCCTGATCGGCCTGACGGAAGGGGAGAGATGGGGCTGGACGGCCCGCTTTGTCTACGAATGCTGGCTGGTCATGTCGATTTCGTTCTGGATTTATCTGTTCACGGCGTTTCGCGTCAAACATCCCATTATCGATCTGACCGTTTTTCGGGACTGGGATTTCTCCGCCATTATGATCCTGAACATTCTGAGGGCGATCAGCCTGTTCGGCCGGATGTTCCTGCTCCCGCTTTTTGTCCAGACCTTCAACCGGTTTCCGGCGACCGATGCCGGTATGCTGCAGCTTCCTGCCTCGTTGATCGCCGGACTGTTCATGCCGGTGATGGGCCATGTTTCCGGTATCATTTCCGACAAAGGCAAGAGGCTGATCATGTTATCCGGTTTCATCCTCCTCGCGTCCGCCCAGTTTATGTTCGCTTTTCTGACCCAGATCACAAGCTTTTACCAGATCCTGATCCCTCAGCTTGTCTTCGGACTGTCTCTGGGAATGGTAAACGCTCTTTTATCGAGCCTTCCGCAGAATCTTGTGGAGCGCAAGCACATTGGACTGGCGTCCACGCTCCAGAGCAACATGCTGCAGGTCGGAGGTGCGATAGGAGTGGCAATTCTGGGAAATATTCTGGATCATCGATCGGCTTCGATCTATTCGGAATATCAGTCCCATGTCACACAGGGAGCGTATTCGGTTCAGACGGCGACTCAGACCCTTTCCTCCAGGCTGATGGAGGGGGGACATCTGTTTTTGTTTCCCGGACGCGTCCAGGCGGAGCTGTCCGGTATGGTGCACACGCAGGCATCGATATCCGGCTATAACGTGACGTTCATCTGGGCCGCGCTGTTTGCCGCGATGGGAATTCCGGTCATCTTGCTGATGCGACGGTTTTCCCACAATAGCCAGGACGGTGGTCAAAGGGAAGGGGTTGTTGCGGAATGACGAAAAGACGGAGCATGGGCATATTGATTCTCGTAATGTCTGCCTTCCTTGGCGGAGGGCCGGGAACGAGTCCCGCAAGAGCGGCCGAAGAGGGGATCGTGGACGGGAGTTCTGCGATGACGGAACTCCTGTCCGGAACCCCGGTTTCCCTTCCTGAAGCGCTGGACGAAGCGTTGTCCCGGAGACCGGCTCTGCACGATTTTCGCCATCAGGTCGAAGCACAGAAAGATGTCGTGAGCGAAGCCCGGTCTTCCTATATGCCTCAGCTCTCGGCCAGCTACCAGAATATTTATGGAAACAGCTTTCTGGGAGTGTTTCTTTTCCCGGGATTCCAGTATTTCGACCTGAATATTCTTTCTGTAACCCTGAACCAGAACATCTACGATTTCGGCCGAACCTCTTCCCAGGTCAAGCAGGCACGGATGGCCAAGCATGTCGCTCAGTCCGCCCTGAACAAAGAAGTGCTCGACCTCCGGCAGGACGTGACCGTCTCCTATCTGACGCTGCTCATGGCCCAGCATGCCCTCAAATCGGCTTTTTCCGGAGTCCGGGATGCACGTCACCATCTGTCGGAAGCCGAGGCGCGGCTTTCTGCCGGTGTAGGAATCCGTCTTGATGTCACCCAGGCGCGGGTGAATCTGGAAACGGCCCTGCTTCAGCGAATACGGGCGACAAACGACTTTCGGACAGCCCAGATAGAACTTTCTCGCAGTATCGGGGTCAAGAAAAACCCCCATTATGTCGCCCGGGAGATTTCACTGGATCGTTTCAAGCGGTCCATCCGTCTGGAAGCGGATATCCGTCTGGCCTACCGTCAACGTCCCGACCTCAAGCAGATCGAAGACACTGTCCGGGAAGGGGAGGCTCGTCTTGAGAGCGCCAAGTCCCAGAACTGGCCTTCGATTAACGGAATCGGCCAGTATTTTTTGTCCAACATACCCGGACAGGCCCTGGGTATCACCTATATGCCGAATTATCCTTTTTCCACCTTCAACATCGGCGGCGTGGTGAACGTCCCGATTTTTGAAGGGGGGCTGATATCCCATCAGGTTCACGAGGCCCGCTCTCGCCTGGCTTCGACGAATGACCAGCTGTCCGAGGCCAAGCTCCGGGTTGCGGCCGAAGTGCGTGAGGCAGCGCTCAATGTCCGTGCCGCTCTCCAACGATGGAGCGAGGCACGGACGGCATTCGAAAGCGCCCAGGAAAACGACCGGCTGGTGGAAAAGTCATTTAAGGTTGGAACCGCCCGTTCCGTGGATGTGGTCGACGCTGAAACGGCCCTCCGGCAGGCTCGGGAAGATCTGGTCCAGGCCCGTTACGACTGGGCGATCCAGATGATTCGTTACCGTCACAGTCTGGGAGACATGTCGATGAACCTTCCCTCCCGTTGATCCCGGAGAAGAATCCCTTAGGCCACCTTATTTTCTGTAATGCACCCATCAGGAGATTCTTTTGAAGAAACCATTGACGATTGTAGCTATCCTTCTGGGGATCGGGGCCTTGGTCGTGGGAGGATATTTGTGGTGGGACCATGACCGCCATTATGTTACGACCGAAGACGCTACTGTTTCCGGACGACCTCATCCGGTCACCGTTCGTATTCCGGGAACGGTGACCGATGTTCTCGTCCACGACAATGAGCCTGTCCGGAAAGGCCAGATCCTTTTTCGCCTGGATCCGGGAGACTATCAGGCCAGGCTGATGTCGGACGAAGGAAGTCTGGATGTCGCGAAAAAAAAGGTGGATGTCGTTCAGGCGCGAATCCAGGAGGTACAAGCCGAAGAAGAGCGCATAGAATCCGATCTGAAGAGGATTTCCCGGCTCCGGAAGGGAGGATATTCGTCGACGCAAAGCCTGATCCATCTTCGACTGGCCTTGAAAGGGGCGAAAGCTCGTATCCAGAGTCTTGAAAACCAGATTCGCGCTGACCAGGGAATGATCGAGCGAAGGACAGGACAGGTGGCCGAGGATCATCTCAACTTGTCCTATACGGCTGTCGTCTCGCCTGTCGACGGGAAAATGACGGTGAAGTCGGTGGTCCCGGGACTTTACGTTTCCCCGGGGACTCCCCTGGGTTATGTTGTGCCCTACCATGTCTGGGTGATCGCCAATTTGAAGGAAAGCCGCCTGACATACGTTCGTCCGGGGAACTCCGTGGATATCCGGGTGGACGCTTATCCGGGGAGGATTTTTCATGGGCATGTCGCGAGCATACAGCAGACGACAGGTGCGGTCATGTCACTGCTCCCTCCCGAAAATGCCACAGGGAATTTTACGAAAGTGGTCCAGCGCGTGCCTGTCCGAATTGAGCTGGATCCCGGAACGGATCCGCACAACCTCCTGCGGCTGGGACTGTCGGTGGTGCCGGAGATTCGCGTCAACCCGGACGATCCTCTTTTTCGCCGGAACACAGGTTCCGGAACCCCGGGACACTCGGAGAGGAAGTAGCAGACAATGGAAATGACCGTTCCGCAAGAGGAGGACAGTCATCCGGGATATCCCCCCTCCCTTCGTGTGCCTGTCACCCTGACCGCGATCGGTGCCACTCTGATCGAAACGATCGACT
>JAKBTR010000097.1 GCA_021844275.1 Nitrospirota bacterium | reverse complement strand
GGGGCCTTCCATTCGGCAGGATTTTCTCATTCATCCAGCACTCCCCGGTAGAGCTCGCCAAACCGCCGGACGATCACGTCCCGGGCGTTCGTCCGTTCGACCCAGGCCCGGGCTTCTTTCCCCATGGCATGGGTCAGAACCGGATCGGCATAGAGACGACAAAGACGGTCCGAAAGCGTCTCCGGATCCCCGGGAGGAACCAGATATCCCCGAACGCCGTCTTCCACCATTTCGATGTTGCCTCCCACCCGGGAAGCCACGACGGGAAGACCTGTCCCCATCGCCTCGAGGATCGCGTTGGAAAACCCTTCGCTGTGCGACGTGAGCACAAAGGCGTCGAAGGCCGGGTAGATTATTTCCATGTCGGAGCGCACGCCCAGAAAAATAACGCCTTCCTCCAGTCCGAGCTCCCGGACGAGATTTTCGAGTTGTTCACGGCCGAGCCCGTCCCCGGCGAGGACCAGGACACTGTCGGGACAAAGAGGTCGGGCCTTCGCGAAGGCCCGAATCACCACATCCACGCCCTTGACCGGCCGGAAACCCGAAGCGATTCCGAACACGAATCCCTTTTCGGGAATCCCCAGCTCCCGTCTCCGGGAAGCCGGATCCGGAACGGGACGAAAGCGCTCGGTATCGAGCCCGTTGTAGATCAGGACGACTTTTTCGGGCGGAAACCCCTCGCCCCGGATGGCGGCCTCACGAACCGCCCTGGAATTCGCCAGAACGCGGTGGGACAACCGGTTCGTGATCGCTTTCTGGAGCCAGGCGAGCCGCGGAGAGCCCAGTCCCCCGAAATCTCCCAGATTTCGGCGGGAAATGACGACTTTCGTTCCTGAAAGACGTCCGACGACCGTTCCCAGAACGTTCGCGTTGGGCTGGAAACTATGGACGATCCGGATCCGGTGCTTGCGGATATAGGCCGAAAGGGAACGCATCGTCCGAAGGACCGAGGGGTGATAGAGACTGTCGAGCGGGTAAGCCTGAAGAGGAATGCCGACGCGGCGGATCTCGTCATAGAAAATCCCCCCTTCCGCGAAGCACCCGACATGGGGTTCGACGCCCATCTCCCGGGCGGAACGGACGAGTTCCGCGACATAACGCTCGCTTCCTCCCTGACGCAGGTGTTCGATCAGATACAGCACCGGAATCATGGCGCGACTTCCTCCTCCGGGTCCCCCTCTTCGGCCCATTTTGGCACTTTCAGGAGAATCGCGAGAAGGGCCCAGAGGTAGCCCGCCAGCACGAGGCTGATGACCCTTGATCCGAAGAGGTTGGTCAGAACGAGGGAGGTCACCGCGCAGAGTCCGCAGACCGATACGGTCTTCCAGTAGGGGTCGGGGCTTGCCCGGTAGGCCCGCCACATGATCCGGAACATGTACAAAAGGAGCAGCAGAAACAGCAGAAGGGCCGGGACACCCATTTCGGCACCGATCATGAGATAGGCGTTGTGGCCGTCCCGGTGGCGCAGAGGCAGACGGTCCGTTTCTTCGTTGTGGGGAACATACTGGTAGATATATTCGGGAAACATCTTGTACCCGACCCCCATGACCGGGTGGCTCATGATCATGTTCGCCGCGCCTTGCCAAAGAGCCAGCCGGGTTCGGGCGCTGGCGTCGAGTTGGCCGGATGAGCCGGAGAATCCGTACGGGTCGCGATGGGTGACGGTATGCTGGATCCGGTTCCGAAGCCCCGAGGGAAGAAACTGGATATTGACGGACACGAAAATAATCCCGGCGATCGCGACAAAAAAGAGCACTTTCTTCCGAAGGAAAAGGAAGAGAAGCATCCCCATGACCAGAGCCAGGAAGTCTCCCCGGGATTCGGTGGCAAAGAGTCCCAGAAGACAGCCCCAGAACCCCAGGGCAAAAAGCGATTTCTTCAGGAAGGTGAGCCCCTTCATCCAGACGAACCCCAGGATAAGAAACATGTAGTTGGCGTAGAACGCCCCCATCTGGTTCGCCTGGCCGGCGATCCCTTTCAGGCGAACCCGGTGACTCCTTCCGGAAATGACATGATGCTGGTAGAGGCTTCCGATCCCCACCACAACCATGCTGACGGCCATCAGGTAGATCAGTGTTTTCGCTTCTTTCTGTGTCCGGACCAGGTAGGAAAAAAGAAAAAAGACCAGAAACGGATCGATCCAGCGTTTATAGTCGACGATAGACTTGAACACCGACCATTGGGCGAAGACAAGATCGGTATGGATGACGGAAATCGCACCAAACACGCAAAAAAGAAGGACAAGCCTGCGAAATGTCGCTTCCAGTGGAAGTGCCGGCTCGACATGCGTCCCCTGCACCCGGGAATACATTCCGATGATGACAATGACCATCAGTGCCGTGGTGTAGTTGAGACCGGGGAGAAAACCGCCCATGTTCCCCGCGATGGCCTTGGCGTAAGGGATGTACACGATAAGGGCCATCATGGCCGGCATGGGTGTTCCCGCCGATTTCAGGGCAAGAGACAGGAAAAGGACAGCTGAAAGCGGGAGAAGAATCAGGCGTGGAATCCCGACGCTGAAAAACGCGTCGAATCCCAGGACCACTGCCGCCGCATAATATCCCCAGGGAACCTTCGGAAGAGAAAAATCCATTCCCTCTGGCACAGGCCGCTCGGAAACGGCGAGACTCCCTCCCGTTCCCGGATAAACATTACCCATAAAAATTCACCATCCTGAACTCAACGTTTTTTGGATGAGACAGCCACTCTCTCCTGGACCATTTTCTTTAATTGAAGTTCCAGACAAACGTGACCATCGCCATAAACATGTTCTCGACGATGGACGTGTTGGGAATACTGGTCGAAAAATCCACCAGATTGTATATGAGACTGGTATTCACCCATGTCGCGGGGGTGTAGTTAATCCCGTCCGCAAGGTACAGATAAGATCCCGAATAGGACAAATTGGGCTGCAGGGTCTGAAAGAAACTATTGGAAAAGCTGTAGGGATCCAGAAAATCATAGATACTATAACCGGCTGAGGAAAAAACAGACGTTTTGGGGCTGATACTGTAGGTGGCATACCCCAGCACATTTTTGGTTTTTTCGGGCCCCATTTCGACTCCGTAGGAACTCATGTTCTCCATGTATTCACCGGCGTTCAACCCCAATCCCAGACGAGGCCCCGTGTAGGCGATGTTCAGATCGATCAGCGGCGCCTGGAAGGTTTCTCCGCTGTAAAAAGAAACGGCGTTCCATCCGCCCTGGAGGGCGACGGATAGGCTCCGCGTCAATTGATGGGTCAGGATTCCGTAATAGGAATACATATAAAAGTTCAGGGAGCTTGCGGGGGTGCCAAAAAAACCGGTCGGAGCCGCTGACTGATCATACAGAAAGTAAGAAGCATTCCCCCCCACCCCGAAGGACGTTGTGGGAGAAACCATTCTCATGGCGCTTCCCATCAGTCCGTCGGAGATGAACCCCGGGAACAGGGAGATGATCCCCTGCTGATAAATGTAGGACAAGGAAAGAAAATTCAAAGCATCTTTGTAGTTCAGGGTATCCATCAGGGACTGGATATTATAAATTCCCGCCCCGAAGCCGGAGTCATCGAAATACATGTCGGACGCCGACTGGACGAAGGTAACCTTTGGTGTCAGGGCAAATCCGACCTCGGCGTCCGACATGTTTCCATAGTACGGATTGATTCCCGTAAAGAAGGCAAGAGGCGAGCCGTTCATGCCTGGGGAAAATCCGACAAACCCCATATCCTGGACACCGACGAAAACCCGGTCACCGAGATATGTCCCGGCCGAAATCCCGGCCGTCTCATCCAGGTAGGGAGGGATGTTCCCGGCATTGTACTGATAGTAGGAGGCGCTTCCCATGAGAGAGATATAGCCGTAATCGTCGAAGTTCGAATAATAGACGGCCGGGGTGATGGAAAAAAAAGACCCCCAGCTCGGCTGATTGGTCGTATAGGCGATATTGCTGTCTTCTCCATACATCCCGGTCAATGTCACCGCACCCTGAGGCGTCACCTGAAACGGGTTCGGCTGGAAAAACGTCATCCCGAAAGGACGATAGACCGCCGACATCATGGGAGCGGCCAATTGGGGCACACCATCCTGAAGATAGGCATTCTCCAATGGAGCCGACAAAAGGCCGGGGGAAATATTGTTCGGCAGGAAAGGATTGCTCGAGTTGGGCATGGCGCTGTTCATGAATGTTGGGGCGCTCGATGCTGGCTGTCCCTGATTGCTTGGATTATTGGGGTTATTGGATCCCCCCGGAGGACCGTTCGGATTCATGGGGTTCAGATTGCCGGTCGGGGACCCGGTTTGTCCGGAATTTCCCGAAGACGGCGATCCATTATTCGGGGCATTGAATCCCGGTCCGTTCAAGGAAGGAACCAGTCCGCTCGGAACATCCGGGGCATTGACATCTCCTCCGGGAACCTGCCCGCCTGGCACACTTCCATTGGGAGACGGGCCATAGATCGGCCCCCCATACGCAATCCCCCCTGTAAACAAAACGGGCAAAAGGAGCCCGAGGGCGACCCCACTCAGAAAGGCACTTCGGATCATTGCGTTCGCCAGTCGGCAACGATGGGGGAACAGAAAAACACGCTTCCAACTGAAAACGAACATATCTCGACCGTCACTCCCGACATTCAGCACTCGCAGCAAAAAGACAGATCTCAATCTTGGGAAGAGGAAAATTTGGTGGAAGCAGGCAGCGTCCCGTCGTCTTTTTCCAAGTCGTTCGACACCCACTCTTTCGATTGAAAAGCTTGCAAATTAGATGCCTGACCAAGCAAGAACAACTTTCTCACTTGCACGATCGTGCCGGGAAGAGACCCCTGTCAGGGTCTGGAATCGGTAAAATCCGCAACCGGATTCCCTCGACCGACATTCTTTATGGCACTTTTCTTGCTTAAAACATCACGACGTAGACTTTTCATTCAAAGACTCTAAAGCCCTATACCTGATCTGAGAGGACGCGATGAACGGGACCGCAATCGAGACAAACAAAAAACAATCCTCCACCGCACCGTCCGGCTGGAAGCCCGTCGAGCAGGGCCGATATCTTTTTACGGTCTTCACATCGGCCTACAACCGGGAAAAGAAGATCCCACGGGTGTACGAAAGCATGAAGTCCCAGACGTTTCGTGACTTCGAATGGCTCATTGTCGACGACGGATCTGTCGACAACACCCGGGAACTTGTCGAGAAATGGCAAAAAGAGGCGGATTTTCCGATTCGATATTTCTGGAAAGAAAACGGCGGACACCATTCGGCATTCAACCTCGGAGTGCAAAAAGCCCAGGGAACTCTCTTCCTGCAACTGGATTCGGACGACGCCTGTTTTCCGAACGCCCTCGAGGTTTTTGCCAACACCTGGAACAACCTCCCTGCCCCGAAGGAACAATACGCCGGCATCACGGGGCTTTGCGTCGACCAGGACGGGGCGTTGATCGGTGACCTCTACCCGCGTGATATCATGGATTCGACGTCCCTTGAGATGCATTACCGGTTTCACGTGAAAGGGGAGAAATGGGGGTTCACCCGGACGGACCTTTTACGCTCCCATCCGTTCCCGATCGTCGAAGGGGTCAAATGGTTCCCGCCGAATGTTGTCTGGTATGCCATCGGACGCAAATACAAGACCCGTTACATCAACCAGAAGCTTCGGACCTACTTCATGGAAACGGCCCAGAAGTCGGATCAGGCCGCCTATTTTCCCGTGAAGAAAGTCGCGCCCGGCATCTCTTACCTTCACCGGACGGTCCTGAACGAAGACATCGACAAGTTTTCCTATTCACCGAAGGACTTTCTCCGCTTCGCCGTCCATTACGGACGATTCTCCCTGCACGCCGGCCGGTCGTTCGGAACCCAATACAGGGAATTGAACAACGGCCTCGCCAGAACCCTCTGGTTTCTGGGTCTTCCTCTGGGCATGGGGTTGTATATCAAGGATCAGTCAAAGGTCCGAAAGCAGGCGCAGAAAAGCTGACAAGAAGAAAAAACAGAAAAAGCCGACACCCGGAAAGCTTCCCAGGCGCTCAAGACGTTGCCAGAAGCTTTCCGGGAGGACAAAATTTCAGAGGACAAAACTTTAAAGGAGGGAGATTTAAAGACCTTTTCCGAAGTTTCCTGTCAACCCGTCCCGAAACGCCCGCATCAGAACCCGGTACCCCCGAAATTTTTCCGGCCTGTTCTGCAGGATATTCAGGGCATAGTCCACAAATCTCACCAGGATGAAAAAAGAGCGGATCAATCGGTATCGCTCCATTTTCTCGTTCAGGTATCGCTGCATCAAAAACGTGTTTCGCATCCCGTAATAAATGCTCCGGTCGCCAATCGGGTTGTTTTCGACCTGGTAGATCTTCTTCTTGTTGATGCGGGGGTCCCGGAGATACAGGACAGGCGTGTGGTAATGGGCGAGAAACCCGTAGACCGAATCGTCCCCCCCCAGAAAAAACCGTTTGTCCGGCAGTCCGATTTTCTCCACAACCGACCGGTGAATCAGCATTCCTTCGAAACATCCGGTGTTGATCGTGCAAAACGAGAATCCCTTCCGGAAGGAAATGTCCGGCTGGAAAACCCGTCTTCCCGTCACCGCACTGATATAGCCCTCCCATTCATGGGCCAGACCATCCTGAAAATATTTACGGGGATGGATGCACTTCGAGATCTCCGAAAACGCAAGTTGTCCCTGCAGACACCCCTCGTCCGGCTCGACGTCGTCGTCCATCATCCACAACCAGTCGCAATCAAACTCAAGGGCTTTCTTCACCCCTTCATGGAATCCCCCCGACCCCCCTTCATTGACCGGAAGCCGGAGATACACAAACGTCATCTCGCCTTCCCGGAGGGATTCTCGCCGAAACTCCCAGACGGACCGGGCATTCAGCGGCGGAACTTCGGGAAGAAACTTCTGGGCATAAAGCGCATCGGCCGTGCCGTCTGTGGAGGCGTTGTCGATCAGGACAAGACCGTCGATCGGCCTTGTCTGGCGCAAGAGACCATCCAGACATTCCAGCAAGAGGTCCTTGCGGTTATAAGTCACAAGAACTACAAAAACTTTCTCGGTGTTTCGGGCGACTCGAGTCCCATCCAACGCTTGCTCTCCGATTCTGCCTCATGCAAACTTTTTCTTTCCGGATTGGCATCTTTCATCAAAATGAATCCGCCGAAAGAAAAAGTTGCACTCCGGTCTCATTCGACACTCTTTTGACTGCACAGGGAAAGAAGAGAGAAGGCGACAAAAAATTCACCTGATATCCCTGATGAATTTACGAGCAAGACGGATGCCATGGGCCAAGACACATCCGCACACGCTTGACTCCTTGAAGGATGAAAGCCGGGAAGGGAAAAACGGCTGGCGTTTCTTTTGCATTACCGAATGAACAGTGAAGCATTCCGATTCTTTTCCGATTGTCCTCTGGAAGGATGACTTGCCCGATGAAACTTCACACGATTCTCCCGGCTTTTTCCCTTCTTCTGACGGTCCTGGCCGTGGGACTGACCAGCATTGTGCGCCGGTGGTCCGCTTCAACCCTTGTGGCCCTTCTGGTTCTTCTCTGCGCCCTGGTGGGAGGACTGGCCGACTTTGCGGCCCTTCGGATCCACAACCTTCCCCATCTCGAACTGGCCTTCCGGGTGGCGTTC
>JAKBTR010000120.1 GCA_021844275.1 Nitrospirota bacterium | reverse complement strand
CCTCCCGATAATTTCCCCCCGGACAGGAATTTTTTCAATCAAGAGAAACAGAAGGAAATGGTTTTTTGGGGAGTCTGAACGATGTGAAAACTTGGTGGAGCTGAGGGGGATCGAACCCCTGACCTCAAGACTGCCAGTCTTGCGCGCTCCCAACTGCGCCACAGCCCCAATCGGAATCAATTCCAGTCTGCCAGGAAGCAGAAGCCCGGACTCGGCCATTTCGACCAAGCCTCGAAAAGACCAGACGGAGGGATTCTAGGGGAATCATTCGACAAAATCAACCCGAACGCGATCGTTCGCATAAAAAAGGTGTCTGTTGTCACATAAATTTTCCATTGACAACTTTGGGATCGGGGATATAGTAGGGTCATAGCACACAAAAAGATCGAGTTTCCCTTTTCAGAGGGAACACTTCAACGTGGCCTCCTGTACTGCGATTGCATCTGGTTGGCGCACTTTTTCCTTTTCCTTGGCCGGGTTGAGTTTTAGCTCCCAAAAGAAACGGGAAGCGGAATCGGGCGGAAAAAAAGCCCATGGCTTGTGCTCTCCAAGACCAACATCCATGGAAGCCTGCGTGAACTTGTCCGGCAGGACGAAAGGGGGAAAAAGATGGCAACAACCACTCTCAAGAGAGAAGAAATCATTCAGAAGGCGGAAAAGAAAGGACGGATGGCACTGGTCGATCCCGTTCCCGATCCGACCGAAGCCGGAAAGGCGATGTGGATTCAGAACATCCGGGAATACTTTACCGAAGTCTGTGACAGCATGGTCAATGAATACAATGCGCAGGACATGAGGGGTGACATTCTCGCTGGACTGGAAAGAGGATTCGAAGAGGTCATCCGGAAACAACCGGAAATGGATGTCCCGGTCGAAGAAGCTCTTTCTCTTTTCCGGGGAGTTTTCAAAGAAATCCACTGAAAGCCGGTCTTTTCCAAAAACCCGCACAAAAAAAAAGGACGGCGAAAAGAATTTTCCGCCGTCCTTTTTACTTCTGAACGTCTCTCCTTGCCGGATCTTGTCAGAGAGTCCTGGAAAAAAGAGGGCCTTTCGGAGCACTCCGGAGATACACATCAAACACCATGGCAATATTGCGCATGAAGATCCGTCCAAGGGGAGTCAACACAATCCGGTCCTTCTTCATCTCCAGAAGGCCATCCTGGGCAAACCCTTCGAGTTCCTGAAGCTCCGGGGCAAAGTAGTGATCGAACTCCTCCCCGAAAGGGTCTAGAACATGAACCCTGTCGACCTCCAGATCGCACATGATGCGAGTAATGACGGAACGACGGATTTGATCATCCTTGGAAAGCCGATACCCTCGATGGGTCGGAATCTGGCCGGACAGAACTTTCGTCTGGTAATCCGGGAGATTTTTCTCGTTCTGGGCGTAGACATCCCCCACCATGCTGATGGACGTCACCCCGATCCCCACCAGATCCGCCTGAGCCTTTGTCGTATATCCCTGAAAATTCCGATAGAGAGTCCGATTGGCCTGGGCGCGAGTCAGCTCATCATCCGGCTTCGCAAAGTGGTCCATTCCGATATAGACATAACCGGCATTTGTCAGCTTCTCCCCGATCAGTTCCATCAGTTCGAATTTGACTTCCGGTCGCGGGAGATCCGTCTCCCGGATCAGGACCATGTGTTTCTTGAGCCAGGGGACATGGGCATAGTTGAAGATTGCCAGGCGATCAGGAGACATGCGGATGATTTCGTCCAGTGTCTTCTCGAATCCCTTGACCGTCTGGAAGGGAAGACCATAGATCAGGTCGATGTTGATACTGTGAAAACCAAGCTCCCGAACCTTCCGATAGACTTTTTCAGTCAACTCCACCGGCTGGATCCTGTTCACTGCTTTCTGGACCACGGGATCAAAATCCTGGACCCCCATGCTGATGCGATTGACCCCGAGTTCCCGGACCGTCTCCAGATAATCGTCGGATGCGTGCCGTGGATCGATTTCGATCGAAATCTCCCCTTCCCGGTAGTCCACATCAAACCAGCGGTTGATATGCGAGAAAAGAATCCGGTTCTGTGCAGGAGTCAGGCTTGAAGGGGTTCCTCCCCCGAAATGGAGCTGCACCACTTTTCGACTCTTGGGAAAACGGTTTCCGAGCAGGGCAATTTCCGCCCCGAGCACATCGATGTAGTCGGCCGCCTTTCCTTTATCCCGGGAAATGATCGTACTGCATCCGCAGAAGTAGCAGAGCATTTCGCAGAACGGAATATGGAAATAGAGAGAAAGAGGCTTTTCCAGAGCACGATTCGAGCGGTCGATCGCCTGCTGATACTCTTCCGGCGTAAATCCGCTTTTCCAGACCGGAGCCGTGGGATAGCTCGTGTATCGAGGACCGGGCCGGTCGTATTTTCGCAAAAGCTCCTGGGTTGCACCGTATGTCATATACATTGTTCCTGCCCCGATCTACCAACTGAACGCCGAGGGCGTTCACCGTTCAAACAAGAACCAGAACCGCTAGACCGCCTGCGCTTTTGATGGCACAGGAGCATCGAGACCTTTCTGCACCAGAGACACGAGATATTTTGCCATGGACACGGGAGTCGACGGAAGAATGCCATGGCCAAGGTTGAACACGTATCCGGGACGTCCCTTCATGTCCTCCAGAACCCGGCGGGTTTCTTCACGGAGAATGGCCGGTGTCCCCAAAAGAGAAACAGGGTCGAGATTCCCCTGGATGGAAACGCTGGCAGGAACCCGTTCCCGCACGTTGGCAAGCGACATTCGCCAGTCTACCGAAACCACGTTCGTCCCTGCCGTCACCATGTCCTCCAGCAACGCGCAGCTGCCGTTGACATAGAGAATCGAGGGAATGCCGTGCCGTTGAAGCGAATCGACAATCCTGCGGACATAAGGAAGAGCAAAGGACCGGTAATGGACGGGAGAGAGGGAACCCGCCCATGTGTCAAAAATCTGGTAGGCGTGGATCCCGGCTTCGATCTGCATTTCAAGATAGCGGATGACCGTTTCGGTAATCCTGTCCAGAAGAGTGTGCAGCGTTTCCGGATCCGAAAACATCATTTGCTTCACCCGGGAAAAGTCTTTCGAGATTTCGCCTTCGACCATGTACGTTGCCAGGGTAAAGGGGGCACCGGCAAAACCGATCAAAGGCAGCCGGCCGGACAGTCTCCGGTTGATTTCCCGAATCGCCTCCGCCACAAACCCCGTATGGGCAACCGGCTCGGGAACCAGAAGACGGTCCACATCCATGCGGGACTGGACCGGACGGGGGAAGGAAGGACCCTTGTGCTCGGAGAATTCGAGTTCCATCCCCATGGCTTCCACCGGGATCAGGATATCCGAGAAGAGGATCGCCGCATCGACCCCCAGCATGTCAACAGGGAGCATTGTGGCCTGGGCAGCGAGATCCGGGGTTTTGCACAACCCCAGGAAAGAAGTCTTTTTTCGGATTTCCTGATATTCCGGCATGTATCGGCCGGCCTGGCGCATGATCCAGACGGGGGGCCTTTCCGTCTTTTCTCCCCTGCAGGCCCGGAGGAACAAGTCGTTTTTCAGGGCGGGCGTCATCAGGATTCCCTTTCTGTGAGTGTCAGCTGTTCGGCAGACTCGTCGGAGTGGACGACAGGCCATCGGGGCATCGGAGTTTTTCCGGTCCGGAGAAGGCGGTTGATTCTGTTGGCGATATGATCCAGAAAAACCGGATGATCTCCAAAAGGCGGAGTGACCAGAATCGTGCCGGAGAAAGCATTTTTTTCACGATAGCTGGCGCCCAGGTTTCGTATCCGGTCCATCAGGACACCTTCGAAAAGAAAATAGGGAAGAAGCACCAGGCGATCCTGACGATCCGTGGGAAGGCTATCGAGCAGACTCGACAGTCGGGGTTCCGTCACACTGATAAAGGAGAACAGAGGAAGCGTTCCTTTTCTCCTCTCCCAAAGCCTCCTGCCCTGATAAAAAAGGGACGCATTGGCGTTGGCATCAAGACTGCCGCGACCAACAATGACCACGGTTTCCCGGACATTGTCCTCAATCGGAGGGAGGATTTCCAGAAGGAGAGAGACGACAGTCTGATCTGTCCCAAGAGCCCAGTCCCGAATGATTTCAAGTCCCGGATGGAGCTTTCTGGCTCTCTTGATATAGGAAGACATATCGTTTTTCGAGTGACCGGCATCGAACAGCAGGAGCGGAACCAGCGCAACGCCATCCACTTTCTCCGCCAGAAGATCGAGAGAATCGTCAACTGACGGCTGTGCATGTTCGATAAACCCTATTTCCAGAGGGATTTCTCCTCCAAGCCGATCCTTCAGGCGGGCATATGCCTCAAGGGCGTGAAGGTTTCCCCGGTGATCGGGGCTCCCATGGACCACAAGAAGAACGCCCCATTTTTTCCGGACCACGGACCTCCCTTTCCTGGAAATCAAGCCTGTTGCGTTCTCGGTAGCTGAATTATAGCGACCCTTCCAGAGGAAGGTCAATGAATCCAAATACAAAAGAAAGCGTTCTCAGGCTTTTGGAGTCCTCCTGCAACAGACTCCCGTAAAAAAGACCAGAAGCCCGACGCAGATATCCGCCATTCCCAGACCCCATTCTCCCAGATAGACCGCGATGGACAGGTTGAACAAAAACACGCTGGCATAGAGGAAAACGGGTCCCCAGTGATCAATCCCCGAAAAAGATGTGACGACAGCTTGCTGCTGGACCTTCCGGACAGGCGGAAATGGCAAAGACCAGACCATCAGGATCAACGTTCCGACAACGGCCCACCCGGCAAAATTGGCGAGCGGCACGCCAAAATAGCCCCCCCCGTCCGGGTAATAGTAGATTTGCCCCAAAAACCACCGATTTCCTCTCAAGGAGACCGGATCAATGACCACATCGATCAGAACAAAGGCAATCAACGCTCTCGTCCACAAATCGACTTTGTCACGGTCGAATCGACCGGTGAGCGCATCCCTTAGCCTTTTCCCCTGAAACATCGCCATGGTGCCAAGGCTTGCGACCATCAGGAAGGCAAAAGAGAGGGAGTCCATCAACGGAAGGTGCCCTATCCAGATTTCCTGCCCTCGGGTCGTCGGAAGATAGGTGTAATGTCCAAACGGAAACCACCCATCCGGTCGGGAAGAGGCGTCCTCGCAGCCATAGGCAATCAGATAAGCAAAAACGAACCGGGTGAGGGCCGGAAAAAAGTCTGTCTGACGGGACAGGAGGATCAGCCCGATCCCCCAAAAGAAAAAGACATACCAGCGAAACAAGAGGGTAGACATCAGAAGATGCATGGGAAACACCTCCCAACGTCGAATCTATTGACCAGCCCGGGAGATAAAAATGACGCCGACGGTAATGAGGAAAATTCCTGCCCATCGACCGGGAGAAACGGGTTCCGCCAGAAAGATCCTGGCCAGAAAAGCCGTCAGAACATAACCGAACCCGGTCATGGGAACAACAAGACTGACGGGTGCCTTCTGAATCAGGGAGAGAAGGAGAACATAATAGATCGCCTGAAGAAAAACACCACCAAGAACCCGGGGATTTTTCAGGATGCGATTCAGTCTTCCCCCCTGCCCTGACGAGTTGGGATCAGCCGTTTCCTTCATACCACGGGAAAGGAGGATAAACCCCACATCTTCCAGCAGAAGAGCGAAGAAAAACACAAAAAGAAATGTCGTTGCGGGAAGAGAACCGAATGTCAGGGAGCTTCCCTCCCGGAAGCCGGACCTCCGGCAAAACCGGACGAGTCCATCGCGCGAAGAGTTCCGTCCGGCATCAGTCTGTAGGCATGTCCCCGCCAGACGATTCGGGAACCGAAACTCCCAAGATAGAGCAGAAGCGACAGGGCTTCCCGAACCGGAAACAGACACAAATCTTTCCCGTCCAGGGGACGATCGAGCATCCGGTCCGAAATCGTGACGAGGATCAGAAAATGGAGAAGGTAAAGAAAAAGAGAGGCTCCTGCCAGGGCCATCTGTCCTGTGGCGGCTGCCAGCAGCCCCCCGGTCAGAAGAAAAACAAACGGACGGGTCAGAATCGAGAACGCATACCCGACAGGTCGACAGTTGCGGTAGGTCCGAACCCATCGAATTTCATGTCGCCAGAGATCCCCGGGGGACTCTTCGCCGATCCGGGCATCAACGAGATAAGGGGACAAATGAATTTTGTAGCCCGCCCGGACAAGATTCTGGGCAAGATGATAATCATCCGCCAGAATATCGGTCAAAGCCGAGAACCCGCCCGATTTTTCCAGAGCATCCCGCCGCAGAAGCATTGTCGGACCAAAAGCAAAATCGATCGGAAACAGCCGGTAGGCCACCAATGCCTGGGGGATGGCTTCCGTGTTGAGCATGAGAGAGGCCAGACGGGAAGACCATCCCCCCGCCGGAGTTCCCCGCTGGAGGCAGGTCACCATCCCGACGGACGGGTCGTCCAGCATCGGTCTCACAATCGATTTCAGGTATTTCGGGTCTACCCGGATGTCGCTGTCGTTCAGGAGAACAAGGTCTCCCTTTTCCCCCTCAAAAGCCCGGTTGACGTTATTCATTTTCCTGTTGGTGCCGGAATGTTCGAAGATAATCTTGAAACGGACCTTTTCTGGATACTCCGCCTGCAGTTCTCTCAAGAGTTCGACAACGGGATCCGATCCGTCTCCCACCACAAAAAGGATCTGATATTCCGGGTAGTCCTGCTGAAGGAAGGAAAGAAAATTTTCCCGGGCACCTTCATCGAGTCCCTTGACGGGCTTGATCATGAGGATGGAGGGCCAGGACATCCTGTCCTCCGGAGTGTTTTTCCGGGAGAACAGTTTCCGGCCACCAAGAGAGGCGAGAAAATCAAAAAAAACCCCGATACCTCCTGCCCCGACAAGAAGACTCGCCAAGACAACAGGCAATCGGGGAAGGAGTGAACCGGGGAAAATGTTCAAAGGGGTCATGACCGACCGATCTTAACGGCTGGCCGGAGACCTGAGTGCTTCCTTGCGGCGAGCCATGAAGCGGAAGTACTCGCCGGCTTCCCGAATAATCTTTTTGCGCTCCGCACCGCTCAAAAGCGCCCGCTTGAGAACCCGGGCAATATAGCGCGGGCGGTAGTAGAACTTCCGGTAGAACTTCGGAACGGCCATGAAAATTTCCCGTGATCCGATTTCGGGATAGCTCACATTGCACGTCTGGATTCCGTCTTCGGACACCATGTCCGAATCCATCAGGTATCCCTTTTCCTTGGCAAAGTTGTAGAAGTGGGTTCCCGGATAAGGAGAGGCCAGAGAAACCTGAAGCGTCTCGATATCCATGTCGCAGGCAAACTGGATCGTTTCCTCGATCGTCTGGGGGGTTTCTCCCGGAAGACCAAAAATGAAGGTTCCGTGAATTTTCATGCCGAGCTGATGGGCATTTCGGGTGAACTCTGTGGCCTGCTCTATCCGGATCCCTTTTTTCACATTATTCAGGATCTGCTGGTTTCCGGACTCGTACCCAACGACCATCACCCGGCAGCCGGAATCCTTCATCATCTTCAGGGTCTCGAAATCCACATTGGCTTTCGAGTTGCATCCCCAGGACAGGTTAAAAGGCTTGAGGGCCTCCGAAAGCTCCCGGGTCCGGTCCCGATACTCTGTCAGGGTATCATCATCAAAAAACAACTCTTTGATACCCGGGAAGGTTTTTTTGATATAGGCCACTTCCTTGATGACGTTTTCGACACTC
>JAKBTR010000022.1 GCA_021844275.1 Nitrospirota bacterium | reverse complement strand
GAAATACCGTTCTCCTACACAGTATTTTCAGTATTTTTATTTTCCGGTTCGGGTATTGTTGCTGTTTTCCCCCGGATCAGCCCGTTTTGAACCCGAACCTATTTGCTACCAGCCTGGCTGAGATCTGCTCCTGACCGGGCGGAGGTCCATTGATCCTTCCGTTCTCCCCCACCAGATGCTTCCTGCATCATATTCCATTTTCCCTTTCCCGGAAAACGTTCATGCGCCTCGGGGTATCCATTTTCTTTTTTCTCTTTCTCTCACTGAACCCGTTCTTCCTCCGAGCAGCATCTGCCGTCGACCTGCAGTTTCTTGGCGACATGACAATCGCGCCGATCTCTCCCTTACAGAACGCGGGAATCGTTGGAGGAGGCGGCGACATCCGAGTCCTGTGGGAAGTGCTTCCGGATTGGGACGCCATGTTTTCCGCCGGCATTCAGGTCTTTCCGACCGGCACCAGTCCGGGACCAAATACTGTCACCTTCGAACCCAACACCGGTGGCATCATCTCCGTCGTGCCCGTCACGTTCGGTTTCTCCCATGTCCTCTACCGGACACGAAAGAAAAATACTTTCTTCCTGACCGGCGGTATCGGACCCGGATTCGAGTTTTCTTATGGAGCCAACCATCCGGAGGTGGAGCCCTATGCGGAAATCGGTGGAGGATTCAGCCTGAAGGAATTTTTCCTCGAAGAGAGGGTCGGAGTGATGCCGCTTGCTTTCGGAGCCTATCAGCCAGCCGGTTCAGGCCCCCTTGTCATGTTTATCACATCCCTCGGAATCCACTTCTTCCAGTTCTGAGCTGCTGCTCGGACCAACCAGCATTTTTTCGCCTCAGACGATATGGATCGGAAGGGAATCGATGGCCTTCCAATCCTTGACCCGACAGGACAGGATCCGGTCTAAAAATTCGACAGACCTGCCGACTGTTGGAACGTCTCCCTGGACCTTTGCCACCTTTTTGCTGCCAATCCACTCGAGAAAGCGCAATATCTCCACCTCCACTTTCAGACCCTCTTCCGTTTCTCCGATGCTTTCACGGCAGAGAGAACAAAGGACCCGCCCATCCATCGGGTAGTAGAAAAGAATTTTTCCACGGGGAGTATCCCGACACGCAATGCAGTCATCCGCCCGGATCTGGTATCCGAGAAGGTCCAGAACACAGGTCGCGAAACGGATCCATGCAAAAGCGGGAGAAGCAGCGGTGTCCGAGAGCGACTCCAGGTAATCGACTGCGATATCGAAAACGAGGGGTTCCGGAAGGGCAGGCGGGAGAAGTCCCGTTAAAAGACGAACACCCATTCCCGCCCAATAACATCGGTCCAGATCGGACTTGATATATGTGAACGGGTTCAGGATGGCAGCTTTGTGTATGCGATAGAGCGTTCCTTCAAGATGGAATCGTCCAATAACCGCGGAAAGCGTCAAGGGTTCCAGAGAAGCCCCGAACCGGCTGGATATGCCTGCGGCTCCCCGCGCAAATCCCGTGAGAACACCTTCTTCTCTGGAGAAGAAGGTGACCACCCTGTCCGATTCCAGATAACGCACAGACCGTAAGACCAGGGAGCTCTGTTCCAAGGAATCTCCTCATCCTTCCGGCAGATATCCAAGCTCCCGAAGCATGCCCGGATTTTCACGCCAACCTTCGGAAACGCGAACATCCAGTCGCAAAAACACTTTTCCACCCACCAGCTTTTCGATATCCATACGGGCTGCCTGACTGATTTCGCGGATTCTTTCTCCCTTCTGGCCGATCAGAATGCCCTTCTGAGACAGTCTCTCGACAAAAATAGAACCCGTGATCCGCGTGACTTCCCCAGGAGATTGAGGCTCTTCAAACTCCTCGATCAATACGGCGGCCTGGTGCGGAACCTCTTCCCTCAGCTGAAGGAAAATCTTTTCCTGAACAAACTCGCGCGCCAGCTGTCGGACCGTTTGACTGGTATACCAGTCCCGATCAAAGACGGGCTCCCCTTCCGGGAGAAGGTCAAAAAGCAGGTCGATGAACCGGTCGAGATTGCGTCCCTTCAAACCGGAAACCGGAACGATCTCGCCCGGGAAGTCCCATTTTTCGATCTCCAGAAGGCGCGGGATCATCCCTTGGGATTTCGCACGGTCCATTTTCGTCGCAGCAATCACCAGCGGTCTGCCGCCGAGTGCAGGAAGAAGGATCTGGCGCATCTTTTCCACATCCTGGGGACCGGGCAACGGATCAAGACTCACGACCCAGACCACAACATCGGCCGTCAAAACAGCTTCTTTTGCCACAGTTCCCATCAAATGGTTGAATGCGTGGGACAAACGGTGAAACCCGGGAGTATCATAAAACACGATCTGACCACGCGGAGTCGTGTGGATTCCCTGGATCAGGGTTCGGGTCGTCTGGGCGACCGGTGATGTCGCCGCAATTTTTTCTCCGACGACGGCGTTGACCAGGGTCGACTTCCCGGAGTTTGGAAGCCCCACCAGGGCAACAAACCCGGATCGGGAACGGGCGTCTTTTCTGATTTCTTCTTCGGGATCGGTAATAGATTGAAGGGGATTGTTCGACATTTCTAGCCTTTCAGGTCATCAGCGGAAACTTTTTTCTCCGCCAGGGTAAATTTTCAAAACCGAGAAATTTTACCACGGGCAAGGTCGATAATGAAAATCGGATCGGACATTCCAGGCATAAAACCTCCCGACAAATCTCCAACCCGTACCCCCTTCTTCTCCCGGATCTTTCTGACCGGCGCATCGTCGGGTCTCGGACGGGCCCTTTCGCTGGAAGCCGCGTCTCCAGGGGTCACCCTCGGGATACTCGCCCGTCGAAAAGAACGGATGGAATCCCTTGCCTGCGAACTGCAGGACAAGGGAGCCAATACTGTTCTCTATACGGGAGATGTCCGGGACAAAGCGTTCATGGAATGGGCGGGAATGGACTTTCTGGAGCGGTTCGGAAGCCCGGATTGTCTTATTGCCAACGCCGGAATCCGGGGTCCGTTGCTTGCCGGCTTCAATGACAGACAGGAAGCCGAAATCATGGAAACGAATTATCACGGGGCACGAAACACGATCCTTCCCTTCCTTCCGGAAATGATGCGAAACCGGAAAGGAATAATCCTCGTCATCTCCAGTCTCGCATCTTTTCTCGCGTTGCCGGCGGGAGCCGGAGGCTACTGCGCGTCCAAGGCCGCTCTGAACATGTGGTGCGGATCCCTCCGCTACGAACTGCAACCGTTCGGCATCACCCTGACGACGGTCAACCCGGGCTTCATCCGGACCGAAATGACCCAGGACAACCCCTACCCCATGCCGTTCGTCCTGGAAGCGGACACGGCCGCCCGGCTGATTCTCCAGGCCGCCCGGGGGGGAAAAGCAGTCATTTCCTTTCCTGCCGGACTGGCTTGGCCATTAAGACTCCTCGGGATTCTTCCGACATCTTTGAGGGAATTCCTCCTGACGATGGCAATGCGGAGAAAACCGCCCACTGGAACCTGAGATCTCTCCACCACGGACCTGGTCAGGTGATTCTTTCGAGAGAATCTTTTGGACATGCCATTCGGACACCTTCGAGAACGCGGTCATAAAAAAGACCGTCCCGATGATCTTCGGACCGTTCCCCGTCCGAAATCCCGGATGGACTCTGGGCGTCCCACTCTGAAAAATGTTCCCGGGGAAGAGAAAATACCGAGAGGAGGTGATCCCCTGTCTGTCGGCATTCTTTCATGAAATGGCTTTCTCCCCGCCAGATACCGGTCTTGAGAAACATGCGGGGAAAAAGACGGTTCATGAATTCATCCTGGGAATACTCGGGTTCGATGACAGGAGTCCCTCTGGCCCAGCGAACTGCACTGTCGTAAACGGGCCTTGCGACGGCGAACCAACGGCTTCCGGGGCAAATCTCCGCTCCGAAAAACCTGTTCTGTACAAGAACAACTTTCGAACCGGGATAGATTGAGATTTCCGGAAGGGGAAAGAAAACCCGATCGCTTTCACATCCCTGAACCAGATCCCACACGCATGGAACCTCGCAGACAAACTCCTGCGGTCGGGCGCGGTTACCCGCCACAAGTCGCTGGATCTCCTCCGGCAATATCTTTCGTTTTTCTCCGTTCGGCGTAAGACGAAAAAAAGACGCCTTGGGCAAATTTGGGCTTTCGCCCAGATACCAGAAGGCTTCGTTGACGGCATCTTGCCCCTTTACGCGAATCATGATCCACCTCCCTGGCTGATCAGACGGTTGCTGGCGAGAAATATCAACGTTGCTGCCGGTTCGCCGACAGCTCTCTCCTCCAATATACCCCCTCGTAAAAGAGGTGGAGCCTTATCAAGCGGAGATCCGGGGGCGATGCCTGCCCGAAAAATACTTTGATAACCCCATTCGTTGCAGAAGTGTCAGCGTGGAGAGCGGTCTTCCCAAATAGGGGCTTGCCCGTTGCTGGCCATAGGAACATTCCGCACACATGCCCGACCGCCGGATCGAAGACCACTCGTCCGGGATTCTTTTCTCGCGACATACGGGGCAGATCAGAAAATCGGACAAACGCAGGACTCCTTGGGAAAGAGCCTTTTTGTCCAGCACGATAGACCACGGAACCATCCTGATACCTCCCGACGGTCGTCAGGCTCGTGTCCATAAATCTTCCATCCGCCCGAAACCATCTGCCGTCTTCAGCAGAAATCTTGTTCATCAATTTCATCAATCTTCATCTTCATCAATCTTCATCGCACCGGAAGACTGAACCGGAGACCTAAAGGAACTGTCGAACGCTCATCGTAACGGATACCCTTTCCATCTTGCATCGACGCCGCATTCGGGGGGGGCTCTTATGGGAATCCTTGGGGAGAAAGGACCCATTGCTCCCCAAAGCCGGACAGAACAAAAGGGAGAAAGGACAAAAAATGTCGCAAGACCCCTTCCTTACAAGGAAATTTTTCAAATCAGCGAACCATAATGGTGTCACATTACCACCAAAGGAGCGTCTGTCAAGTCAAGTCCACGACCGATTTTTTGCATGACATCGTTGCCAATAAAACCTGTTTTTGATAGGTTCAAGGAACCAGAGTCCCTTGTTGGTCTTATGCCGGCCAGCCGATAAGAAAACAAGAGGAAAAATTCGCCGGCGCAACGATCGAACGAAATTTGTGCAAGGAGTCCCGGAGATGTGGTTTGGCATCATCATGGCGGGTGGTTCAGGCACTCGTTTCTGGCCCTTGAGCCGCGAACTCTACCCCAAACAGTTTCTGTCTCTTGATGGAGGATCTTCACTCCTCCAGGGGACCATCGACAGGGTCGTCCCGCTCATTCCCCAGGAACGACTCTGGATTATGGTGGGACCAAAGCACGAAGCCGAAACCCGTCGCATCCTTCGGTTGGCAGAACGGGAAGGACTTCCCGCACGGGTCTTCGTTGAACCGCAATCCAGAAACACGCTGACCCCTCTGGCAGTCGCAGCGGCCTGTCTTGTGCGTTCCGATCCGGACGCCGTTCTGACCGTCCTGGCCAGCGACCATCTGATCGCCCCGCAGGAAAAATTTTTGGCCCTTCTGAAACAGGCTTGCACGATCGCTCAGGAACAGGACGCTATACTGACGTTCGGCGTCCGGCCAACCCGCCCGGAAACAGGATTCGGTTATATCGAAATGGGTGAACTGATACCGGATGAATCCAAGGGGATCTCCCCTGTTTTTCAGGTCAAGAACTTTGTTGAAAAACCGGACCGCGAACGGGCCGAGCGCTACCTCGCCGGAAAGAAACATCTTTGGAACAGCGGGATGCTTGTCTTCCGGGCCCGCGTTTTTCTGGAAGAACTTCGTCAATATCAACCGGAATTTCACAAAAACCTCGAGACCTATGCCGAAACGCTCAAAACCGAACTGGAGTCCCGGGCTCTCGCGGACCTCTACGCCAATGCCCCCCTCACTTCCGTCGACTACGGACTTCTGGAAAAGTCCCGCAAGGTCTGGACAATATCAACCGATCTCGACTGGAAGGACGTCGGCTCGTGGAGCGCCCTGGACGAAATCGCCGAAAAAGACGAGGCTGGCAATATCGTCCGGGGAAATGTCGTATCCTTTCACAACGAGAATTGCATCCTGTACGGGGACAAACGCATCCTTGCCACCATTGGCCTGAAGGATCTTGTCGTCGTCGATACGGATGATGCCACGCTGGTCTGTCACAAGGACGAAGCCCAGAAAGTCCGCGAGGTCGTCAACGAACTGAAAAGCCGGAACTGCATCGAAGCCCAGGAACACCGGACGACCCATCGCCCCTGGGGACATTACACCATCCTTGACCAGGGGCCGAACTACAAAATCAAGAACGTGACGGTCAATCCCCGATCGCGTCTCAGCTATCAGATGCACCTTCATCGTTCCGAGCATTGGGTCGTTATCGCCGGAACCGCCCGGATCACACTGGAGGGCCAGGAGATTTTCCTGCACGTCAACCAGAGCATCGACATTCCGAAAACCACCCGACATCGAATAGAGAACCCCGGAAAAGTGCCGCTTGTCATCATCGAAGTCCAGAACGGAGAATACCTCGAAGAAGACGACATCATCCGATTTTCGGACGACTACCAGCGACAGACAGAAGAAAACCCCACAGGATCGGGAACAGGAGAAAAAGCATGATCCATCCGGATCCGAAGATCTTTCGTGAATATGATATCCGGGGAAATGCGGATCGTGAACTTTCCGATCCAATCGTTTATTCCATCGGGAAAGCCTATGCCTCTCTCCTGAAAGAATCCGGGGGGAAAAGGGTGGCGCTGGGTCAAGACGTTCGCCTCTCCTCTCCCCGGATTGCCAGATCGATGGAAGACGCACTCCTGTCTTCTGGCGTCGACGTTCTCGACGTCGGCAAGGTTCCGACCCCCCTCCTCTATTTTTCCCTCTTCAAACTTCCGGTGGACGGTGGAATCATGATTACCGGCAGCCACAACCCGTCAGCCGACAACGGGATCAAAATGGCCCTCGGAAAGGAAACCATCTTCGGAAGCACCATCCAGGAAATCCGCCGGCGAACCTCCGCCTTCCCCCCTTCCGCCAACGGCCATCCGGCCCCAAAAGGGGTGCGGACAGATTCTCCCGTGCGAGAGAGCTACCTTTCGGAAATGACCGCAAACTTCGGCAAGCTGCCTCTCTTCCAGGGTCGTCCCCTGCGGGTCGTGTTCGACTGTGGAAATGCAACGGCAGGACTTGTCGCCCGGGACCTGTACTCGGCTCTGGGAATCGAACTCCATTGCCTGTACGAGGAACCGGACGGACATTTTCCTCACCATCATCCGGACCCGACCGTACCGGAAAACCTGTCCGATCTGATCGTCCACGTCCGGAAGAACCAGGCCGATCTCGGCATCGCCTTCGACGGCGACTCCGACCGGATCGGCGTCGTGACCGGAACAGGAGACATACTTTTCGGGGACCAGCTTCTGCTCCTTTTCGCACAGCAGGTGCTGAAAACACTCCCCGGAGCCGTGATCCTCTCGGAGGTCAAGGCGTCCAGGATCCTTTACGACGAAGTTGCCCGCATGGGAGGACAACCGCTGATGTGGAAGGCGGGCCATTCTCTGATCAAGGCAAAGATGAAGGAAACGAAAGCCCCACTCGCCGGAGAAATGAGCGGGCACATTTTCTTTTCCGACCGCTATTACGGTTACGACGATGCTCTTTATGCTGGAATCCGGCTTCTTGAGCTTTTGACCCTTCGGCAAGAATCCCTGACCGATCTGCTGTCCCCTTTCCCGAAGGCCTTCTCGACCCCGGAAATCCGGAGGGATTCCTCCGACGAACGGAAATTCGAGGTGGTGAAACGTTTACGCGAA
>JAKBTR010000100.1 GCA_021844275.1 Nitrospirota bacterium | reverse complement strand
AACAGCTCAAGCTGGAATGTGGGGTGAAATGACTGTCGAAAAGTCCTTGCCGATCAATCCTTACGAAAATCTTCCTGACTTCGATTCGACAGAGCCCGCGGCCTATTCTGCTACAGAAAGGGAAGATCTTCTCCGACGGTATTATCCGGACTACCGTCCGGACAGGAAAACGACTCTCCATGTCGGGGCGAATGCGGGAGATGTGCTTCCCGACGAAATCGCCTCCATCCTGGAATCCAGAAGCCTCCTGGCATCGAAAGGTCTTCCGGCCGTCCCGTCTGCGCCGGATATCGAGGTCGACCTTCTCGTCATTGGTGGAGGGGGTGCCGGCATCATGGCTTCCGTTTTTGCGATGGAGGCGGGGGCGCGCGTTCTTCTTGCGACCAAGCTCCGCGTAGGAGATTCGAATACTGTGATGGCGGAAGGCGGTATTCAGGTAGCTCTGGGTGAAGACGACAGCCCCGTGCATCATTTCAAGGACGCATACCGGGGAGGCCATTTCACCGGAGATCCGGAGCTTTTGTCCGTCCTTGTCCGGGAAGGCCCGGATGTCATTTCCTGGCTGATCAAAAAAGGTGTTCTTTTTGATCGTGATCCTTCGGGAAATCTTTCCCTCCGGAAAGGCGGGGGGACAAGTCGTCCACGCCTTATTTCGGCAAAGGATTACACGGGTCTCGAAATTGTCCGGGTCCTGAAAGAAGACCTTCTGAACTCGGCCGTGAACATCTGGGAATTCTCTCCGGCGGTGGAACTGCTTCAGGGACCGGAGGGAAGTTGTGCCGGAGCCATTCTGAGGGATGTTGACAACGGTTCTCTGAAATGGGTCAAGGCGAACGCTGTTCTTCTGGCAACGGGAGGAACCGGTCGCCTGCATATCGGAGATTTCGCCACATCCAACCATTTCGGAGCCACGGGAGACGGCCTTGTCATGGCCTACCGGATGGGAGCCAAACTTTTGAACATGGAAAGTTTTCAGTACCACCCGACCGGCGTGATCTATCCTTCAGAGATGGCGGGGATGCTGATTACGGAAGCCGTCAGGGGGGCGGGGGCTCGCATGTTCAACAGGAATGGCAAACGCTTCGTACAGGAACTTGAGACGCGTGATGTGGTGGCATCCGCCATTATCCGGGAATGCGAAGAGGGTCGTGGTGTCCGTACGCCTTCCGGACATCACGGGGTCTATCTCGACCTGACGGCTATCGACCGGGAGATGGGAGAGGGGACCGTCGAGCGACGGTTCCCGAATATCGTCAAGCTGATGGGAAAACATCAGGTCGATTGCACGAAGCAACCGATTCTTGTCTTCCCGACTTTGCATTACCAGAACGGCGGTATCGCATCCGACACGTCGGGCCACACCCGGGTTCAGGGGCTTTATGTGGCCGGGGAAGCTTCCGGCGGTGTTCACGGTAAAAATCGGCTGATGGGAAACTCTCTGCTCGAGGTTTTTGTCTACGGTCGTCGAGTCGGTCAGGAAGCAGCCCGGGAAGCGCTGGATCGAAAGCCTTTTTCGTGGCACGAAGTCAATCTGGGACATGTCGAACGCTTCCAGAAGGACCTCGAAAAAGAATTTCCGGGAACGTCCCGGCCGGAAGCCCCGATCCTTTTCCCGGACTATCGAAAACATTCCCGCCCCGATCACGCCTGAACGATCCGATGAACCGACGATGAACAGACGGAAGACGGACAGGATCACATTCCATTCACAGGGAGAGAACGATTGAATATTCATGAATACCAGGCAAAGGAACTTTTCAAGGAATTCGGGATTCCTGTTCCGAACGGGGTTCTCGTCGAATCTGTCGATGAGGCAAGGAAGATCCTCTCGGACTCTCCTCTTTTTCGGGGAGACACGAAACCTGCCGTATGGGCGGTCAAGGCTCAGATCCATGCCGGAGGAAGAGGAAAGGCGGGAGGGGTAAAGCTCGCCCGAAAATCCGAAGAGATTCCGGATCTTGTTTCCCAGATCCTTGGGAAGACATTGGTGACGCATCAGACAGGTCCGGAAGGGAAGAAGGTCCTGAAGGTCTGGATTGAGGAAGGCTCCAACATCGCCCGGGAATTCTATCTCGGGGTCGTCGTGGACCGGACGACTCGTCGCATGACTCTCATTGCGAGCACGGAAGGGGGAATGGAGATAGAAGAGGTTGCTCAGAATCATCCAGAGAAAATCTTCCATCTCGCGCTCGACCCGCTGGAGGGCTATTCTCCTTATATTGGTCGACGTATCAGCCAGTTTTTGGGTCTGCCATTTTCTGTCCAGTCCCAGATGGTGAATATCGTCCGGGACCTGCTGGACTTCTTCCAGAAACGGGACGCCAACATGGTGGAAATCAATCCTCTTGTCCTGACGAAAGAAGACCGTCTGGTCGCACTGGATGCGAAAGTGGGATTCGACGACAACGCTATAGGCCGGCAACCGGCTCTTCGTGGACTCCGGGATTTGTCGGAAGAGAACGAGCTGGAGATCGAGGCGTCGAAGTACAATCTGAATTACGTGAAACTGGACGGCAATATCGCCTGTATGGTGAACGGCGCCGGACTCGCCATGGCGACGATGGACGTGATTGCTCTCGCAGGCGGTTCCCCCGCGAATTTCCTCGATGTAGGTGGCGGAGCCAGCAAGGAAACAGTGGAGCAGGCGTTTCGGATCATCCTGGGAGATCCCCATGTCAAAGGGATTTTTGTCAACATCTTTGGGGGCATCGTCCGCTGCGAAAGAATTGCCGGAGGCATTATTGCGGCAGCACAGGACGTCAAGATTACGATTCCCCTGGTGGTACGTCTTCAGGGGACGAATGCGAAAGAGGGAAGAGAAATGCTCCGGAGTTCCGGTTTGGCCATTCAGGTGGCGGAGGAGCTTTACGAAGGGGCGGAAAAAATTGTACTGGCCGTAAAGGGGGACAAATGAGCATTCTGGTCGACCGATCGACCCGGGTTATCGTTCAGGGTATCACGGGGAAGGAAGGCAGCTACCATGCGACGGCCTGCCGGGAATATGGGACGAAAGTGGTAGGTGGGGTGACTCCCGGCAAGGGAGGCACCATGCACGAAGGATTTCCGGTCTGGAACTCTGTGTTCGATGCCCGAGAGGCTGAAAATCCTGACGTCTCTCTGATATTCGTTCCCCCGGCGTTTGCGGCCGATGCGATTCTGGAGTCAATCGCGGCAGAAATCCCCCTGATCGTCTGCATTACCGAAGGCATTCCCGTGCTGGACATGGTTCGGGTCCGGCGCGTCCTCGACAGCCGTAACGATCAAGGTAAGCCGATTCGCCTCATCGGTCCCAACTGTCCGGGAATCATCACCCCTGATGGTGCAAAGATCGGTATTATGCCCGGGTACATTCATAAAAGGGGACGCGTGGGAGTCGTTTCCCGCAGCGGGACGCTCACCTACGAAGCTGTATGGCAGCTGACCCAGCTGGGTCTTGGCGAATCCACGTGTGTCGGAATCGGTGGAGATCCGGTGCGCGGACTGAATTTTATCGACGTCCTCGAAATGTTCGAATCGGATCCCGAAACCGAGGCGGTCGTCATGATCGGAGAAATCGGGGGAGAAGATGAAGAGCGGGCCGCCGTCTTTGCAGACGCAAAAATGACAAAGCCTGTTGTAGGGTTCATTGCCGGACTGACGGCGCCACCTGGGCGCAGAATGGGACACGCTGGCGCAATTGTTTCTGGTGGAAAAGGAACAGCAAGGGACAAGATGGCGTTTCTGGAGAGTCACGGAGTTCGTGTTGTGGACAATCCGTCCCTGATCGGGAAGACCGTCGCAGACGTCTTGGCCTCCGGAAAATCCCGCAAGACCCTTCTCCCCGCCTAGACGGAAAGTCTTGGGCCGGGGAGTAAGGGTAGCTCTTCCGGGTACTGATCGGAAGAAAGTAAGTAAAATGCGTATTCATAATCAGGGTGGTTTACCAAGGAGGATAGATACATGGCTGCTGAAATAAAAGTGGGAGACAAGGCTCCGGATTTTACACTCGAGGATCAGGACAAGAATGCAGTGACATTGTCGTCGTTTCAGGGAAAGAAAAATGTCGTCCTGGCATTCTATCCGTTGGACTGGAGTCCGGTTTGTACCAATGAAAATACCTGTTTTTCCAACGATCTTCCGAAATTCGATCACGCTAATGCAGTTGTTTTCGGGATCAGCACCGACAGCGTCTGGTCGCACAAAGCCTGGAAGGAAAGCCTGAAGTTGAAGCACAACCTTCTTTCCGATATCAAAAGGAAGGTGTGTCAGGACTATGGTCTCTTTATTCCCGAAGCCAACATCAACAAGCGCGCGACGGTCATTGTCGACAAGTCCGGAGTCGTTCGTTACGTCAAGGTCCAGGAGATTCTGACGGCCCGCGACGACAATGAAATTCTGAAGGCACTCGAACAGCTGAAGTAGTTTTCCTGTTCTTTGTCCGGGAGGAATGGGGGAGTGGGCGAGAAAGCCCACTCCCCTTTTTTGTTCTTGAATAAGGGGAGACCAAGGGGTAAGGAAGAACAGAAGAACGGGAGTCGTCAAGCTTTTCTTATGGGTATTGCAGCAATCAGTGGTTTTGTGTGGGAGAAGAAATATCGAGAAGGATTTCGTCGTTTGTTGCCGTCTGCGGATAGGAGTAGATCAGATGGATCGTCATGTGCTGGAACCCTGACAGACGTCCCCGGTAAAGGAAGAAAAGAGGAAAGAATTTCCGGTGGACGGCCGGGATGACGATATCCTTGTGTGACAGGACGTGATTGATCCAGCGAGAATGCCATTCCGGCGGATAGACGGATTTCGAAGGCTTGTCTGCGTGTTGAAGGATGAATGTATAGGTGTCCTTTCCGCGCAGACGGAAGTTCTGCCCTCCGGTCGTCGAGAGGTCGAGCAGACAGTGTCTCAGATGGATGCGCAAGGTGCGGGACCCTCTGTCTGTGATTTCCAGGGGCAGGAGAATGAACGTCATATCGTTCATCGACACGAGAGAGGGAGTCCCGGTTTTGATCCTGAGGGGAGAGGACGTCTGAAGATGACACGCGGAGAGGAGAAAGAAGGAAAAGGTCGCGAAAAAAAGGCCCCTCCAAAAGAAGAACCTTGAGAAGCGGCCCATTATAGTAAATTCCTTGAGATTCTTTTTTTCATCCGGTCTGTCTTTATCATTTGAAAATGTATGTCGTCAGGCCGGGAAAAGGCAGAGTGAAACCGGACTCACATGCAACCGCAGCCACCCCCGCAACATCCGCCGCCAGAAGCAGAAGACGGAGCCGTCGCCATTTCCTGCGAGCCACCGCTCCAGGGTTCGGCTCCGCTGGTGCTGCTGAAAGACGAAGGAACCTTGTTCAGGTTCAGGCTGTTGCATTCAGGGCAACTGGTTTCTCCAGGTCCTACATGAATGGACTGGAGCAGCGAAAATCTTTTCCCGCATCCCTGGCAAGCATATTCATAAATTGGCATTGGCATTCTCCTCCCATAGGGCTGTTGCAACCTACATATGTTTATACACTTTACCAGAGCCCTCCGGATGGATTCAAGCGCTGGGCGAGTTCTCCCATTCCTTGCGCGCAAACTGTGGCGCTGACGGGAAGAAAGGAAGGTGAAAGATGGTGTTGACAATCTCTTTTTAGCTCCTATAATGGGGTCAAGTGGTAAAGAGTGGGGGGAAGTGGGTGAAAATTTTTCGGGGCCGTTACCAGCACTCTCTTGATGATAAAGGACGGGTCGCTATTCCGCAGCGGTTTCGCGACAGTCTGGACGGTCCGGAAAAGAGCGGTTCGCTCGTGATCACGGTCGAACCCGACGAATGTCTCGTCGTATACCCCGAGTCCGCTTGGAGAGAGCTTGAAGAAAAGGTCGGCGCCCTTCCTCAAATGAACGAAGACCTGAAAACGTATCTGCGTTTCACTATTGGATGGGCGACCGATGTACAGCCTGACCGACAGGGACGTATCCTTATTCCTCAGCCGCTCCGGGATTTTGCGCACCTGGACAGGGATGTCTGGTTTGTCGGCCTTTTAAACAAGTTCGAGATCTGGAACGGAGACCGATTGGCCCAATTGACCGGGAAAGAACGTATCCAGAGTGTTTCCGCCGCCCTGTCGGGTCTGTTCTGATAAGGGCAAGCGGAATGGCCGAAGAGATGGGGGATGAAGGGGTCAAGTCGGTGTCCGAAGGGCGGGATGTCCATTTTCCGGTCATGACCGGGGAAGTGATGGAAGCCCTGAACGTTCAGCCGGGGCATTGGTATGTCGATGCGACTCTGGGGCAGGGAGGACATTCCCGGGCGATACTCGAAGCGGGCGGTTCGGTGGTTGCAATCGACCGCGATCCGAAAGCGATCGAAAAGGCTCGCGAGGACCTCTTGCCGCTTTATGGAGAGCGTCTCCGTCTGGTCTGTATGAACCACGCCGACATGGGCGAGTTCCTGTCCCGAGCCGGACTGGTTGTTTCAGGGGTCGTCCTCGATTCTGGCTGGTCGATGCCACAGGCGTCTGAAGACGGAGCCGGACTCTCTTTTGACGGGGAAGGGATTCTGGACATGCGGATGGATCCTCATCTCCGAACCACCGCTCTGGACATTCTGGAAAACCGTTCCGCGGAAGAGATGGCGGCGATTTTCTCGAATTTCGGAGACGAGCCTCTGGCGATGGTTATTGCCAGGGCTCTTGTCCAGTCCCGATCCCGGGGGCGTCTTCCCCGGACTCCGAAGGAACTGGCCGCTTTTGTGAGCGGCGTCTACTATCGGAGGGGATACCGTCGCAGTCGGCGGCATCCGGCGACCCGTGTGTTCATGGCTCTCCGAATCGTGGTGAACGGAGAGATCGACTCCCTGGTTCGTGGTGTGTCGGGAGTACGGCCCATCCTGGTTTCGGGAGGCAGATTGGCCGTTCTGACTTTTCACTCGCGGGAAGACAGGGAAATCAAGCATCTCTTCCGGAGTTGGGTTCGGGAGGGATGGGGGCGACTTCTGCAATCCAAACCGGTGCTTCCGGGCAAGGCGGAAATACAGAAAAATCCGCGATCGAGAAGCGCCAAGTTGAGGGTTTACATTGCGACTTGAACGTATTCTTCATCCCCGATTCGCTTGGGTCTTCTTCTTTTTCGCACTGGTCTATTTTTTGGGAGCGATGAGCGTTTCCATCCTGTCTGTTCGTGCCGACCATGAAATGGCCCGCAACAGGGATGCGATCTTGAAGCAGGAAAAGCTCCTGAAGTCTTTGGAAGTGGAAGAGGCCATGCTGACCCGGGAGGCCCGTGTCCGGGAATACTCCAGGGAGCACGGGTTGAAGCGCGTGCCACCTGCGACGGTAGTCTATATCCCCTGACGGAAAACAAGAGGACAAGCGTTCGTAAGGGTGGCATCGTCTTGTAATCGCTGAATCGGACCGTATCGCGCCGGCGGGAGGAATCTCTTGAAGCTCCGGACTCAAATCGTGGTCCTATCTGTGATGCTGGGATTCCTTGTCGTGTCTCTCCGGTTGGTCAATATTCAGTTTCTCAACCGGTCCCGCTACCAGACGGCTTCTCTGAAGGAGCATCAGCGTTTCCTGCAAATCCACGGAGAGCGCGGTGCTATCCTCGATCGCCAGAACAATTTTCTTGTCAGCAATCACGAGATTTCCTCCCTCGTGGCCGATCCCATCCTTTTCCGTTCTCGCCTTTCCCCAAGAAGTGTCGCTGCACGCCTGTCTCCGATTCTTGGAATGTCCCGCTCCAGGCTCGAACATCTTTTCAGAAAACGTACACACTTTGTCTGGATAAGACATGGCCTGACCCCCAGCCAGGCCGGATGGATCCGGTCGCATTCCTTTCCGGGACTTTTTCTGGCGGAGGAGGAAAAGCGTTTTTATCCCGAAGGCCTGTCCTCTCATTCAGTCCTTGGTTCCACGGGAATCGACAATAGTGGAGTTTCCGGACTGGAGAAACGCTATGACGGTTTCCTGAGCGGT
>JAKBTR010000074.1 GCA_021844275.1 Nitrospirota bacterium | reverse complement strand
CCGGGTAGCTATGTCGGGACGGGAGAACTGCTGAAAGCATCTAAGCGGGAAACCCACCTCAAGATAAGATATCCCGCCGCGCAAGCGGCCAGAAGACCCCTGGTAGACGACCAGGTTGATAGGCTGGACATGTAAGGCCTGCAAGGGTTTGAGTGTACCAGTACTAATCGGTCGAGCGGCTTGACGCAGCTCTTCGTCCTTGTTCGGAAAAGCTTCAGCGCTTTCTTCTCGCTCCGCCCGACGGCGGAGCAATCGTCTTTCCGGTGGCCATGCCGGAGGGGACCCACCCGTTCCCATCCCGAACACGGCCGTTAAGCCCTCCAGGGCCGATGATACTGCAACCGCAAGGTTGTGGGAAAGTAGGACGCTGCCGGAATCTTTTTGGGGAAGCCTTCCCGGCTTCCCCTTTTTTTGTCCCTTAACGTCCTCCCACTTCCTTTTTTCCCTTCCCTCCGTTATCCTTGGTCCTTTCCTGCTTCCCTCGTCTCCGCACTGCCAGGACCTTATATGGATGCCTGTAGCCAGGAGGAATGCTTTCTTGCTTCTCCGACATTTTTTTTCAATGTTTACGATTTCCATACTCCTTTCCATTATTGCTTGTACACCCCGGTTCCAGGCCATTCCGGCTCATTCCTCCGAGGATACTTTTGTTGTTGCCCTTTCGGATGATCCTTCGACGCTTGACTGGAATAAGGCTACTGATGGAATCTCCCTTGAAGTCATTGCGAATTTGATGTCCGGCCTGACGAAATTTGATAAAAATCTGCATGTCGTAGGAAATGTTTCGGACCACTGGTCTTCGAACCCGGATCAAACGATCTTCACTTTTCATATTTCTTCTAAAAGTCGATGGAGTGATGGACTTCCCGTAACATCTTCTGATTTTCGCGATTCTTTCCTTCGTCTGCTTCGTCCTGAAACAGCATCACCTTACGCGTATTACCTTTTCGACATTCTCGGAGCACCTTGTTTTCATGCCCAAAAATGTCCGGCATCCTCTGTCGGCATCAAGACTCCCGCGCCAGACCAGCTTGTCATCCAGCTTTCTCATCCGATGGCTCCATTCCCATCCCTGATGACCAATCCGATCACCGATCCTGTCAGGATGGACCAGATCCGAAAGTATGGAGACAGGTGGACAGACCCGGACCATCTCGTTACAGACGGACCATATCTTTTGAAGCGATGGGTTCACGGTTCTCTCCTGGAACTCTCCCGAAAAACCTTGCCCGTATCCGGTCACTCTATACACAAAATCCTTTTTCTCATCATCCCGGAACCGGTCACTCAGCTCCTTCTGTATGAAAGACACATCCTGGATTTTGCAGGAGTTCCCAGTTTTTATGTAAAAAAGTACCTGCACGATCCGGATTTCCACCAGTCCTTGCAGTTCAGCACGATCTACTACAGCATGAACGTCATACGACCGCCGTTCACAAATCGGCATGTAAGGAAAGCTTTTGCCTTGTCGGTCGACAGACAGGATCTTTTCAGGCTTTTTGACGGGGCTGTTCCGGTTTCCCGGTCTTTTATTCCAAAAGGACTGACCGGATTCGACCCGAACGCTGGTTTTGGATTTCATCCTCGAAAAGCCAGGGAGGAATTGAAAGAGGCCGGATATCCTCAGGGGAAGGGGCTTCCTCTCATAACTTTGTTTTTTCCGACCGGAACGCAAAGCCGGATTCTGGCGGTTTATATGCAGCAGCAGTTCAAAAAGATCCTTGGGGTAAGCGTCCAATTGCGTTCTCTCGAGTGGAAGGTTTTTCTCGCACGGCTCGATTCCAGAACACCCATGCTCTATCAGTCCGGATGGATGGCAGACTATCCTGACCCGAACACGTTCATGACTTTGATGATGAATGGTTCGGGCAACAATCGAACGGGATGGTCCAGCCCTGAATTCGATAGTCTGGTCCAGAGAGCTGTCAGCACTGCCAGTGAAAAAGACCGGGAAAAGAAGTATCTCAAGGCTCAGGACATTCTTTTGCGTCAAGGCATTTCTGTCATCCCTCTGGCGCAGGGGTTAACCAACCTTCTGGTCCACAAAGACGTCCACGGGTTCTGGCATGATCCACTGGGTAACGATCATTTTGAAGACGTCTGGAAAGAGAAAAACACCACCGGGAAATCGGGGTGAATACCGAACGTATGCCCACGGCCATTCCAGTGTTGACCTTGTCTTTTCATTGTTTCCTGTTGTATCTTCAACAAGTTTAGATAGTCCAAAAACTTGGTGCGAACTGCCGCAAAATCCGTGGCTGCAAATTGAATCCTGACAAGGGCGGTGTCTTAACTTTTTCCGATCGATCCCCAAAATCCATTTCAAGGAGCTCCCGTTCATGAAAAAACAGTATCTCTTGGCCCCCGGCCCGACCCCCGTTCCACCGGATGTCTTGCTGGCCATGGCCAAGCCCATTATCCATCACCGCTCTCCCGATTTTATTCCGATCATTCAGCAGGTCCGGGCTGACCTCAAATGGCTTTTTCAGACATCTCAGGAAGTGTTGACGATTGCCGGAAGCGGAACGGCCGGAATGGAAGCCTCCATTTCCAATTTCATGTCCCCGGGTGACAAGATCATCGCCATCAATGGCGGAAAATTCGGGGAGCGCTGGCTGAAAATCGCTCAGGCATTCGGCGTCGTTCCGATTGAGGTCAAGGTTGAGTGGGGGAATTCAGTCGACGTCTCCGTTGTCGCCGATTTGCTTGCCAAGGACCCGGCAATCCGGGGCGTCTATGTCCAGGCCAGCGAAACATCAACCGGTGTGGCTCATGATGTCAGGAAGCTGGCAGATCTTACCCGAACAAGGGAAAACACCATTCTTGTCGTCGATGCCATCACCGCTCTCGGTGTTGTAAACTTGCCAATGGAAGAATGGGGAATCGACGTATTGATCACCGGCTCCCAGAAAGCTCTGATGATTCCTCCCGGACTCGCCTTCGTCGGTGTAAGCGAAAAGGCCTGGAAACTCCAGGCTTCGGCAAAGTGTCCGCGCTTCTACCTTGATCTCAAACGAGAAAAGGACAATCTCCTCAAGGATAGCAATGCCTGGACTCCGGCAGTCACTCTCTGGATCGGTCTTGCCGAGTCCCTGAAGATGATGCGCGCCGAAGGTCTGGAGAAAATTTTCGCCCGGCACGCCCGATTGGCTGAAGCCACACGGGAAGGAATCCGGGGTTTTGGACTTGAGGTTTTTGCCAAAAACATTCCTTCGGACGCCGTGACAGCTGTTGTGTCTCCTTCGGGAATCGACGGACAGGCCGTGTACAAGAACCTTCGGGAGCAATATGGCATTACCGCAGCAGGTGGACAGGACCAGTTGAAGGGAAAGGTTTTTCGTCTGTCGCACATGGGATATGCAGATGTCTTTGACGTCATTACAGCCGTGAGCGGGGTTGAAATGGTCCTGACCCGACTGGGATATAAAGGGAAACCATTGGGATCCGGTGTCGCCCAGGCCCAGAGTGTCCTGATCAAAGAATAAATCTTCAAGGAGGCTATTTTGTCATCCGATATACGTATTCTGATAAGTGACGCCATCTCGGAAGATGGCGTCCGCATTTTTCAGAAAGCCGGTTTCCATGTCGACATGAAAACCAAGCTTTCTCCGCAGGAACTGGCCCAGGAAATTACTCAATACGATGGTCTGGTTATCCGCAGCGGGACGAAGGTGACACGGGAAATCCTGAAAAACGCCGACCGATTGAAGGTTATTGGCCGGGCCGGGGCAGGACTGGACAACGTGGACCTCGAAGCGGCAACCGAACGGGGTATCGTCGTCATGAATACGCCGGGTGGAAACACCGTCACAACGGCTGAACACACCATGTCCCTCCTGATGTCCATGGCACGGCGAATTCCTCAGGCAAACGCCTCCAACAAGGCCGGGAAATGGGAGAAAAGCAAGTTCATGGGGGTTGAGCTTTTCCAGAAAACGATTGGTATCGTAGGGATGGGAAAAATCGGTCAGCATGTGGCTCAGATTGCCCGAGGCATCGCCATGAACATTATTGCCTTCGATCCGTATCTGACTCCCGAAGTTGCCGAAAAATCCGGTGTTCACTCCGTGTCGCTCGAAGAACTTTTTCAGCGTGCGGATTTTATTACCGTTCATACTCCTCTGACGGCAGAGACGACCGGCCTGATTAATAAACAAAGCATCGCAAAAATGAAGAAAGGGGTCTATATCGTCAATTGCGCCCGCGGCGGAATCGTCGATGAAAATGACCTGGCTGAAGCCCTTCAGTCCGGACATGTTGCAGGAGCAGCTTCTGATGTGTTCGTTCAGGAACCGCCTCCAGCGGACCATCCGCTTCTCAAGCTGGACAATTTCATCTCGACACCTCATATCGGAGCGGCTACCAAGGAAGCCCAGGAAAATGTCGCACTCGCAATAGCGGACCAGATGGTCGACTTTCTGGGAAAAGGGATCATCCGTTTTGCGGCGAATCTCCCATCCGTCCCGCCCGACGAGCTGGCGCTATTGGTTCCTTACCTCAAGCTTGCGGAAATCATGGGATCTGTCATGGCTCAGGTCATTTCAGAACCCATTCGGAAAGTCACCCTGGAGTATGGAGGAGAAGTCGCAAACCTCTCCACGCCGTCCCTGACGATCGCTGCCCTGAAGGGGATTCTTTCCCCCATTCTCGCTTCGCGTGTCAATGAGGTGAACGCACCCATTCTGGCGAAGGAGCGGGGAATAGAGGTTGTCGAAGTCCGTTCTTCCCATCACGGTGACTATACGGGGCTTCTGACTCTCCGAATTTCTTCGGGATCCACCCATCACCAGATTGCGGGCTCTGTTTTTCAGCGAAAAGATTACAGGATCGTCTCGCTTGACGATCTCCCGGTGGAAGTTGTACCGGAACCGATCATGATTTATTTGATCAATCAGGACCTGCCCGGTGTTGTCGGATCGGTTGGTACGATTCTAGGAGCCCACAAGATCAATATTTCCCGTATGCAGTTCGGTCGGGATTTTCCGGGAGGGAAGGCCGTATCCATGATAGGCGTGGATCAGAAAATCGATGCGAAATTGCTCGAAGAACTTCGATCGCTGCCGAATGTCCTTTCGTTGAAAGTTCTGCATCTTCCTGCACGGGACAAATGAAAAAGCTTCATTCGCCGGCATCTCTTCCGACGAACGGAGAGAAAATCACCCGGGGCCACACTCCCAAAGGAGTTGGCCCTGTTTTTTCCCGAATTGCCTCCTTCCGGCGAGAAACAACATCACGGCTTCTTCGTTTGTTTTCTCTCTGGGGATATACCGAAATCACTCTCCCGGTCTTCGAGTATCTTGATTCTTTGGCTCCTGGACTCGATCCCGTTCTGCAGCACAAGGCTTACACCCTCCAGGACAGAGGCTCGGGGCATGTACTGCTCCTGCGGCCGGATGCCACCGCCCAGATCGCCCGTCTAGTGGCGCAGGGCCAGGAAAGGTCGACCGAAGTCCAGAAATACGCGTATAGCACGACAGTTTTTCGACACGAAGACCATCACATTCTCGAGAGAGAACTGCTGCAGACAGGCATCGAACTTTTCGGAGCCTCCAGTGCCGAGGCGGATTGGGAAATACTGGCCTTGTGCATGGAAGGAGTCCGGCTGCTCGAATTGCTCGCCCCTCTTCTGTCTCTGTCTCATACCGGATTACAGAAGTCCTTGCTCCAGTTTGCCGGAAAGGATTTGTCGGCAGACCTTCAGGAAAAACTCCAGAGAAGCTTCTATGCTCATGACAGCGTCGCCATGACAGATATTCTTCGGGAAGCCGGGAAAAAGGAAAAAAAGTTAATGGATGCGTTGGAGAGGATGGTTGGTCGTACGCATTCCGTCCCCGATGCTATCCACCTGCTTGCTACTCACCCGGTTTTTTCTTCTTCACCGGATCTTGCCCGGAATGCCTTATCCTTGTCCGACCTTCTGCAACTGGTCACATCGTTCCAGGATAAGATCCGCGTGGATTTTGCCCTGAATCCCGGAGGCCCATATTATTCCGGGATGGTTTTTCATCTCTATGCCGAGGGAACAAGTCAGGAGCTGGCTTCCGGTGGTCGCTACGATATGCTGCCTGCACTGTTTGGAAAACCGATGCCAGCCACAGGATTTGCCTTTCATTTAAACCGTATAGAATCTCTCCTCGGTTATGGGGCGACGGAAACCGGTAAGATCATTCTGGAAGTCCAACTCGCCGGAACAGAGAAATCCGTTCAGGATAAGTTGATCGATTGCGCGACAAAACTTCGAGAAAAGGATATTTCTTCCTCTTTCCGTTTCGATGAAGTTCCTCAGGATTCCCAAAAATTGGCTTTTCCGACTTTGTTCTGGAACGGAAAAGACTTTACTCTTCTCTTTCCGAACGGAAAGCAGACCAGGTTTCCGGAACCAGATCCGGCCAGAATCTCCTCCATCCTTCAAGAACGGTAGAATATTATGGCATCAGGCGGAAAGACCCGCGCCCAAATCCTGAAGAGTCTTCCTCAAAGCCTCGAAGCCGAGAAATCCTTCCTGGGCTCGATTCTCCTGAACAATGAAGTTCTGACCGAAATTGGCGATTCACTCAAGGAAGATGACTTTTCCCTCGACGCTCATCGAAAAATCTACATGACCATGCGGGAAATGTCGGAAAAACGTGTTCCGGTGGACTCCGTGACGCTCGCGGACATTTTGAACAAGAAAGGGTGGAGCGGCCTCACAGGCGGTCCGACCTATATCGAAGAATTGAGCCTGATCGTACCTACTGCGGCAAACGCCAAGCATTATGCGAACCTTCTGAAAGAGAAGGGGATCTACCGGAAGCTGATCCTTTCGGCGGAAGATATCGCCCGCAAGGGTTATGAAGAATCGGAAGATGTGGAAGTTCTACTGGATCTGGCTGAACGAAAGATCCTGGAAATCGGTGCGAACAGAACCACCCGCGGGTTCGTCAAAATAGGGGACGTCCAGTACATCGAGTCGCAATATAAAAGACTGGAAGAGCTTCGTGCGAGGAACACCAGTGATCCGGTGATCGGCCTTCCTTCCGGTTTTATCGATCTGGATCGGATGACGACAGGACTTTATCCGTCCGACCTGATCATTGTGGCCGGTCGTCCGGCGATGGGAAAAACGGCCTTTGCGCTCGGCATCGCCCAGTACGTTTCCTTCGAATTGAGAAAACCGGTGGGACTCTTTAGTCTGGAGATGTCAAAAGAGCAGCTCTTCATGCGGTTGATCAGTTCCCAGAGCCGGGTCGACTCCTGGAGTCTCAGGACGGGGCAATTGAACGGGGACAGCTGGAGAGCGGTCATGGATGCATTTGGAGAAGCCAGCGACGTTCCACTGTTTATCGATGATTCGGGAGATCTCACCGTTTTCGAACTGCGGGCTCGTGCACGCAGGCTCAAAAACCAGGTGAAGGATCTGAGCCTTATCGTTGTGGACTACCTCCAGCTGGTCAAGGGTTCCCAGAGGACAGACAACCGTGAGCAGGAAATTTCTGAGATCTCAAGGTCCCTGAAAGCCCTGGCAAAGGAGTTGGGAATTCCGGTCATCGCATTGGCCCAGTTGTCGAGGGCGGTCGAAAACCGTCCCAAGGACAAGAAACCGATCCTGGCCGATCTCCGGGAATCCGGAGCGATTGAGCAAGATGCAGATGTGGTCTTGTTCATTTACCGCGATGAGGTCTACCATCCGGAAAACAAGGAAAGCCATGGAAAGGCTGAAATCATTATCGGCAAACAGCGAAACGGGTCGATCGGGACGGTCGCCCTTGCTTATCTTGGTCATTGCACACGCTTTGATAATCTCGCCACAGGCTACGAGATGATGGGTCCGGAGGACTGAGTCCGACCTCGATCACATCTTCTCAGGGAAACCCTCCGCTTGTTGTTCCTCCGGAACCGTTCTGATTCAGTGTCGATACCGGAATCGGAAAAACGTCTGTAAATGTCTTGACCGCTTCGTGCTTCCTTTTGACAGAAATTTCCATTTTGACCATGAG
>JAKBTR010000082.1 GCA_021844275.1 Nitrospirota bacterium | reverse complement strand
AGCTTCCCTGGCTGTTTCCCATTGCTGTCCCCGACAGGCGATTTCTCCGATCCGGATATCAATTTCCGCTTTCTCCTCTTGCGAAAGGGAAGGATCCTGTCGGGCTTCCTGCAGGACTTCGAGCAGTTCCACCCCGGCCCCTTCGGCAGAAAGCCGGTCCACCCGGTCGAAAATAGCCTGAATCTTTCGTCGGGCAAGAAAGATGTACTGGACAGTAAATAGATCTTTGAGTTCTTCCACTCCCTGATCCCGGATCACGATCGGCCCCAGATCGATATCGGTGCGACTCCCGTTCGACAGGGACGTTCCTTCCTGGACCCATCGGTAACGGCTGTCGACATTGGCCGAAATGGATTCCACCCACAGGCCCGATTCTCCCAAAAGCTCCAGCATGGATTCCCGGGTGAAAAATCGAAGATGGGACCGGTCGAGAATTCCTTCTTCTTCATACCGGAAATGCCCTTCCGCCAGATCCTTGAGAACCTTGTGGTGGCGGATATTCGGGATCGACAGGAGCACGACCCCCGATGGTGAAAGCCAGGGGAGATAACGCCCGATCAGGGCGCCCGGCTCCCGGACATGCTCGATGATATCGGCAAAAACGAGGACATCGATGGATTCTTTGGGCATATCCGGAACCCACCGGGTCGCATCTTCCGTGACGACCCGATCGTAATGGAACGCAGCCTCCCTTGCTTTTTCCGGATCGTTTTCGATACCGGTCAGTTCCACACACCCCAGTTCCCGGCGAATTCCCCGACCCATCTTTCCGATGCCGCAACCGACATCAAGAATCGTTCTGGCTCCCGACGGGATGCGTTCGATCAGTTCTCCGCGTTCTTCCCGATAGCTTCTGGAAAGTCTCCAGGAAGAGGCTTTTTTGCGGATCAGGGTGGACCAGGTCTCGATGAAACGGTCGAGGGGGAATCGTCTGGACACTTCGAGGCGCGCATTTTGTCCAAGTTCGCCCGCTTTCTCCCGGTCTTTTAAAAGAAGACGGAGGGATTCCGAAAGAGACGACGGATTTTCTCCCAGAAAGCCGGACCGGCCGTGGGTGATTGGAGAATCGGGATGCTCCAGAGCCACAACAGGCATTCCCGATGCCATCGCTTCGAGAAGGGAGAGGTTGTAACCGTCTTCGTGGGGGAAGACCGTGGCATGAAAATAGACCCGATGCTCCCGGAAGAGAGAGGCCAGATCGCTTTGGTTCCTCGACATCCGGGAGTCCGGGATCGAAGGATTGAGACCGACCACGGTCCGCGGAAGACCTTGCAGAGATTCTTCCATGACCCGGTATCCGAGCATCAGGTCCCGTTCTTTCAGAAAGTTCCCGACTTGCAGGACAGAAGCCCGGCCCCCCGTCCAGGGCCCCCATTCGGAGAGGTCCACCCCGGGAAGAATGACAGGGCCGGACACCCCCCAGTTCTTCTGTTTGGGTTCGGAGATCGAAACGATCTCCAGGTCGGACACCATGCGGAGGAGGTTCTGGAACCACTCGATATACCCCTGTCTGTCCACCGCGTTCCCGCCCAGGGCGATCATGGTATCCAGACGGTTATGGAGGACCAGAATTTGTGGCACCGGCGAATCCATCGTCGAAAGGAGATCGGTCGGATCGTGGGCGATGACAAGATCGAATCGTTCCCTTCGAAGATCCTCCAGCGCCTCCTTCAGGGAAACAAGCCTGCTTCCTCTTGGACAAGGTCGGAACTCATGCATCCAGCGATCGTATCCTCCCTTGCTTCGCTCCACAATCGTGAGGGAAACGCCCGGAATTTTTCCCAACAGGGCGATATACCCCTCATGCCAGTTAAACGTGAGTATGTTCGTCATGGTCGGCTCCTTCGGGAACAAATGAACCTCTTTTCAATGAAGATTCCAGGGTGGACAGGATTGTCCGGGCCCGATGAAGATATGTATGGCTCTCAAGGACCTTCTTGCGCCCGGAGGCGGCCATCCTTGTTCTGATCTCGGGATGATCCAGGAGGGTCCGGGCAACGTCGACCAGGGACCGGTCGTCATAGATCGCCAGATCTTCCCCCGGGACAAAAAGATCGCGCAATCCCGGAACGTCGTCGGTGAGCAGGCATTTTCCAATCGCGAGGCTTTCAAAGACCCGCATGTTGAGGTCGTTCTTGACGGAAGCGTTAAAAAGGAGGCGTCCTGTCGAAAGGAACCGGGGCATGGAGTCCAGAAAAACCCGTTCTGTCCGGACGGAAAAGCGGGTCGAAAGTCTTTTCAGGCGTCGGGTCCGTTCCTGCAGGGGGCTTTGGATACTTCCGGCAAACGTCACATCGACCTCTTCCGCGACAGGGTAAGGACAGTGGAGTTCGGGGTCACAGGCCAGCGGAAGCCAGATCACCGGTCTGTCCAGCTCTTCCTGGAACCGGGGGACAAAGGTTTTCTGGGCCAGAAAAACGAGGTCGAATTCCCGGGCCATAACCAGGTGGGACTCCGGATGAAGATGGGTGTCAATCAGATAACAGGCTTTCGGACAATCGAGCGACTTTAAAAATTCGCATCGGTAGAGAATGCCGGACTCAACGAACAAAAAGGCGTCGGGACGCCAGAATTCCGGCAGACCGTCGCGCAACTCCCGGTCGCTTCCATCCCCCAGAAAAATATCGTGGGATTTCCGGTAAGGAAGCAGAGAGAGGAGATTCCAGGCCCGAAAAATATCCTCTCCCGCCGTTGGACCGTAGGTGACCACCGACGCAAGGCGCCGCAGGGCCTTTTCCAGAAAAACCCCGGTTGTATGGGGAATGGCCGTATAGCTCATCAAAAGGTTCATGAGGTCTCCTCCGTGGATGACACTCCTGCATTCCTTTTTCCATAAGCAATGATTATGCCATTAAAATTTTTCCTTCTTTATTCATGTTTTACAGAAGAACTCGACCAGACAATCACGGAAACCCGGAAAAAACTTCCGTCTGTTGCGGCAAGTTCTTCCGGTAGGTGGGGGAACCCTAAACCGACGAGGATAGATTGGGAGAGGAGGGGATGGATTGTGTGTTCCGATAAGGATGGGATGCGATCCGGGAAGCCCGGTCGATTTCCCGGCAAAGAGGGCCGTCTTTTTCCAGAAAGGGAAGAAGAAGCCTCTTGAGTCTTTCCATCCGATGGTAACGTATCAGATTGATCGCGACATTTCCGGACACCGGGACGTTTTCCCGGGACAGAAGTTGTTCCAGGGGACGAAAGTCGAACGCCAGAATTCTCTCAAATGACGTGCGTCCGGCCTGTTCGGGATCAAGAAACTCCAGAGCCCGTTCCAGCAGGATGTCATCTTCTTGACGATTTTCGTCTTCCACTCCGTCATCCCTTCATGGACAGTCGCTGACCAACAGGTCGCACGGGAGCAGCGGGTTCGGGAGACAAAGGCGGAGGGGAAACAGGCTTCGAAGCCTGAATCGAGGCTTGTTTCCAGGTCTCGAGAAGGTCGGCAAGAATCTTTTGGACCGGAACAAGGCGTTCAGGCTCGTCCTTGAGGTTCGCCACAGTAATTTCTTCGATCAGAAACATATACAGGGCCAGAAGACGTGGAGCCCAGTCCAGGTGGTCCTGTCCCTCCAGAGCAACGGCCAGTTCCCCCAGGATGGCTGTCGCCCGCATGACAGCGTCACTTCTTTTGGGAATATGTTTTTCCCGGATCCCTTCCCCAAGAATCTGGACGGACCGGATCGCGCCCTCATAAAGCCTGATCAGAAGCTCGGCCGGAGTGATGGTGTGCTCGACGGCACTCTGGTAGGCATGGATCGGCATTCCCTGAGACATAAACCCCTCTCCCGGTCGAAATCAGATATTTCCCTGGGCTATTTGCTGACGAACATAATTCTGACGGACATTCAGTCCCCCCAGGACCCCCTGGAGATTTGCATATTTTTCCTCGAGCCGTTCCCGAAGATCGGCAATTTCGTCCTGTTTTCGTTCAACCTCCTTGTCCAGGGCTCTGGACTGGGAGCTGATCGCCTGTTGCTCTCCAAAAATCGGGCCGTTGGCCGGATTGGTCAATTCGACCGTAATATCATGCAGATGGGTGATCAGACCGGGATGGACGGAGGACCCGGCAAGGAGATTCGACACACCCCGATAATCGGAAGAGAGCGCTCTGTCAAACTTCTGGCTGTCATAGGACAATCGGCCGTTTCTCTGAAATGTGAGCCCGATATCGGCAAGGGTCCGGTAACGGCCGCCATCCCCTCCGGAAACGGTCAGGGCGGTTGCCAGCCGGTTTCGGATTTCCGTCGCGGTGAACGATCCCAAAAGCGGTCCGGCTCTTCCGGTCATCTTGTTGAACCCGGAGAATTTTTCAATGGAATCGATCAGATCGTTGTAGGTTTTGACAAACCGGGAAAGGTTGGCCGTGATTTTTTTCCGGTCATGCACGATCGACAGGCCGACGGGAACCTGCCCGGTCGGTCGCCTGAGATGAAGAACCGTGCCCGGAACGGCGTCCTTGACATCGTTCGAGGAGGAAACAACCGGAACGCCATCGACAGTCAGATGTGCCAGGGACGCTTTCTGAACGGTATGGAAGGACAAGCCGATTCCCTCCGTCCCCTCGACAGAAAAATTGAGACCGTTTCGGCTGGAGGACAGGGACAGGGAGTAGGGGGCACCGGGCTGTCCGGTTCGCATGACCATCGCATGAATTCCGATATGTGCGTTGTTGATCGCTTCGGCCAGATCACCGAGGGTAAATCCCGTCTTCTGGTCGATGCGAACCGTCTTGTATTCCCCTCCGACCAGACGGTCCCCGATCAGGAACGTGATGATGCCGTGCGAAAAAGCGCCGTCGGGAGGGATATTCAGGACGGACGTGCGGTCGGCGTCCCGGATACCGGAGGAGACGGCAACCCCCGGTCGGGCGAGTGACTCGACGACGATATCGTGGTGGCCGATGGCCGCGTTGTCTGTCGCCGTCACCGTAAAACCGGAGTGCGCCGGAAGGACCGGCTTGAAAACATTGAAATTCCCTTCGAGATGGAGGCTGGAACTGGCGTCCCGGAAACTTTCGAGCTTCTTTTCGACCTGAGACCAGATCGCCTGTCTGTTCTCGAGCCGCGCCTGAGATTCTTCCATCTGGACAAGTGGAAGACTCGCCGATTTGACAGAAGCCTCGACCAGGGCATCGGTATCGAGATTCTGGCTAAGAGCCGCCATATTCGATATCTTGACCCGGCCTCCTCCCTGCCCCGAAGGCAAGGAGCCGAGATTTCCGGAAATTCCGCTCACACCCCGTTCCTCCCGGAGAGACATCTCCGTTACAGGCCCTGGAGGCCAGCCCATTTCTTCTGCTTCCGGCTGGCCTCATTTGGGTTTGGGCACCTTACTTAAGGGAGCAGTTTTATAGCAGCCTGAGGAACAAGATTCGCCTGGGCCAAGACCGCTGCTCCGGATTGCGACAGAATCTGTCTTTTGGTAAAGGCTGCTGTCTCGGATGCAAAGTTGACATCCTTGATTCCCGCCCGGGACGCCTGAACGTTCGTTGTCGCGTTCGTCAGATTCCGGATCGTCCATTCCATCCGGTTCTGGATCGCGCCGATACCACCCTGGACGGCGTTGATCCGGTCCAGAGCCTTATCAAGATTGTCGACCGCATTTTTGGCGTTTTGCCGGTTCAAAATGTTCGTTGAACGGATTCCCAGCGTACCGGAATCCATTTTTCCGATGTTGACCGTCAACCGATCGTTGATGGTGGTGTAGATACCGACATGGAACTTGAAGGCACCGTGGGAACCGTCCATGAGCCTCATTCCGTTGAAGTCGGTGACCTTTGCGATACGGGTGACTTCGGAATTGAGATGCTGGTACTCCTGGTTCAACACCTTCAGATCCTTTTCGGAGTAGGTGCTGTTGGCCGCCTGGATGGCCAGCTGGCGCATCTTGAGGAGAATTGTGTTGTCGGTCTGCAGAGCTCCGTTGGCCGTCTGAAGAAGATGGGCACCGTCGTTGGCGTTCCGGATGGCGGCGTTGTAGCTCATCATTTGAGCTCCCATCCGCTGGGAAATGGCATATCCGGCCGGATCGTCTGCCGGCGAATTGACCCTGTACCCGGAAGAAAGCCGACCGATATGCTTGTTCAGGGCTTCCTGCGTCCGGTTCAGGTTGTACTGGGCGTTCATCGACGCAATATTGTCATTGATGATCAAACCACTCATGATTCCCTCCTTGGTGTTGGTACCGGTCCAATCCGTGGACCGATAATGCAATCTGTTTCGGGGAGCGCTCCGAACCCTCCTTTCCTGGCGCCCGGTTGGCTTCACGGGGGGGTGACTCTCGGGGTCAGGCCCTCCGTCAGGTTCCTTATCGGAACCCGTGTCTAAAAACTTTAACGGTTTTCCTGCTCTTCCAGCAGAGGGAACCGCAACCAGTCTTCTTCTTCGAAAAGAACCATCTGACGCCCGGACCTGTCCGGCATCCGGACAACAAGCGGCCCTTGAAGGTTGGCCGTCATCGAGTCGGCCGAAAGCATCGTCACGATCACGAGAGAGAGAATGTCCCGCCCCTGGAAAAACGGATCGTTGAGAGAAGCCTTCACCCTCTCCCGGTATCCGGTGACCAGATTGTCGGGATCCATGACCACAAAGGCGAGAGACGGGTCGTCCAGAGACTGCAGCCAGTAAAAAATGTTCGGGTCTCCGGTTTCCAAAAGATAGAAGCGGCAGGCCTGGGGAAAGCCCGGAAGACCCTCGGGAAAATGGAGGATCTTTTCGGGATCGACGGGGATCCGCCCAAATCGGGTCGTCTGAAAGTCGTTCACTTTTTCGTCCCCCCGTTTCCGGATTCGTCCTTCTGTCGGGGAAGTGTCCCCGAAGAAGAAAATTTCCGGACAAGGATTTCCATCTGATCCGGCGTCACCGTTGTCGCTTTTCTGTTCTCTTCCATGATTTTCTCCCAGACCTCATCCCGGTGGATGGACAGGTCGGCAGGGGCTTCGATCCCTAGCCGCACCTGGGACCCCTTGACCTCGAGCACGACGATCCGGATATTGTCGCCCACCTTGATGCCTTCTCCGGTTTTTCTCGTCAGGATTAAAATGTCAGACCTCCTTGTCCACTGCGTGTCAGGAAAAAAGAACGTTCTGCGTGTTCCGGAGGATGTCCCGGGAAGCCTTCGTCGACAGGGCGAGAAAGTTCTGGTTCAGCGCCAGCTTGGATACAGCTTTCGGAATATCGACATCTTCGTTCTGGCTTTTCAGGGTTTTCTGGCTGATGGTGTATTTTTCGAGACGGTTGACTGTCGTTCGGATGGCGCGCTCACGGGTACCAAGAACAGCCGCCCGCTCCGTCACAAAATGGATCGCCCTGTCCAGTTCGTCGATGGAACGTGAGATTTCAGGCTGGTTGTTCGCCAGAAGGCCCACCAGGAATCGACGCATGACCGGAAAGGGCTTGTCTCCGAAAGGATCCGACGCGCTGTCTCCCAAGATCCGGTCTCCGGCTTCTGTCACCGGCATCAGACCCGCTTCGCGCTGTCTCGGGGAAAATCCCTGCTGGACCGTCTCTTCCCGATGATTGCCTTCATAGACGACAGAGCCGGGATTCAGTCGGGGATCCGTGAAATGGAACGGAGGACGGGTCACGTTCGTCCCGGAAAACAGGTACTGCTCTCCGGCCTTCGTATTGGCCAGAGAGACCATCTGTTCAAGTGTCCGTTTCATTTCCTGGGCACCGACCCGACGGTCCTCCGACGTCATCGTGTCGTTGGCCATGCGGATCGCCATCCCTTTCGCGCGGATCAGGAGCGTTCCCACCTGATCCAGGATGCTTTCCATCAGCTTCAGCCGATTCGCCCCTTCCCGGGCGTTTTCAATGATCCTGCGGGTAACCGACAGGTTGCGGTTGATCCTTAAAGATTCTCCCATCCTTCCGGGGGCATCGCCCGGAGTTTCAAACTGTTTTCCGGAAGAAATCTGCCGATCGACGTCGTAGAGGTTGTCGACAGCATTGTCATGCGAGGCGATCACCTCCCGGTTGGTCATGAGACCTGTCACGCGGATCATGGGTTATCCCTCCGGAGGATCCGATTCATCAGGACGATTCGTTCGGCAACCGTACCAGCGTGTCCAGAAGACGGTTGGTCATATGGATGAGATTGGCCGAAGCCTGGTAAGCCTTTTCGTACTGGATGATGCGAGCGGACTCTCCCGCGATGGAGACACCCGAGACGGCCATCCGCTGATTCTCCAGACCCTTCTGGATCATCGTCTGTGCGACATAGTGATCCCGGGCATTCCTGGCCCAGGCTCCCACCGTGGAGACACTGGTGGCAAAAAAATCGTGCAGGCTGACCGGCTGCTCGCCTCCGGCAAAATTGAGACGGTCCTGTAAAAGGCCAAAAAGGAGATGCGCGTTCTTGTTGTCTCCCTGATTTCGGCCTTCCCGGACCGGCGCTTGTCCGGCAGCCAGATCTTCGGGGTCGAGAGCGCCCACCTCCATTGACAGGGCGGCTCCCCGGGTGTCATTGCCTCCAGTCACCTGAAAACGGGCCACGTCGTTTTTGCCGGCTCCGCTCACCCGAATCACATAACCGGACACATGGATTGTCCCCGTCCCGCCGGACAAGGTCTCTTTCCGAAGGGTTTTTCCCGTAGAAGCGTCCGTGACAACGACCGTGTCCTGCGAAACCGAGACACTGAGTGAACCCTTTGCCGCATCGGGGTCTACTGCGTTTGCTGTCAAAGACAATCCGGAAGGGATATTTCCCTCAGGCTGAACCTTGATAGTGGGAAGAAAAAAATTCTGGTTTGTCCGCCCGTTCAGTCCGAAACCCTGAACATGCAGGGCGTTGACATGATTGACGATGCCGTGAGCCAGAGAATTCAGATGGTCCTCCAGAAGCGGTACCTTCTTGTCCCGGACATCGAGATACCCTCCGATCTTCCCGCCGTGGATACGATCGGTAATATCGATCGGAGGGCCCGAGTGGCCAGGAGGATGGATCAAAATGCGGTAACCGTCGCGGGACGGATCAAAAACCGCTTCAAGCCGTCCGCTGTCAATATCGGTCACGGCGGCCTGCCCTCCCAGATGAAGCGTGATGGCCCCGTTTTTGTCCGAAAAGAAATGCGCGTTCGTCAAAGTCGAAATCTGAACCATCAGCTGCTGACGCTGATCGATCAGCGTATTGGGCGATTCCCCTCCCGCTTCGGCCCGAAGAATTTCCCTGTTCAGACGGGCGATTTTCGAAAGATCGCCATTGATCGTTCCGACGGAAGAGGTGAGCAGCTCTCCCAGCCGATTGCGGGTCTGACTGTAAAGACTCGCCATCTGGTGAAAGTCTTCTGTCAGGTTTTTTCCGTATGTGATCAGGGTCGCCCGAGCCGACCGGTCGAGCGGATGATTTGCCACGACCTCCCAGGTCGACAAGAACCGGCTGATGTCTTTCGACAATCCCTGGTTCTGGGCATGGGTGAAATAGGTATCGAGTTCGGAAAGGGACAACCGGGAAGATTCCCAGTACCCCATACGGGTTTTCTGGCGGATCATCTGGGAATCGAGAAAGGAATTGACGACTCGTCGGATGCCCGTCGCACGAACCCCGTTTCCGACCATTCCGGGAGATCCGTGATTGGGCTGGGACTGGTCGAACTGGACATTCTCCACGGTGTATCCGGGCGTATTGACGTTCGAAATATTCTGCCCGGCAGTGGAAAGCCCTGCTTCATTGGCTTCGATGCCTGATTTTCCGATATTCAGAATTCCCAGCACGCCAGACATGTCTACCTCCGGGTGGAAACGAGCGACGGAGACCCCAGGGTCATCTCCGGAACGCCGCGGGAGCCGTAAGTCTCGAAGTCCCCTTCGCATTGCCGGAGCGCCTTCAGAAACCCGGCCACCGTCTGGGCGGATTCCCGGGCAATGACAAGGTTGACGCTGGCAATTTCCGAAAGATGGACAAGATTTGCTCGCAATTCAGAGAGACAGGAAAACCCTTCCGGCTCGGACAGGAAGGGCTTCTCCGAGCGAGAAAGACATGCCGCCAGGCCGGATCGTTCGAGCAATTCGGAAAACCGGTCAGACTGCAGGACTTTCCGGGACAGGACTTCTTCAAGCTCTTCCGGACGTCCGGAAAGGAGAAGCTCTTGCTCTTCCAGCAATATTTCGATCAGGAGACGCACATGCTCGAGCAACAGCGGCAGATCGGAGACGCGAATGGCATCAGGAGGAGGGCAGGATTCCCTTTCAGGCTCGCCGGACAGGAAGCGGCTCATATCGGGATCTCCCGAAAACGCGAAAGAGCTGTCCGAAGGTCAAGGCTCTCCTTTTCTGTTTCGGGCTTCGGCGACGGCCGTTTCGACCATTTTTCGAAGGATGTCTCTGGCTGGAACATGATATTCACCCCGATCGACCCGGTTTTTGATTTCCATCACTTTTGCGGACCGGACGTCCGGCACTTCACGGATCAGGTCCCGCAGATGGGCGATCTGCTTCGCCGGACCGGAAATCACCATCAGATCCGTCTTCTCCGTCCCTGCCGGCGTCGTCGTCTCCGGGATCTTCCCGGCAGACTCCGGCTTTCGCGCACGATCCTTGCGACCGACCTCTTCCGGACGGATGTTGCCTGGCTGGCTTGAGCCTGTCGGCCCGATTCCGGTGCCCTGATCCCCCATGATCCTCTCCTTCTGTTCCCGAACTTGTCTGATCCACTTTATCGGTGGATCTTCCGAAAACTTTAGAACAGGAAAAGAGCCGGATCAATGAAAAAGAGTCAAGGATTGCCGTCCGACCCTACGGAATAAGCTTGATGGCGGCCTGCGGAATCTGGTTGGCCTGAGACAATACCGCCGTACTCGACTGCTGCAGAATCCTGTTTTTGACGAAGTTCGCCGTTTCGCTCGCGAAGTTCACGTCCTTGATCTGGCTCTTGGATGCCTGGACGTTGACCAGGGCCGTATTCAGATTCCGGATCGTCCAGGTCATTCTCTCCTGGAACGCGCCCAGGGTTCCCTGGATGTTGTTGAGTTCAGCCATGGCCCCGTCGATGGCAGAAATCGCAGAAATCGCCATGGTCTCGTTCATGATGGAAGTCGCTCCGAGACTCATGACAAGAACCGAGTTCTGGTAGATACCCAGTACGTCTGTACTGATGGATGGAATGCTGACCACCAGCCGGTTGGTATCATCCGTTCCGGAATCGATCTGGAAAACCATGCCGTTCATCATGCTTCCGTCCAGCACCTTTCGCCCGTTGAAGTTCGTCACCAGGGCAATTCGGTTGATTTCGCTCATGAGGTGCTGGTATTCGTTCTGCAACACGGAAAGATCTTCGGGAGCATACGTCGAGTTCGCAGCCTGAATGGCCAGCTGGCGCATCTTGACCAGAATGTCGTTGTCCGTCAGAAGAGCCCCGTTGGTCGTCTGGATGAGCCCGGCACCGTCGTGCGCATTCCGGATTGCCTGCTGAACCGACTTGACGTACGAATTCATCACCTGTCCGATCGCATATCCCGCCGGATCGTCTGCCGGGGTATTGACCCTGTATCCGCTGGACAGTCTGTTGATGGAACGGTTCAATCGGTCCTGGGTGGCGTTCAGATTGTATTGAGCGCCCAGACTGGCCGTATTCGTATTGATTACCAATCCGCTCATTTTTCTTCCTCCATGGTTGTGCCTTCTGTATCAGGCTTCGATGTCCAGGCCTCCAGGGCCGGAGACCCGGGGGTGTTCGTCCGGACGGATAGCATCCCCGCGAAAATCTTGCCGGAACTGTTCTGTGATCTCCCGGGAGAGTCCCATGCCTCCGGCCCGGGACATCTCTTTCGCCAACTCTTTCTGATACATCTCCTGAGCCACGTCCATTCCGGTTGACGACGGCATCATCCCCCCCTTCGGAACGGTTTTCCACATTTCCCGGACAAGAATCCCGATCATCATTTCCTCGAACATACGGGAGGCTTTTTCAAACTTTCCTGTCGGATGCCCCGATCGAACGGAGGACCCTTTGGAGGAATCAACCTCCTCCTTCCCCACCCCCCGAGGAATGATCATCCCGCCACCCGGATCCGGGCCTTCAACGCCCCGGATTCCTTCAACGCTTCCAGTATCGCAATCAGATCCGGCGTCCGGGTTCCCAAAAGATTCAAGGCCCGGACAAGCTGACGGAGGGAGACCGCACGCTCGACGATCCGGAACGGTTCGCCCGGAGACTTTCCCAGCGACGGGGTTCCGACTTGTACGGTCAGGTCTTTTTGTGAAACCGCACACGGTAGCACCGTAACGTCCCGGCTGATCACGATTGTGCCGCTCTGCTGGTTGATGACCACCAGTGGCTCCGAGTCCGGGGTGACTCTCAAATTCAAAACATGCGCCATGAATCCGACCACGTCGTCCTGGTCTGTCGATGGAATCGTGACTGTGATGGTTCCTGCATCCGATGCCTGCGCCACGCGGGACTGGAAATGCGCATTGATCGCCCGGACGACGCGGGAAGCGGTGGTAAACGAAGAGTGGTTCAGGTTGATCCAGAGATGTTTTCTGCCGTTAAAGACGATCGGAACACTCCGGACGACCAGCCCCCCGTCTTCCACACGTCCAATGGTTCGTCTTCCTCCCAACGGCTCCTTCTTGTCTTTGGGAAAACCGATGCGCTCGGCTCGTGTCGTGTCGACCGGTCCCTGGGCGGTCGCATAGACGTTCCCGTCCGGGCCCTTGAGGGCTCCCAGAAGAAGAGTTCCTCCCGACAACGACGTGGCATCGCCCACGGACGCGACACGAACGCTCATCCGGCTGCCGACCCTCATGAAAGGGATCAGGCGGCCCGTGATCACCACAGCGGCCACGTTGCGTCCGCGAATTTTTTGATCCAGGTCCCGGACATTGACCCCCAGACGGGAAAGCGCCGATTCCAGCGTTCGCCGGGCAAAGGGTGTCATTCGGGTGTCTCCTGTCCCCGGAAGACCGACCACCAGACCATATCCGACGAGCGGATTGTCCGTCACTCCTTCCACATGCGCGATATCTTCGATCCGTTCTGCCCGGGAAGAATCCGGTACCGTCAGGAAGAATTCCGAAAGGACAACCAGGATCAAGATCCAAGGATACGGCTTCATGAACCTCCTCCTCCCTGAATCGGCGGAGGACCCGATTTTGTCTTCGGAGGATTCCCGCCGGACTTGCCGTTCGAACGCCCGTTAGATACAACCGCGGGCACACTTGCAGGAAGGGGACTCCGGTTCTTCTGAAAACGTCTTTTCTGTCCCATCTGCCGGTGGTCGTAGCGGTAACGCGCCATCGAAAGCTTCCGGACGGGAATCGTGTTGTCGTACCCGATGTCCTCTCGCCGGATCCTCCCTTCGAGGATCCAGCGCCGGACTTCGTTCTTTCTGCGGACCGTCCGGTGAGCAAAGACGACCAGTTCGTCGGGCGGCGCTTCGCGGACCACGACCGCTCCCATCAAACTTTCCCGATCCTGGGGAAATCCCGGAAGACCATTTTTGACCGGAATACGAATCCAGACTGTTTCCCCCCTAAACCGGGCGTTCTGGTCGGATGCAAGGTCAGCTATCCCGTCCGGGCGATAAAGAGAGCCGTCGAAATACTGCTGGACCGGATGGGGTGGAAGCCGTCTGGGGGCCCGGTCGGTGACGACGGGATAGTGGATTTTTATAGCAGGAGCGCATCCGGATAAAAAAACGAAGACCAGAAGAAGGCCCAGAGGACTATTCTGCCGCATGGACAGTCCCTTTCAAGCGAATCCGGACGCGATCCGGACCGGTTACCGTCGCCTGGACCCGTGCACCGGACATCGGGTTGAAAACAGCGATCTGATCTCCCGTATGACCGTTTTCCTGGGCGATGCCCGACAGGAAAATCATAAAACCACGCCCCACGGCCTGGATCCGAACCGTATCACCCGACCGGACGCCCCCTCCCTCCCGGGAATGTCCGCCTCCGACATTCCCGGGACCACTCCCGGAAATTCGTTTCGCACGGGAGGTCATCCGGACGGAAAAATAAAACATTTCCTCCACAACGTCCCCTTTTTTCACCAGGAGGGCCAGATGGGAGTCGAACCTGTCTCTTCCTTCCATCTCCACCTCTCCCTTCACTCCTCTGGCATCTGACACCGGGAACCCCTCCGGAAGATGAACATAAGACAGGGATCCCGGAGGAACGTCCAGCAGTCCGGAAACCAGACGGTCCAGCGCTCTCTTGTCGACCCGGACAGAGGCGTCGCCTTTCGGAATCAGAATGGATTCCTTTTCTCCCCTCGGCGTTCCGGAGAAAGCGCTCCCGGAGAAAAAGAAGAAAATCCCGATCACCCCGGCGAACCGGACCAGAATGCTGGCGGAGAGCATGAAACGTCCTCCTACAGCGTCGCTGTGTAGCCGAGCATGCGGTTGACGGTGCGAATGCCCGTGGCATCCATCTGGTAAGCTCTTTGACCGATTACCATGTTGACAAGCTCTTCGGCGACATTGACGTTGGACGCTTCCAGAAACCCTGACTGGAGACGCCCGGCCCCGTTCGTCCCCGGGTTGGAAAGCTGAGGTTGCCCGGACGCGGCCGTTTCCATATAAAGGTTGTCTCCCCGACTTTCCAGACCCGCCGGATTGACGAACTGGGAAACGACCAGCTGCCCGACCCGGACAGGACGGACCTGTCCCGGCAACATGACCGAAACTTCTCCGGCAGGAGAAACGTGGACGGACTTCGCATTGGGAGGAACGTTGATCGGAGGATTGGTCGGCAATCCATCCTGAGTGACAAGTCGCCCTTGTCCATCGATGCTGAAGGTCCCGTCCCGCGTATAGGCAACCCGTCCGTCCGGCAGAGAAACCTGGAAGAACCCGTTTCCCTGGATGGCGAGATCCAGCGGATTGTTCGTCTGTCTGAACGATCCTTGCAGAAAGATTTTCTGTACGCTCCCGGACCGCACCCCCAGACCGACCTGCATTCCGGACGGACTCTGGTTGCCCAGAAGGGACTGGGCCTCTCCCGGTGGAACCAGAGTCTGGTACATCAGGTCCTGAAAGTTCGCCCTTTGACGCTTGAATCCTGTCGTATTGACATTCGCCAGATTGTTGGTGATGACGTCAAGGCTGGTTTGCTGGGCTTCCATACCCGATGCCGCATTCCAGAGAGATCTGAACATCGTCCGTCCTTTCCTGCAAAAAATCAGGCAATGACCGAAATATCATTCACGGTTCGCCGGGTCAGCTCGTTGAGTGTCTGAAGGGCCTTGAGATGGGTTTCGAACGAACGCATAGCTTCGATCATCCGGACCATCTCGAACGTTCCATTGACGTTTGAGCTCTCAAATCCACCCGCAAGGATGTCCGGCTTGTCGACGGGGCGCGTCTTGCCATCCGGCAGAAAAAGACCGTCTCCGATTTTGGAGAGGTGATCCGTTCCGTTTTCGGGCATGACAACAGCCAGTCGTCCCATGACACGGGTCCCTTTCAACAGGGTTCCGTCCGCCTTCACGCGGATGGTGCCAGGAACGGATTCGGGAAGCCGGATATTTTTTCCGTCTTCGCCAAGAACTCCGTATCCTTCGTGCGTGACGAGACGTCCGCCCCGATCCAGCGTAAATCGCCCGTTCCGACTCAAAAGTTCACCTCTGGGCGTCTGGATCCGAAAGAATCCCGGCCCGTTGACAGCCACATCAAGGGGATTTCCTGTCGTACGGAAACTGCCCTGGGCATACCCCACATGAATGGCGTCCACACCGGCGTGGGGAACATCCTTGCCCGCCATCCCCCAGGGTGTCGGAAATTCTCCCCAGGGTGTCATCCGGACCCCGGGCTGATCGGAAGGTGTCTTGTGCAGCCATTCGCGATGAGGGAGGTAAGTCCGGAACGTGACGCGATCCCGCTTGAAGCCGGGGGTGTTCACGTTGGCCAGATTGTTTGTGAGCACGTCCATGAGCTGTTCCTGGGCCTGCGCCCCCGATACCAGTGAGAATTCCGCCTGACGCATCTCTTCCTCCCGTTAAACTTCCATGGGCGAAAAGCAAGCGTCATGCCATTTTCAAAAAATCTTATAATACATAAATTTAATAGTTAGTTAATAAAACGGAGGGCGAAACGGAGAACATCCTGATTGGCACTTTTTTCCGGACCGGAGGGAAATATTTTCCGTGCGGGAAGAGCCTTTCTGTTTCCCGCTCGTCATTTTAATGACGAGCGGAAAATCCACGTCTGTCAAGTGATCGACAGTCGTTCGACGGGCTGGTGGGTAGGGAACGGAGACGAGGACCGATTAGACGGGAAGGTCAGGGGAAAAGTCCGGATCGGCCGTCACCGTATTCACGAGAGAACCGACTCCCTCCAGCGTAACAGAGACCCTGTCTCCCGGAGACAAAGGGCCGACACCGGCGGGGGTTCCGGTCAGGATAACATCACCGGGTTCGAGCGTCATGATCTGGCTGATAAAGGAAACGAGGGTCAGCGGGTCGAAAATCATATCCGAAGCTCGTGCGTCCTGACGGACAACACCGTTCACTTCCGTGACAAGTTTCCGGTCGTCCGGAAGCGCTCCGGTCAGAATGACCGGGCCCAGAGGACAAAACGTGTCGAAGCTTTTGGCACGGGTGTATTGTACATCTTTTTTCTGCAAGTCCCGCGCCGTTACGTCGTTGGCGCACGTTATCCCGTACAAGCAGAGAGGAACCTCTTCCGGAGAAATCCGGGAAACCCTCCGGCCGATGACAATCGCGATTTCTCCCTCGTAATCCACTCTCCTGGACATCCGGGGAAGATGGATATGACCGTTCGGAGCCAACAGGGCCGAAGGGGCCTTCATGAACAGGAGGGGCTCCTCAGGAAGGGATTTGCCCATTTCTTTCCCATGGGCCCTGTAGTTGAGACCAACGGCAATAATCTTTCCCGGTGTCACCGGAGGATGAAAGCGGACATCTTCCACCCGATGCGCGCCATGCCCCGGACCTGAAAGCGGATAGACATGACGACTGTCTCCGGACAGGACCCCCCAGAAGAGACATCCGTCCTTTTCCACGCGGACGAGCCGGAAATCCGGAGGCATTTCAGGAAGTGCGATCATCTCCTGTCGTGCTCCAGTCCCAGAACATCGTCCATCGTATACAGGCCGGGTGCCCTCTTTCCTGCCAAAAAAACCGCCGCTTCCACCGCCCCGCGCGCAAAAGTTTCCCGGGAGGTCGCCCGGTGGGTCAATTCGATCCTCTCACCGTCTCCAAGGAAAAACACCGTATGATCGCCAATCACATCGCCACCCCGTAAGGACATGACACCGACAGAATCTTTCGGGCGAACCCCCGTCATCCCTTCACGGTGAAATATCCCGACCTCTTCCAGCATTTTACTACGGGCAGCGGCCAGGGACTCTCCCAGAAAAAGCGCCGTTCCACTTGGTGCGTCCTTTTTCATCCGATGATGTGTTTCAACGATTTCCGCATCGAAATGGGGAAGCTTCTTCGCCGCAATTTTCACCAGATAAGAAAGAAGGTGAATTCCCATGCTCATGTTGGGAGAAAGAATCAAAGGAATATGCGCTCCGGCTTTACGAATTTCTTCCTTCTCCGCAGGAGAAAACCCGGTCGTTCCGATCACCAGGGGGAGACCGGATCGGGAGAATGACTGTATAGTCGCAAGTGCAGAGGAAACTTCGGAAAAATCGATGCCGACATCCGACTTTCCGGCTGCCTCTTCCAGAGAATCGATATACATTCCCTCCCCGAAGGCGACCGGTTTTCCCTTCATCGGATCGCTTCTTTCGACAACCGCGGCGGAAAGAGTCGCGCCGGAATTCTTCAGCAGGACTTCCTGTATGGCCGTCCCCATGCGTCCTGCGGCTCCGATCAGCGCCACGCGAACCGGAGAACTCACGAAAGTCCCTTTCCAAGAAGCCCCATGTTTTTCAAGACCTCTTCCAGTCTGCGCCGCGGCCCCTCGGACATGGGAACGAGAGGAAGACGCATGTCGGGATCGATCATACCGGCCAGACCCATGGCAGCCTTGATAGGTATCGGATTGGTTTCGAGACCAAGCACCCGGTGCAGGGGAACGAGCTCCAAATGTTTGCGAAAGGCCTTTTCCCAATTTCCTGCGAGCGCTTCGTTAACCATCTCGGCCATAAGGCTTGGCACGATATTCGCCGAAACGGAAATCGCTCCCTTTCCACCAATGGACATGATGGGGTGCGTCAGGAGATCATCTCCGGAGTAGATTGCCATACGGTCTCCGACACGATCGAAAAGTTCGATGATCTGGGAAAGGGAACCGGATGCTTCCTTGACGCCGACGAACAACTCGACGGAAGCCAGACGCTCGATGGTTTCCGGCAGAATATTGACGCCCGTCCGGACCGGAACGTTATAGATGACCAGTGGAATATCGACACTTCTCGCCATCGCTTCATAATGACGCACGAGACCTTCCTGTGTCGGTCGATTGTAGTAGGGCGTGATGACCAGAGCTCCATCGGCCCCCATCGCGCTTGCCGCGCGTGTCAGACGAATGGCTTCGTCGGTACTGTTCGACCCTGTCCCGGCCAAAACCTGGATACGCCGGGCGGCCTGTTCAATAACAACTTCCAGGACGCGCTCGTGCTCCCGGTGGTCAAGCGTTGCGGACTCACCCGTCGTTCCGACAGGAACCAGAGCCTGGGTTCCCTCCCTGACATGAAAGTCAACCAGTTCCCGGAGCTTTTTTTCATCGACCCTCCCACCTGAAAACGGGGTGACCAGGGCCACCATCGATCCTTTGAACACGGCATTCGCTCCATGGGCCGAACGGATCGGCCCTTTCAGATTTTATGGGACACTTTCCGGACGGCCCGTGCTGTCTGGTCCCAGCTCGAGAACGGCCGGGGGACTCCCTTGGGGAACCGCATGGAATTTTTCCAGATCGGCCCATGCATGACGCAAGAGGGCCACCAGGCTCTCCTGATGCACATCTCCCGGATAGGACATCATTTCCCGAAACTCGGAACTGAGTGCGATAACTTCCGGAGAAGGCACCTTCCGGGCGCGCCCCGCATCATAAAACTGATCCAGGATCTTCCGCGCCTCGACTTTTCTTTCGGAGGACCAGGTGACGGGCATCCGGTTCATCAGGGCGTGGTCGGTCACCCAGTTTCTCATGTAAATGTAAGTCAGGGTATCCCCCCCCGTAAAGGTGAGGAGAAAAAACACCACCGGGACAGCCGACAGGATGATCAGGACCAGAAAGCATCCTCGTCCTTCTTTCCGGTGCGGTGCGAGCGGAACGTCATCGTCGTCGTGATCCGCCGGACGGGAGTCCTCAGACAATCCCCTCTCCCCGGATCAGATCATCGTACGTTTCGCGGGCACGGATCACCGAAAAACGGTCTCCCGAAACCAGAACCTCCGGCGGACGGGGACGCGCGTTGTAATTGGAGGCCATGGCAAACCCGTAGGCTCCTGCCGACATGACCGCCAGAAGATCTCCCGGAACAACTTCGGGCAGTTCCCGATCCTGAACAAGAAAGTCTCCCGTCTCGCACACCGGACCCACAAGATCCCCTTTTTTCCCGATTCCTGACCGCTTCACCACTGGCCACAGGTCATGAAACGCCCCGTAAAGAGAGGGCCGGATCAGGTCGTTCATACCCGCGTCCGCGATGTAGAACATCTTGACGGACGTTTCCTTGAGATACTGGACCTCTGTAACGAGAATCCCTGCATTTCCGACGATGGAGCGCCCCGGCTCAAGAATGATCCCCACGTCCAGCCCTTCCAGTCGGGACAGGATTTCGTGGGCAACTTCCCGGGGGGTCGGCGGTTTTTCGTTTCCGTAACGAATCCCCAGTCCTCCGCCAACATCCAGCCAGGACACAGAAATACCGTTGTCTTTCAGCAGACGGGCAAAAGCAACCATCCGGTCAAACGCATCACGGAAAGGAGAAATTTCGGTCAGCTGTGATCCGATATGCTGGTGGATTCCGACGATCCGGATGCCGGGCAGGCGAGCAGCCCGCTGATATTCCGCCAGGGCCTGATCCACCGGTATCCCGAATTTGCTTTTTTTCATACCGGTCGAGATGTAGGGATGGGTTTTCGGATCAACGTCCGGATTGACGCGAAGAGCGACCGGAGCGATTTTTCCCGACGAAACCGCCACACGGGAAAGCCGGTCGAGTTCCATCGCCGATTCGACATTGAACATCAGGATCCCCGCGTCGAGGGCTTCCCGCATCTCCGTTTCCGTTTTCCCCACACCGGCAAAGACGATACGTTCAGAAGGGATCCCGGCCTTCCGGGCCCGAAAGAGCTCTCCGCCGGAAACGACGTCAGCCCCCGCACCCATCTTTTCCAGGAGGGAAAGAACCTGGAGGTTTCCGTTGGCTTTCATCGCATATGCGATAATGGTCCGGTGTCCCTTAAAAGCCTCCTGATAGGAGGTATACGTCTCCCTCAGCGCTTTTTCGCTGTATATATAGACAGGAGAATCCACCGAAGCGACGATTTTGCTGACCGGCACATCTTCCACAAAAAGCTCGTGACCCCTGTATTCAAATCCGTTCAAATTCCGTTCCTTTCAATCGGCCTTCCATGAGTTGAATTTTCTTCGTCATCTCTCCATCAGTGCGAAGACGATTGCCTCTGCTTTTTCACTTCCTCCGGCGGGATCGGCGTTCCCTGAACTCCACAGGCCGCAAGGGAAAGAAGCCAGCTGAAAAGGATTCCCGAAGCCACCCAGCGACGGATCACCGGAGTGCGAATCATCGGCCATCCAGCTCCCGTTCGATTTCCCGGATCCGTTCTTCGACGCGCTCCGGTGCTGGACCTCCGGGGAGATCGCGTCTTCGGACGGAGTTTTCCGGGGTCAGGGCGCTCGCATACCCTTTGGGGAACGCCGGCGAGAATTCATGCAGTTCTTCGTCTGTCAGACTCGCCAGTTTCCGGCGATCCCGTTCACATCGGGCGACGATGCGACCGACAATCGCATGGGCTTCTCGAAACGGAATGCCTCCCCGAACCAGATCTTCCGCCATATCCGTCGCCAGAAGCTCGTCCCCGGAAAGTGCTTGCCGGAGCCGATCTTCGTCCAGAACCGACTCACCCGCGATCCGCATGAAGAGCGTCACCGACTGACGGATTGTTTCCGCTGCATCGAAAAGATGCTCCTTGTCCTCCTGCAGATCCCGGTTGTAGGAGAGAGGCAGTCCTTTCAGAATGGTTGCAAGACCCATATAGTGCCCGATGACCCGACCGGTCTTCCCCCGGATCAGTTCCAGAACATCGGGATTCCTTTTCTGGGGCATCATGCTCGATCCTGTCATATAGCGGTCCGGGATGCGGACGAAACCGAATTCCCGGGTGGACCAGAGAATCCATTCTTCTGCCCACCCCGAAAGGTGTAATGACAACATGACGGCCGCATGCAGAAAATCGGCGACAAAATCACGATCGGACACGGCGTCAAGACCATTGCCTGTAACGCCTGAAAAGCCCAGCTGACGGGCGACGCTTTCCCTGTCGATAGGTAATGTTGTGCCTGCCAGGGCTCCTGAGCCCAACGGAGAAAGGGTCAGTCCACGATCGACCTCCAGAAACCGACGACGGTCACGAAGAAGACGTTCGGCGTGCGCCATGAAATAGTACCCTGCTGAAATGGGTTGTGCCTGCTGAAGATGCGTATATCCAGGGAGGAGAATCTCCCTCATCCGTCTCGACTGACCGATCAGGACGCGGACAAATTCGGCGAGTAACCCTGCCATTTCGCGCGAACGATCGATCACATAAAGTCGAAGGTCCAAAGCCACCTGATCGTTCCGGCTTCGTGCCGTATGAATCTTCTGGGCGGGCGTGCCGACGAGTTCGAACAGGCGCTTTTCGATATTCATATGAATATCTTCATATTCGTCCCGAAAAGGAAAAATTTCGTCTTTTATCTCCTTTTCGATGCGGGAGAGACCTTCCTGAATAAGGTGCTCCTCCTCTTCCGTCAGAAGATGGACTTTCAGGAGCATCGCCGCATGAGCCCTCGATCCCTTTATGTCCTGCTGCCAGAGGGCCCGGTCAAACGAAATGGACTGCGTAAACATTTCGACTTCCCGGTCTGTCGATTCGGAAAACCGTCCGCCCCACAGTTTCTCCGGATTTCCACCGCTCTTTTCCGGCATCAGAATTCTCCGCCTCCAACCTGATCCGAATACAGTTTGAGGCGCAAGGACTGTATCCGGATAAATCCGGTCGCATCGGCCTGGTTGTAGAAACCGCCTGCCTCGAACGTTGCCAGGTCTTTCCGATAAAGAGAATAAGGAGAACGCCTTCCCATCACACGCAGCGCACCTTTGTAGAGCTGAAGGCGCACATCGCCCGTCACGCGCTCCTGCGTCTTCCGGATCATCGTCCACAGGGTTTCCCGTTCCGGGGAATACCAGAAACCGTTATAGACAAGAGACGCGAACTGCGGGACCAGCGTTTGCTTCAGCTTCAAAAGCTCCCTGTCCAAAGTCAGTGTTTCCAGTGCCCGATGAGCAGCGTACAACAACGTTCCACCCGGAGTCTCATAGACTCCCCGGGATTTCATTCCGACAAACCGGCTTTCGACAAGATCGATCCGTCCAATGCCGTACTCTCCTCCAATCTGATTCGCTCTTTCCATCAGTGGCACCGGGTCCAGAAGATCCCCGTTGATGGCAATGGGAACACCTTTCTCGAACGATACCGTCACTTCTGCCGGGATGTCCGGAGAGTCGACAGGATCTTTCGTCAGGGTAAAGATTTCGCGCGGTGGTGCAACCCATGGGTCTTCCAGAACTCCTCCCTCATAACTGGTATGAAAAAGGTTGCGGTCGATCGAATAGGGTTTTTCAAGAGTCGCATGGATCGGAATCGCATGCTTTTTGGCATAGTTGATCAATTCACTCCTGGACGACATGTCCCATTCACGCCATGGGGCGATGACCTGAATTCGAGGGTCAAAATACGCATAGGCCATTTCGAAACGAACCTGGTCGTTCCCTTTTCCGGTGGCTCCATGGGCCACGGCATCTGCTCCTTCCAGACGTGCGATCTCCATCTGAGCTTTGGCGATCAACGGACGGGCAATGGATGTTCCCAGAAGATAACCGTCCTCATAAACGGCTCCGCTCTGAATCATCGGAAACAGAAAATCCTTCACGAATTCTTCCCGGAGATCGCGGACATAGACTTTCGAAGCCCCCGTCCGGAAAGCTTTCCGGGAAATCTCTTCGAGATCTTCTCCCTGTCCCAGATCTGCGCAATAGGCCACGACCTGACAACCATATTTTTCCTTGAGCCACGTCATGATGACCGAGGTGTCCAGTCCACCCGAATAGGCCAGGACGACCTTTCCGGGGACCACTCCTTTTTCCTGGGACATGATTATCCTTTCCCCGTGCAAAAAAGCATAAGAGCCTTCTGTAAATGCAGTCGATTTTCCGCCTGCGCAAAAACCTTCGAACGGGGCCCATCGAGAACCTCTTCCGTCACTTCCTTCCCGCGATAGGCCGGAAGACAATGGAGCACAATGACATCGGGGGCCGCCACAGACAACATTTCCCTATTGATCTGGAAACCGGAAAAGGCCTGTTCCCGGATAGTCGACTCGGCTTCCTGTCCCATGCTTGTCCAGACATCGGTGTACAGAACACGGGCTTCTTTGGCGGCCTCCATCGGGTTCTCCATCCATGTGACGGATCCTCCGGTCTTCTTTGCCATTTCCGACGACCATCGGAGAATTTCAGCATCCGGCGCATATCCCGGAGGCGTCGAGACAACGAGATCCACTCCCAGGAGGGCCCCTGCTTCCATCAGGGAATGGGCCATGTTGTTTCCGTCTCCGACATACGCCATCCGTATTCCCTGAATGGACCCGAATTCCTTTCCGATGAAAGAGAAATCCGAAAGCGCCTGACAAGGATGATGTCCGTCCGTAAGACCGTTGATGACCGGGACCGTGGAATGGCCGGCAAATCGGTCAATCCGATCGTGACCGAACGTCCGTATGATGACCATATCCAGATAGCCGGACATGACCCGTGCCGTGTCTTCAATGGTTTCACCCCGGGCCAGCTGTGAGTCTCCTCCCAGAAAAACAGTGTCCCCTCCCATCTGATGAACGCCTGCCTCAAAAGACAGCCGCGTCCGGGTAGACGACTTTTCGAACAGGAGACCAACGGTTTTTCGAGAAAAGCAATTCTCGTAATCTTCCGGATTGTTCCGGATCCGTTCCGTCAGGTCCAGAATGTCCCGAATTCCTGAAGAATCGAGATCACTGACCTTCAAAAAGTGACGAAATGCTTTTTTTTCCGTCAAGACTTCTCTCCCGAAAGGCCGGAAAAAATCTTGTCCGCCACCGACAGGAAATCATCCGTTTCATCATAGGTGATCGAAAGTGGAGGAAGAAGCCGGATCACATCGTCAGCAGGACCGGTAGCGTTCACCAGGACCCTGTCTTCGCGGAATAGGTCCTTGATTTTCTTCGCACTCCCCGAGACGACAAGTCCGACCATGAACCCCTTCCCCCGAACCTCCCGGATCAGGGAGGGATACCTCCCCTTCAGGGCCATCAACCCGTCCCACAAATAGGCGCTCATCGTCCGAGCCCTTTCCGGAAGGAAATCCTCCGCAAAAAGAGCGCGCAGCAGTGCAGCTCCGGCCGCACAGGCGACAGGGTTCCCGCCGAAAGTCGAACCGTGCGTCCCCGACGGCAAAAACTTTGACAATTTCTCGTTGGTCAGAAGGGCTCCCAGCGGAAGCCCCCCGCCCAGTGCCTTCGAGGATACAAGGATATCCGGAACAAGCTCGTATTGCTCGTAGGCAAAAAGGGAGCCCGTTCGCCCCATTCCTGTCTGGATCTCGTCGAGGATCAGGAGAATGTCTTCTTCCTGCGTCCATCGACGGAGTTTTTGCAAAAAGTCTCTTTCCGCCGGGATGACCCCGATTTCGCCCTGGATTGGTTCGACGATGACGGCAACCGTTTCCGGTGTCCGCGTGGCCCGGACTTTTTCAAAATCATTGAACGGCGCATAGAGAAACCCCGAAGGCAAAGGCCCAAATCCTTCCCGAATCTTGGCCTGACCCGTCAGAGTCATCGCCCCCATGGTTCTTCCATGAAAACTGCCTTCCATCGAAATCATCGTGTATCGACCGGTGGAGGCCCCATAACGTCTGGAGAGCTTGATCGCTGCCTCGATGGCTTCGGTTCCCGAATTTGAAAAATAAACCCTGTCGGCAAACGTCCTTTCCACCAGAAGCTCTGCCAGATCCACAACGGCCGGATTATAATAAAGATTGGAAAGATGCACCATTCTCTGGGCCTGTTTCTGGATGGCATGGGTAATCCCGGGATGGCAATGCCCGAGCACGTGGATTGCGATGCCTCCCAGAAAATCGAGATAAGCTACCCCCGACGGGTCGAAAAGATAGCTCCCGCGTCCCTTTTCGAAAACCAAAGGTTCCCGGCTATAGTTTTCCAGCAACACCCTCGCCCCCCTTTCGCTCCACCCTTCCCTTATCGCCGATTTGGAAGTCGTCGGTGATTTCTTCAGAAATTCAGGCGGTTTCAAAAGACTGTCCTCTCTCGTAGAGATCGGATGACAAACCCAGGTTCTCTTTCACACTGGAAATATCTTCCCGGGTTCCGATCACGACCATCTGGTCCTGAGAACAGATCCGGGTTTCGGCCGTCGGGAGCACGAGGCGGGACGATCCTCTGGACTGAATGGCGATAATGTGGAATTTGATTCCGAGGACCTGTGAAAAGTCCGATACTGTTTTGCCATCAAATCGCGACCCCTCCGGGATCGTAATTTCGTCAAAAACGAATCCTCCGCCTTCGGGAGAAACAACCCGGTCGAGAACGTCCAGGATCGTCGGTTGTGTCAGGGCCAGAAGCATTCTGTGGCTTCCCAGGACGAAGGGGGAAACAACACGGGTTGCTCCCGCCTTGAGAAGCTTGGACTCTGTCTTGGGGTCGCTTGCGAGAGCAATAATGGATAGTCCCGGGTTGTCCAGACGTGAACTCATTGTTATGTAAACGGAGTCTGCGGCCCGGGAAGACGGTGTGACCAACAGGGAACGGGCTCGACCAATACCGGCTTTTTTCAGAACATCTTCTTCGGAGGCGTTTCCTTCCACCGTCAAATACCCTTTTTCCATGGCTTCCCGGGCAATTTGGGGGTTTTCTTCGATCAGGACGAAAGGAATCGACCGATCGACCAGACCGGCGATCACCAGGGCCCCAATCTTTCCGTACCCGCAAACGATAACATGATCTTTGAGAGAACCGATTTTACGATCCATTTTCCGAATTCCCAAGAGCTTGTAAACATGCCCCTCGAGGATCAGCTCGCTCAAGGTGGCGATTGCATAGCCGACCGTCCCCACTCCCCCGACAATCAGCAAAATCGTAAAATATTTACCGGATTGATCAAGAGGATGAACAGTTTGATACCCCACCGTTGACAGCGTGATAACCGTCATGAACAGGGAGTCTATGAAGTTCCAGTGCTCGATTTCCATATACCCGAAAGTCCCAACCCCCAGCAGACCCAATAGGACCAGCATGGCGACGAGAAGTCGTTGGGAGGAAGGCATCGGGAACCGAACCTATTGGGCCGGACTGTTGGCGATCAGGCTTTCCAGTTTCCGGTTCAGGTCTTCGGAAGAGAGGTCCGTTTTCAGGTACTTGACCCAGAGGGTTTTTGTATGTTCCAGATACCGGCAGTCGATGACCCCGGTCATTGCTCCGACCTGACGGCAGATCGGAGAAGGATCGTTCACGTCATGACCCAGTTCGCGCTCGAAGATCTGGAGATGGTTGGGATCGGTCAATCCCAGACACACAAGAAACCAGACGACAGACAGGATCAGAAGCCCCCCGAACAGGACCTTGTCCGAAATCGACACAAGATAGCCGCCGGCACTCCCTCCGACAAAAGCCCCCAGGAACTGGCTCATGTTGAAAACGCCGGACGAAGTTCCCCGGGTTTTCGTCCGAGCAAAGCGGGTCATGATCGAAGGCATAAGCGGTTCGAGGAGATTGAACCCGATGAAGTAGATCGTCAGTCCGGCAATGAGACCCGTCTTGTTCGTGTATCCCAACAGAAAGACAAGAAAACTCACAACAATCAGAAGAATGGAAAAAAGGAACGTCTGTTTCAGCTTCTTCTTTTTTTCCGCATAGATCATCCCCGGAACCATCAGGACAAGGCCGGAAAAAATAACGGGAAGGTAAACATGCCACATGGTTTTTTCCGGCATGTACGAGGACAGGAGGATCGGAAAACTGACAAAAACGGCTGTGAGGGACGCATGCGTGAAAAACACAGACAGATCCATCCGCAGGAGAGACGGGACCCGAAGAACATACCCCAGCTGATCCACCGAAAGTTCCATCTCGTTCTTCTGGACTGCACCATGCGGATTGGGGACAACGACAAAAAGAATCACGATTGACAGAACCGCAAGAAAAGCTGTCACCCAGAACAGAACCGAAACGTCCCAATGGGCTCCGACAATCGGGCCTACAACCATGCCGATGGCAAACGCGAGACCGATCGACATTCCGATTCCCGCCATGGCCCGGGTACGGACTTCTTCCCGGGTCAGATCCGCCATCAATGCGATGATGACCGAAGCGATCGCTCCCGCTCCCTGAAGAAGTCTTCCCAGAAAAAGAGTCTCCACCGATTGGGCTTCTGCGGCAACGACCGACCCCAGCGCAAAAATGACAAGCCCCATCGCGATGACGGGCTTTCTTCCGAGCTTGTCAGACAACATGCCGAACGGAACCTGAAAAAGAGCCTGGGTCAATCCATATCCACCCAGAGCAAGCCCAAGCCAGAATGGATCGGCCCCCGGCATTTTCCGCGCATAAAGACTGATCACAGGCAAAACGATGAAGAGACCAAACATCCGGATCGAAAATATGAGACTAAGACTCATTAATGTCTTCTTCTCAAGGGGAGTCAAATCTTCCTTTTCCATTTGCTTCCTTCCAGAGACAGCACTGACTTTGTTCTTGATCACCTTAGACGCAGGAAAGGACTATCGGAAATTTCATTCCGAAGGCGGGAACGCTTGTTCACTGAGGAACAGAGCGCCGAAAAACCAAGCCCTAGGGGCTCTGATCCTTGTCTTGTTGATGGACAGAGGGAAGAACCGTATGAGCCTTGAAAGTGTCTTGGCCAAACACACCCCACAACATGGAGAACAAGAGAAGAACAAAGAGAAAAACCGCTCCTGACAATATAAAAAAAACCGCCTTGGAGTCGGCCCACATCTTCCGGATCTCCCCGGTGAAAGACATATTCCTCCTTGCCCTTCTCCCTGAATCTCCGTCTTACTTGTTGTGGTAAATGGCGTTGATCACCATAAACCAACCGGAAACAATCAACGTACCAACGCCCAACAAAAGAGCCCATTGAAAGAATCCCCAGTTACCGACTGTCAAGATCATCTCAGCCTCCTGTCATTTCCTGTTCCCATCCCATCAACCGTTACTCCCTCCAGTCCGGACACTGGAACAGAGAATTTATAATACCATCATGTCACCCGGACGGGATCAAACGGTTGCCAAAAGTTCCTGAAAAGAATTTCCAGCCCTGACTATAACCTTTCACTTCCCCGATCTCAAGAGAGAAACCTCGTCTTTAAAGACGAGTCTCCGCTCATGTTTCCCGATTCTACCACAGTGGCAGGCCTTTGGAAATCCGGAATCCGTCAGACCATCAGAGGAGATTCAAACCAGATACCGACTGCCACAATCAATCCTATCCAGACATGCGACTTGAAACAGGACAAAGCTCCCCGGGGAGAAATTCCATTGCGAACCATCAGGGACTGCCATACCATAAACGCCAGGAATATTCCGACAGACCAAGGATAGTAGCGGTTCATTCCAAGATCGAAGCCGGCCGCCCAAAGAAACCAGGAGGCTGCCAGTCCAAAGAGCAGGATTGCTAGCCATAAACGATCCCCGAAGGTCACAGCTCCGGAACGGATTCCGGCCTGGACGTCATCCTCCCTGTCCGCAATCGCGTAAACCAGATCGTAGGCCGTTGACCAAAAGAGTCCTCCGAGCGCAATCATGAAAGCGGGCCAGGCCAACGTTCCCCGGCCTTCGGCCCATGCCATCAAAGGTGCAGTCATCCCGAATGGGACGCCCATAAAAATTTGCGGGAGAGGCATGAACCTTTTCATCAGGGGATACACCATTGTTGCCCCGAATCCGGCCAGAGCAACCCAACGGGTCAGCGGATGAAGGAACAAAAGGAGCGAAGCGGCTACCAGAGAAAATACGACAAACACGGCCCATGCACTCATGAGCCCAAGTCGTCCGGAAGGGAGTGGTCGATCCCGCGTCCGGGACACCTTTCCGTCGACGTTCCTGTCCAAAATATCGTTGATGGCACAGCCGGCCGATCGCATCACAAACGCTCCGACCGCAAACAACAGGATCATGAAAAAAGGGGGTCTTCCCTTCCATGCTGCCAGAAGTCCCCACAGGGCGGGCATGAAGAGCAGAAAAGTTCCGACAGGACGGCGAAACCGGATCAGGTCAAGAACGGCCAGGAAAGTTCTCACGGAAGTCGGACTCCTTCCAGAACGTCCTCCAGCGGAGGAAGAAACCATTCCCGGATCGTCAGTCGGGGACCTGGGCTGACGACAAGGTCATAAATCCTGTTCCAGAGAAGGGTCCTCTCCCATCGAAAATCCGGAACGCCCTGCCCCGTCCCCGGAGACCGGAGGATCGTCAGCCCTTCCCTTCGCAAGGGCCCCCTGTTTTTCGACAGAGCAGGACCGATCGGACGGGTATCCATCAAAATTTCGCGATCTTCCGGGGAAACCGGAGAGGGAATTTGGGTCAACGCCTGGACGACTGGACCCAGCCCTGACAGACACAAATAAACAAGGCGCGTTTCAGAAGAAGGGGGCGAAAGGATCTCGACAGAAACTGGCCCACAGCCAAGAAATTCCAGCGCACGCGTCAGGGAACCATCAATGCCCAGAAGAAGCCGGATACCCGGTGGAACACCTTTCAGAGATTCCCAACCGGAGACCCCTTCCTGGTAAACAACCGTTTCCCTGTTCACCTATGAAGGACTCGGGACTTCGAGCGAGGAAGAACGCGGCGTGGAGGGGCGACCCAAGACCGAAGCAAGTTCCCGCATGACTGCCCTCCCGATTTTCATCGGCTCTTCGTCCCAAGCCAAAAGACATGCCCTGGCAATCATCTTTCCCAGATGGCCCGGATTATAGAGCAGCTTTCGGATGGTCACCGGATTCAGGGTGATCGGATTGTAGTCTTCCTCGAGGTACCCTTCCCTCATCAGTCTTTTTTCAAATCCTGTATGTGGCTGGACTGCCAGGAAAAACACCATCGGATAAACCCGATCTTCCCCGAAGATCGAACAGATCGCCTCATAGGACCGGATGGATTCCCTGAGCGTTTCTTCCGTCTCCCCCGGTGCATTCAGAGAGTAGTTGAGAATGATGTTCCCCTTGTAGCCCGCGTCCCGGAGATTCCGGCAGCCTTCGACCAGCTGGTCGAGACGGAACCCCATGCGTAACGAGTCCAGAATTTCCTGAGAGCCGGAAGTCACCGAAACCTCGAGGTCCCCCATACCGGACTCCACCATCAGCCGGGCCATCTCCGGCGAAATGAGGCTCGTGCGGATGTACCCGCTCCAACTGATCTTCATTCCGCTGTCCCGCAGGGCTTTCAAGAGATCCATTGCCTCCGGGATGGCCTTGACTCCTGGAATGAACTGCGCGTCGGCAAACCAGAAATTCCGTATGCCCCACCGGTCGTAATACTGGCGCATTTCATTGACGATATCTTCCGGATCCCGATAGTAGACGCGCTTTCCCTCGATATAGGTATAGAGGCAAAAGGAGCAGCCATAGGGACATCCGCGCTTGGTCTGAATCCCGACCATCGTCCGGTGGTAAAAAGCATGGCCTTCAAATACGCTTTCGAGATAGGGGAGATCATACGGAGCACTGCGAATGGCAACGCCTCCCTCTTTTTTCCCCCGAAAAGTCTTGCCGTTCTTGCGGTATATGACCCGGTCATCATCGACAGGACGCCCTTCGACAACCTTGATGATCGCATCCTCTCCTTCGCCGACAACCCCGATAACACCTTCAGGCAAAAGTTTGATGATCTGGTCGGCAAACACGGAAAAAGCACCGCCGCCCACCATAACCCGGGACTGAGGAGCCAGCCGGATCCCTTCCTTGATCAAGCGCAGCTTTTTATTGAATTCGTTCTTGTATTTCCAGACCATCCGGATACCGTCCAGCGCCGCTCTCGCACGGACAAGAGGATTGGGCGAATAGTAGAATTCGAAAGCCCTCCGAAGGGAATTGTCACCCTCGTGCGGGGCAAAGATCTGGACATCCCTCCAGGAAAATGCGAGAAGGTCCGGCTGAAAGTCCCCGATCTTTCTCGCCAGTTCCCGTTTGACATCTTTTTCCGGAACCTGGGTGAGGTCCAGGACAGAAATCGTCACTTCCGGATGATGACGGTGAAGCCAGTTGACAAGATAACCGATACCGACCGGAAAGATGGGACTGACCGGGAGCCAGACAAAAAGAACTTTTTTCAAGACGGAAGGAGGCGAAGCGGTCGAAATCGTGACAGGAGAAATGTGTTCTGTCGACAACGGGGAAAACGTAGCCATTTCACCGGACCCCCATATGAATTGCAACGATACCCCCGGACAGATTCCGGTAAGTCACGTCCCGGAATCCCGCATCACGGATCATGGAACAGAAAGATTCCTGATCCGGAAAACGAGCGATCGATGCCGGGAGATATTCGTAGATGCCGGTCCGGTCGCCGGATATGACTTTCCCGATCGACGGGAGCAAGGCAAAAGAATAAAACCGATACAATTGACGCCAGACGCCGTTCACGGGTGTCGAGAACTCAAGACAGGCAAACCGTCCTCCCGGTTTCAGGACTCGAAAGATCTCCGACAAGGCCAAATCCAGGTGGGACACGTTTCTCAGACCGAAACCCACCACGAGCCGATCGACGGACGAATCCTTCAGGGACAGGAATTCGGCGTTCGACTGAACAACCACGACCGGACTCTGTCCCTGTCGGGGAGCCTGTTTGGATCGGACCTTATCCAGGCCGATCCGTAGCATTGCAAAATTCAGGTCCATCGTCAGAACATGCCCGGTCGTTCCGGACTTCGCCGCCGCAAGGAGAGAAAGATCCGCCGTCCCCCCGCAAAGGTCGATGACGGTATGGCCCTCTCGAATCTCCAACAGGGAAATCGTGAGTTTCTTCCAGAGATGATGGAGACCGAAGCTCAGGACGGTATTGTTGATGTCGTAAGCCCTGGCGGCAGACGTAAACATGTTCTGCACGACAGTCTCTTTTTCGGTCACACTGGGCAAGGGAAAGGTTTCCATAGTTCTCCGATTATATGTAATCCGGCCCCGGATACGCAAAGGGCCCCTTCCGGGAGTCGTCCGGCGACCTCTGGTCCGGTCCCGGATTATCGTGGCATCAGCTTTCCATCGACCGCTCCCCAGTAATACCACATGGAGAAGTTGGGGATCACGGCCATATATTCGTTGTTCCCGAATACCGGCAGCAAAACTCCCGCCGAGAACATCAGCCTCTCGGTCAAATTGTATTCGATTGTCGGTTGAAGGCCCATCAAATTAAAGTTTGTCGGCTTGAGCGAAGGCCCGATCCCATCGATGCTGAATGGGAGGCCTGACAGTCCGACAAACTCCAGAATTCCGCCAAATCCGGTCCTGTCGTTGAAAACTTCTTCCACACCGAGCCGATATTGGGCCAGATCCCCATACTGGATCTGCTGCTGCACTGTTCCGCCAGGGGGGATTCCATTGGTTGGAAAGTTGAACGTATAAAAGAAATCCGCAATATAGCGGAATGGTTTTTCGTTTTTCCGAATAAAGAGGCCCGTTGTGAGGGCGAGGGAACCGAAATGCGTCGAAGGGACGACGGATAAGGGGGGAAGTCCTCCCTTGGGAACCGGAGTCCCCAGCCATGTCGAAGTGGGCAAAGTGATCAGGAAGGGAGTCGCGATGGAAGGACGCCAACTGTTCGGATCCTGGACAACCCAACGATGCTTGATCCCGAATGTAAAGTCATTGAACCCTGTTCCATAAAGATTCTGCCCGTCGCTTGAGGAAAATGTCGATATCATGGATGGGAGCAACACCAGTTCATCGTTGCTCGTCAGACCGTAATAGATGGCCCCCAGGAGGAGAAGCTGGGTTTCATAATATCCATTCGGCAAACTCTGGATGCCACCGGAGTCTGTGTACTGAGCTTCCGTAAAACGGGAATAGAAAAACATCCTGCCGTTCAGCTCTCCCTCCGGCAGGGTATCCGCCAGAGGCAGGAATTCGGGTCCACCCGTAATGGGATTCCAAGTATGCCGGTACGCTGCCAGAGCATCGGGTCCATTTCGTGTCAGGGCCGGCGGAGAGAGATTTTTTTTCTTCTTGTGCGACAGGGTCTGCAAAGACGGCTTCGAAGCTGCGGGAAGTTTTTTCGCAGAATTGGATGGGGCAGGTCGAACCGGCAAATTCTTCTTTTTCCCTTTGTCCTTCTCCGAACCGGAGGCTCCGGACGGATTCCCCGATGGGGTGGAGGTAGCCCCGGCCCCATTCGGCACGACTGCCGTTGGAGATGGCGACAATGGATCCGCCGAAGCCGGACTGACCGTCGGCAGAAGAAATACAATCCCCAAAAGGATGAGCCAGCATCTCCCATCGTTTCCGCAGGATCTTCCCATGTTCATCTGTTTGCTCTCCCAATCTTAAGTGGAGGCCGTATTGTTCGCACCCCAAAATGCTCTATACTCACAAAAAGTCCGGCACACGCCAATGGACCAGGGAGGCTGGATATGGGTCTTGAAAAAATCGCGATCATCGATATCGGATCAAATTCGATGCGTCTGGAAATCCTTGCGCGCAGGGGTTCGGACTACTGGCTTGTGGAAAAGCAGAAAGAAACCGCACGGATTTCATCCGGAATGTACAACGAGACAACCATCACCCGAGAATCCCTCGATCGCGCAAAATTGGCTCTCTCGAAATTTTCCTCCCTGATCGCCTTCCACAGGGCAGACTATATTCGTTGCGTAGCCACAAGCGCTGTCCGGGACGCCAAAAACCAGTCGGATGTCCTGGAAGCACTCGAAGCTGACCTTCCTTACAAAATCGAAGTTTTGTCCGGTGAAGAAGAAGCATTTTACAGTTACTTTGGCGTCAAGAACAGTCTTGACCTCGATGACGGGGTTGTGTTTGATGTCGGAGGGGGCAGTACGGAATGCATCAGTGTCCGGAAAGGTCAAATGGAAACCGTCTGCACACTTCCCCTGGGAGCCGTCCGTCTGACCGAACTCTTCTTCCGGAAAAACGGCACTCCCAATGCGCGCGAATGGAAAAAGCTGGAAAAATTCATCGACCGGACCCTTTCCGAAGCTCCTTCATCCCTCGTCTCTTCGGTCTCCCGTCTGGTCGGTGTTGGGGGAACGGTCCGCCAATTGGCACGGATATCCCAGCGCATCCGGAAATACCCACTTTATCCGATCGTTCATCAATACACCCTTGAAAAACAAGAAATGGAACGGATCATGTCCTCCGTCCGGGAAATGTCCCTCTCCCAGAGAAGCGACGTTCTGGGAGTTCCGAAAGACCGGGCTGATATTTTGCCGGCAGGAATCTTTCTGATTTCGCGGATTATGGACCTGTTCCGGAGTGACACCCTGACCGTTTCCCAACAAGGTCTCCGGTACGGGCTCTTCATGGAATATTACCGGGGGAGCCGGGATATTCCTTCGGAGAGTCCCGCCCGGCTTACGTTGCGACGAATGTCGAGAAAATACGGAAGCTACAGGGATTCACGCTACCAGCGCAAACTGACACTGGCCCTGGGCAGGACACTCTTTCCGGATATTTTTTCCGATCTCCGCGAACGGGTCATCATCTCCGCCATCAGCACACTTTCGATGACCCCTCTCTATTTCCATCCTGTCACGGATACATCGAATATCGGGTCCCTTTTTCTGGAAGAGGACCTGCAGGGTTTCAGCCATCCCGAACGTGTGATGGTGACACTGTCACTCATCCGAAGCCGGAGCCCGCAGGAACAGGACTTCCGAAAAAACATGAAACCCTATTCAGACATGTTGACCGCAGACCAGCTGAACCGGGTGAACCTGTATTCCCGCCTGACGGCCCTGGCACGGGAAGCTCTTCTCTTTGCCGGAGGGAGAATGCCTGTTCTCTCCTTTGCCGATCCCTACCTGATGATTGCTGACCCCGGTGATGTGGACGATACCAGAAACCACGAATCCAAGCTGATCCAGACTATGGAAAAAGATCTGGGAAAAGGAAGGAATGTGATTGTCCAGTGGATGAGGTACGGAAAGTCTCCAGAAGGCGGTTCCTTTTACTGAAGAAGGGACTGGATCAGGGGATTGACTAGACGCCGGACGAACCGCTGGGTCTCTTCGACAGGCTTCGCACCGTCAAGAACAGAAAATCCATGCTCCTTTGCCAACGCCTCATATCCTTCCAGTACCCGGGACTGAAAAAGAATATAGGATTCCCGTGGACTCATCGACAATTCCATGTCCAGTCCCGCTTCATAATATTTGATATCCCGGACCTGGGTGATCCGGTCATAGGCCTTGGCCGGATCCATCCGGAAAAAAAACGTAAGATCCGGACGAATGGCAAATCGGAAATTGTTCACGAGCCATTCCCGTGGAATTCCCCGGGCGGCGTCACGGGCGATGGCCGTATAGATATATCTGTCAGACAACACTATTTTGCCGGCATTCAGGGCGGGGAGGATTTCGTGCGTATAGCGGTAACTGAAATCCGCGGCATGCAGCAGACTGAATCCATAGGGGGTCAGAAGCTGTTTTTTCTTGGCCTTCTTGATGATCGGAGAAATCTCCTGACTCGAGTTCCAGGCGTTGCGAAGGACTCCGAACCCCTTGATCCGGAGATAGTTTTCCAGAAGTTCGATCTGTGTGGACTTTCCTGAACCGTCAATACCTTCCACAACGACCAGGCGCCCCGGAAAAGAATGGCTTGTCATGACCGTCTACCTTTGCGGCGACTCCGATTTCGGAGGATCTGCGAGATGGCATGCCGCAACTCCTGTTGCTGAAGCTGGATCGGCTTCATCGCGTCAATGGTTTCAAACTCGTTTTCCAAGGCCATTTCCCGGTAAATTTCGATCAGTCTTTTCTGATAGATGACAAAAGAATCCTTTTTCCTGTTTGCAAGATTCAGGTCCATTCCGGCTTCATAATAGTCGAAATACCTTTCATCTCGAGATTTCCACTGAATCCGGTTCAGGAGATCTTCAAAACGGACATCCAGATAGAATGTCCTCGCCGGAGTCAGGGCAAAGTCAAACATTTTCCGGATCCATTCGCTATCGATTCCGCGGATCATCGCCCGTGCAAAAACGGTATAGACATATTGCTCGGCAATAACGACCTTGCCGGAGGCCAGTGCCGGGATGATCACATGTTCGAACCTGTCGACGAAATCGGCCGCGTAAAGAAAGCAGAATGTCACCGGGTCAAGGGTGTTGCGTTCCTTGAGCTTCGAGATCGCTCCCCGGATCAACTCCGCCGTGTTGCAAGGGGACAGGACGACCCCTTGGCCGCGAGACTCGAAGAAATGCTTGAGAAGTTCGGCCTGAGTGCTTTTTCCGGATCCATCCGTTCCTTCGATCGCGATCAGGGTCCCCGGATATTGAGAAGTTTTTTCCACGCCTCTGCTCTCCCTGCACACACGACAAACCGTGGCATGAAAATTTTCCAAGGACTTAGATATGGTCGATTTTCCGATTGTTGTCAATCAACAGCGCCCAGAACCTCAGCGCGTCCGGAGACAACCGAGAGTTCGCGCGTGGACTTTCAGAGGTTTTTTCGACAAGACGGCACCGTTCGAACTCCAGATAAAAAATCGGTAGGAGCGGCAAGGAAGAAGACCATGCATCTCGTAGACGTTTTGTGGGACGTCCGCCACAAGAGCTCCGTGGCGAAAAAGCAGATAATCTGTCGCACCGGCGACTCGCGTCCATTGGAGATAGAAACCATCTCCCTCTTCGAACGGAACGATGTGAATGAATTTCGGCGGAGAAATACTCGAAAATCCGTTTCCGGGACGGTCGGGTGGCGTCGAAGAAGACGCAGTGGAAGCCCTTGTGTAAGAAGTTGAATTTTGTTGTCCTGTCCGGGCTTCGGAGGATCCCCCAAAAAGCCCTCCCAAAAGACCATGTGGATTGTTCCAGATGGAAGAGGAACAACCCATCAAGATCAACGGGAAGTTCCAGACAAAGAAAAGGACGACTGATCTCTTTATTTTATCCAATTTTAACCTACATTTAAGAATAACAACAATTGACATTTCGATCAAAGCATGCGATCATTTTTCGTCCGGCTGACAGGAGTTCTGCCGCTTTCTGGAACAATTTCATCCCAAGGGTGAGAGTCATGAAGGAGTCCCCACAAATCCGTATCGTCATCGGCTCTGATCACGCCGGTTTTTCTCTGAAGGAATCCCTCAAACATCACCTCGAAAAAGATGGTCTGTCTTTACTGGATGTCGGAACCTTCAACGAAGATTCGGTCGACTATCCGGATTTCGCTGAAAAAGTCGCCCGCGCAATTTGCTCCGGCGAAGGGAATCTCGGTATTGTCCTTTGTGGCACCGGCATCGGAGTCTCCATCGCCGCCAACAAGATTAAGGGAATCCGGGCGGCCGTCGTCTACAACGATGAAACCGCCAGTCTTGCCCGCCGCCACAACAACGCCAATGTCATCTGTTTTGGTGGTCGGGAAGCCTCTGCGGAGCAGGCCCATGCCTGGACCCGCATCTTTCTCGATGCCACGTTCGAAGGAGGACGCCACCAGCGCAGGATCGATAAAATATCCGCCCTCGAATCGCCCGGAACCTCCGGGAAATCCTAACAGTCTTTCCGAAAGGATCAAAGTCAATGTCCTGGCTCATACAATCGGACCCCGAAGTCTATGGAGCAATCTCAGACGAGATTCGGAGAGAACAGGAAAAACTCATTCTGATCGCCTCGGAAAATTATGTGAGTCGATCCATTCTCGAAGCCGTCGGTTCCGTTATGACAAACAAATATGCCGAGGGGTACCCGGGCCGACGTTATTACGCCGGATGCGAAGCGGTCGACGAGGTGGAAACACTCGCCATCGAACGCGCCAAATCTCTCTTCGGCGCGGAACACGCAAACGTTCAGCCCCATTCCGGATCGCAGGCAAACATGGCGGTCTACCTTGCTTCGATAAACCCGGGCGATACCATCCTCGGAATGAATCTCGCGCACGGTGGACATCTGACTCACGGAAGTCCTGTGTCTTTTTCCGGCCATTACTACAAGGCTGTTTTTTATGGAGTACGAAAGGATACCGGTCTGATCGACTACGATCAGGTCGAAAGCTTGGCTCGGCAGCACAAACCCCGGCTCATCATCGCCGGAGCCAGTGCTTATCCCAGAACCATCGATTTCTCTTTTTTCCGGAAAGTCGCCGATGAAACCGGCGCCCACCTGCTCGTTGACATGGCCCACTTTGCCGGACTTGTGCAGCCGGCATGCATCCGTCTCCATTTCCCTACGCCGACTTCGTCACCACCTCCACACACAAAACCCTTCGTGGACCGCGGGGGGGAATGGCCTTCTGCAAGGAGCAGTGGGCCAAACCCCTGGACAAGGGCGTTTTCCCAATGATGCAGGGGGGGCCTCTGATGCATGTCGTTGCAGGCAAAGCCGTCATGCTGAGGGAAGCTTCGATGCCTTCCTTCAAGAACTACATCGCCCGTGTTCTGGAAAACGCCCGCACGCTTTCGGAAACACTCGCCGCACACGGTTATGATATTCTCACAGGCGGTACGGACAACCACCTGATGCTGATCGACCTTCGGTCGAAAGGACTGACAGGGAAGGACGCAGAAAAACGTCTTTCGGATGCGGGAATCTACTGCAATAAAAACGCCGTTCCGTTCGATGACAAACCTCCGACCGTCACCAGCGGTATTCGACTGGGAACCCCTGCGATCACGACCAGAGGCTTCACATCTGATGAAATCCGAGAGGTCGGAGAAATCATCCACCGCGTCCTGTCGGGTCAAGGCAAGGATTCCGTGATGAAAGAAACACAGGAAGCCGTGACAGCCCTCTTAAAAAAACATCCTATCTACACGGATCTGGTCTGATTCCCGACACGGGAAGGACGGCATCTTGAAATGTCCCTATTGCAGCACACCGGACTCCAAAGTGACCGATTCCCGGTTGACCGGGGACGGGTTTGGAATTCGCAGACGCCGGTACTGTGAAAAATGCGGACGTCGTTTTACCACCTACGAATGGGTCCAGGAAACGCTTCCAGCTGTCAAGAAAAAAGACGGGAGACGCGAGCCGTTTGATCGACAAAAGCTGCTTCGGGGATTGATTCTGGCTTCTCAGAAAAGGCCTGTGTCCCGAGGTCAACTCGAAGAGGTCGCATTGAATATCGAACGGTCTTTTCTGGAGCGGGGAGATGCGGAGATCGATGGTCGTGAAATTGGAGAAAAAGTCATGGAGTCACTCGAAAAACTCGACCGGGTGGCTTATGTTCGTTTTGCTTCCGTCTATCGAAACTTTCAGGACCCGCATCAATTCATCGAAGAGTTGAAACGACTGATCGAGTCCGATCCCCCTCAACCATGAAGTCCGTCACCATCGTTCCATTGACAGCTCTTCGGGACCCTTTTCTGACATACGCCTGGCCGGAGAAAGAACCCGATCCCCTCCCGGGAACGCGCGTCCGGATTCCCCTGGGAAAAAGAGAACTTGTTGGTCTTGTCTGGGACGGTCTTCCTTCCCCATCGAAGAAAAATTTTACCCTTAAACCGGTCCTCGAGATTCTGGATACGGACCCTGTTCTTCCTGTCTGCCTTCATTCCATCTACCAGTTTTCTTCCTGGTTTTATCGCTTACCTCTCGGACTTCTTCTCCGAAATACTCTCCCCCAGCACTTCTCCAAAGCCCTGCCCTTTTCCGAAAAACGCCGGAGACGCACTCCCCCCTCTTCGGATAAACGAGAGCACACAGATCTTCCCCCGATGACCGATGATCAAAAATCGGTCTTCCTGGAGTGGGAAACCCGACATGCGAATTTGTTTTCCGTTACCGTCCTTCGCGGGGTTACTGGTTCCGGGAAAACACGCCTTTATCAGGAAATGGTCCAGAGGACTCTTTCCCGGGGCCAACAGGCTCTTCTCCTGACACCGGAAATTGGCCTCGTTCCCCAGCTTGAAGAAGCATTCTCCGGTCTTGTCCCCCAGCTGTCAGTCCTTCACAGCCAGATTTCTCCCTTAAAGAGACTTTCTTCCTGGATATCCATCCTGAAAGGGGAGGTCCCCTTGGTTATCGGTCCACGTTCTGCCTTCTTTTCCCCTCTGGAAAAGTTGGGGCTGATCATCGTGGATGAAGAACATGACTCCGCTTACCAGGCATGGGAAGGACTTTCTTTCAACGTCCGAAATCTTGCCCTGAAATATGCGCAACTCCGGCAAATTCCTGTTGTCCTCGGTTCAGCGACCCCTTTGGCCGAATCCATTTATTACGCGGACTCCGGCCGTTACAATCTCCTGAATCTTCCTCGACGGATCCACGGCCGACCTCTTCCAACGATCGCACTGACCCCTCCCGCCCGCCAGGACAAAATATTGCCTCCTCCCCTTCTCGCGGAAATTAGCGAAACATTGAAGAGGGAAGAACAAACGCTGATATTGTTGAACAGACGGGGATACGCTCCGATTCTTCGCTGTCTGTCCTGCAAAAGTTCCCCCACCTGCAAGAAATGTTCTGTACGTCTTGTTCTCCACAAAAAACCTTTCCGGCAACTCGTATGTCATCTTTGCGCATCTCGCTTTGTCCCCCCTGACCATTGCACCGAATGTGGCGGTAACTTGTTGTCGGAAGAAGGTCTGGCAACCCAAAAGGCGGAAGAATCACTCGCATTACTTTTCCCGCAGGCCCGTGTCATCCGTCTGGATCAGGACAGCCGGACCGGCAGTCAGAAATCCTCGACACCTTTTTCCGAAACCGACGGAAATATCCTGGTTGGCACACAAATGATTGCAAAGGGTCATGACTTCCGGAATGTCACATTAGGGATTGTTCTTGAGACAGATCAGGCCATGTCCCTGCCCGATTATCGCAGTGAAGAACGGGTCTTTCAGCTGGTTTTGCAACTGGCCGGGAGAGTCGGTCGACATAAGGAAGGAGGGCGCGTTTACCTTGTCACCGCGTCCCAAGGGTTACCACTCTATCAGTATTTGAAGAATTATGACCAGGATGGTTTTATCCGGCATGTTCTGAAAGAGAGACAATCGTTCGGATATCCACCTTTCGGACGGATTGCCCTTTTAACAATTGCATCACGCGACGAAAAAAGACTTCTCGAAACCATAGCCTCGCTTGATCCGTTCCAAAAACCGGGAGGCAGTATGGAGGGTGTCCTCCTGATGGGACCCGTTCCAGCCCCCGTTTACAAAGCAAAGATGTATTACCGTTACCAATACCTCATCAAAAGCTCGGCGATCGAAAAAATTCACTCGACCATCGATACCTTTCAAAAACATTTATCCTTGATCAGGGGGATTCATGTGGGATGGGCAGTGGATCCTCCGGACCTTCTCTCCTTTTGAAGTCGGACGGACCTTCAGGCGGAACCCCCATTTCCGTCTTCATCCGGAATTGTTCCAGAATCTTCTCCGGATGAAGCAGTCCCAAGAACTTATGATCTTCGATGGCATACAACGGCCGGATATCCTTTCCGATCGCATCATAGACCTGCCTCCAGTCCTCCTCTCCCAGAACGATTATTTTTCCGGGAAATACAGAAAGTTCAAGAGATCCAACTGTCCGGTCCTCCCATAAAAAGACGGGAACCTTTTTTAATTCTCTCCATTCGACGAAACCCAAGTACACCCCGTCTGAATCACATACGGGCAAGGTTTTCTCTCCGGACGGAAAAAAGTCCTCCCGGAAAGCCTGACCGACAGACCGGTCCGAAACAAGTGAACAGGATTTGACCTCGACATATTCCCGAAGATTGAGTTGGCGGAGGTATAGAACCAACCCCATCCTTCCTTTCCATACCAGTGTGGCTCGGGCAAGATGGATTCCCCAGAACAAAAGACCAAACCCGGACAGGAGGAGTCCCCGGGAGGCCAGAATCAGTCCAGACAAAATGATTACCCAAGACAAGATCAGGCCCGCCTGGAAAGGCCAGGAAGGAGGAGATCCGTCCATGCTTTTCCGGACACGTTCCTGCAGAATCAGGGCACCCATGTCCATCGGAACAACCGGAATCAGATTCACGAGAACAAGGAAAAAATTGGCCTGCATCCCGAAAAAGAGAAATGGCGCAAAGCCTCCGATAACCCCTTCCGGATGTCCGGAGAGTCGACTATAAACGACATGAAAAAGCAACGCCGCCAGGAGATTGGAAAGCGGACCTCCCATTCGCAGGATCATGTCACTCGACTGTGTTGGGAGAAAACTTTCCGCTTCTCTGGGAACTCCCCCCCAGATTGTCAGCTGATGTCCGTCATAAAAACGCCCCAAGAGACGGGACGCCAGCTTGTGTCCTCCTTCATGAAGAAGGACGCTGAAAAAATAGAGCAGGATAATGACGATGCCGATCAGTCCATCGAAAAATATTCCCTGACCGGGGTACTGGGTGGGGCCGAGTTCGAATGCCCCTGCCCAAAACAAAAACAATGCAAGAAACACCCATGAGCCATCAAATTGGAATCCGGAAACTTTTCGTTTCGTATTGGGGGTCATCATTTTCTCATCATATCAGCTTGTCGGGACGAAGTTTCTTAAATACTCCACGAAATGGCAGCTTGAGAAGATTCTTCCCTATGACCCGCGAAAAAGACCGATAATCCCTTTTTCCCGTCATGACAGATGCATAAATGGACAGAACCTGGGGGTATTTTTGCACCAGCCGAAAATAAACCCCGGGGAAACGGTATATGACCGAGGCGAGCTTTTGCGCATAAGAAAATTCCCGGAAAATCGAACGATAAACCCATCGGGAATAAGACTGACTTGCCTCTTCCGGGGACTGGGTGTGCTGAAGAATTTCCGAAACAGCGCGAGAGGCACTCAACATGGCGTAATAGATTCCTTCTCCAAGAAAGGGATCAACCATGGCTCCGGCATCGCCGATCAAAAAAAGTCCGGGGATTTTCCCATGTCCCTTGAAGCGCGAATAATTTGGTATCAACCATGTTGCTGGACCGAAAGCCGGTTCATACCGGTTCCCGTCCTTTTCCGGAAATGTATCAAGGAAAGAACGCAATGTTTCCAGAGGACGTTTAAGGGGTTTCAAGAACCCGACAACGCCTATATTTTTTTTTCCGTCTCTCTTGGCAAATGACCAGGCATATCCGCCAGGAACGGCAGAAAGATCGATCAGGACATCCGATGTCCGGGGGGGAGTCTGGCTTTGAATTTCCATTTCGGAGGCCGGATACATCCAAAGTGGCCTTTTTCTTTCTCGCGCAATCTCCTTGAGACCATCCGATTCCGTGTTGACAAGAAACCGGAGCACAGAGCTGGTCACGCCATCGGCGGCAATCAGAAACCGGGACTCGTAGGATCGTTGTGGATCACATGTCAGACGGAATTTTCCCTCTTTCCATTCCAGTAAACGGACGTTCGTTCCCAGCAGGATTTCCCCTCCCGTCGACTTGGCGCTTTCTACGAGAAAAGCATCCAGGTCCCTTCGATCGAACTGATAAGCGATCGGGATTCCCATATCGAAAAGGACCGGAGGCTGGATATCATAAACAAGATGAACACCTGTTGATACCGTGTGAGGAATCCTGTCCCACCCCTTCGGCAAGAATGATGTGGCACGCGATGACAAGCCTCCCCCGCATGCCTTCGTACGGGGAAAATTGGCCCGGTCCAGACCCACAACGCGAAGTCCGGCCTCACCCAAGAGTCGCAGGGCTGTCGCTCCCGCGGGACCCAACCCGACAATAATCGCATCGACTCTTTCCGTTTCTTGATTGCAGACGCGCGGGACAGACGACATTCCGACCTTTCCGGAAATCCAGCGTAATCATGGAACTACAAGGTGGAAGTCCATCCGATGTGATGCTGGGTCAAAAAAGCAGAAAGAATGGAAAACGCATTCGTAAAAATCAGTACACCCATAACAATCAAAAAAACACCGGAGGATTTTGTAATAAGGGGAATCCATCGGGAAATCTGTCGGAAGCTTCCAAGAAACGAATTAAACAGGATTGCGGAAAGGAGAAAAGGCACTGCTAGACCCATCGAATAGGCGGTCAACAGCTCGATTCCCCGGATGACTTCTCCTTGTGTCCCGGCGAAAAAAAGGATGCTGCCAAGAATAGGGCCAACGCAAGGAGTCCATCCGGCAGCAAATCCGACACCGATGAGAAACGTCCCTATGACGGTCGATTTCCGTTTCCCCACTGGAAGTTTGAATTCCTGGTTCAAAAATGGGATGCGTATCCAACCGGCGATGAACAGACCGAAGAAGACAATCAGGATCCCCCCCACCTTCCGGATCACTTCCTGATAGGTAAGCAAAATCTGTCCAACAAAAGACGCAGAGGCCCCAAATCCGATAAACAGAGCCGAAAACCCCGCTACGAAAATCAGGGAATGCCATACTGTCGTTCGCGTTACTTCCTGCCGGGTCATTTCGGAGTTCTTTCCCGTCAGGTCATCGAAGGACAACCCCGTTACAAACGAGATATAGGATGGAACAATCGGGAGAACACAAGGCGAAACAAAAGAGACAAGCCCTGCCAGAAAGGATAAGGGTAACGTGACAGAGGAATGATCCATATTTATTTGAGCGTGAAAATTCTTGAGGAAAAAATTTTCACGAATGTCCTTTCAATGGTCCGGAGAGAAATTTTTGCTGAAATGACGGATCTGTCCAGTTGACAGCACCTTCGACAGTCCAGGTCACCTTTCCCTGAGGATCGATCAGCACCGAATCCGGCAAACCGTGCACCCTGTAAGCATCTGCCACACGCCCCAGTCCGTCTATGAGAACCGGATAAGTCATCTGATGATCCTGGACAAATTTCAACAATTTCTTTTTTCCATCCAGGCTTTCTGAAATACCAAGAATCACCAGACGCGCCTGGACCTGTTTGCCGAGTCTTTCCAGAGAAGGAATTTCCTTCAGGCAAGGACCGCACCAGGTCGCCCAAAAATTCAACAGGACCCACTTTCCCCTGAAATCCTCCAATCCAATCACACGTCCGGTCACATCGTGCAGACGAAAATCGGTGGCACTCGCTGCAATCGCCCGTCCTGCCTGAACGCTCGAGAAAAACGGGAGGAGAAATCCTACGAGGAAAGTCAGAACAAAAAGAATCCTTTTCATGACCTCTCAATATCCGGAGCTGGCTTCCTTGGCCTTGATTGCCTGATAGGCCTTTGGCGTCTGCGGACCCTTGGCGAGAAGGGCGAGAACCTCCTCCAGGTTTTGCCGGACAATCCAGTTTCTCGGACCTATGACATGCTGTGCGACAACACCGTTCTGATCAAGAATAAACGTTTCCGGAACACCGGTAATCTTGTAGAGGTGATCGAGCTTGCTGAACGGATCCAGCGGGATCAGAAAATGGATGTTGTGGGACTTCAAAAACGGCGCAACTTTTCCCGAATAGAACATGTTGTTTTCATTGACAGCAATCAGGGCAAATTTATCTCCGACCTTCTGCCTCATCCCCTCATACATGATTTCCATGGAAGGCATTTCCTGCTTGCAGGGTTTGCACCAGGTTGCCCAAAAATTGAGCATGACGACTTTTCCCCGGTAATCGGAGAGATGGATGGGGGTCCCGTCCACTGTTTTCAAGGAAAAATCTGGTGCAACCATTCCAACTTTTACCGGAGCAAAACGGTACGTCACTACGAGGTAGGCAAGAATCCCCAGAAAAACCGCCCCTCCGGCCAGATAAGGCCAAAACTTGCGAATACCGGTCATCAGTCTCCCCTATGCCGCGTAAGCATGCAGTCCAGGAATAATAAAACTTACGCCCCAATAAAGAAAAACGACTGAAACGAAACCGCCGATGGAGAACCAGGCACTGGGAGCGCCTCTCAGACCTCTCGTCATCCGCGCATGAAGATAGGCGGCATAGACAAACCAGGTAATGAGAGACCATGTTTCCTTGGGATCCCAGGACCAATATCCTCCCCAAGCCTCATACGCCCACATCGCACCGAAAATGACACCCAGGGTTAGGAGTGGGAACCCGACCATGACAGCCTTGTAAGTCATGTCATCCAGGGCTTCCGTATTGGGGAACTCTTTCAGGATCCACCCTGTTGTTCCCCGTGATTCCGACCGCTTTTTCAAAAGGTAGATCAGTGCAAGGGAGGCGGATATTCCAAAAGCGGCATAAGACATGAACATTGTGAAAACGTGAATTTTCAGCCAATACGAATTGAGCGCCGGATTCAAAGGCTCCACCATCTGGTAACGGTATGGAAGAAGCTTTGCCGCACCAACGGCAAACAACACGAGTGTCAGAACAAATGCTCCCGCCACGCGAACCTTGTATTTCATCTCCATGATCATGTAGCCAAGAATCGATGCCCAGGAAAAAAGGAAAAGAGTTTCATACAGATTCGACCAGGGTGCGTGGTGGTCGGCGATCCCTCTTCCGACAAGAGCGGCCGTATTGACTACCCAGCCGGAAAACGTCACGGTCGAAGCCATTTGTCCCATTTCCTTCTTGTGGGAGATCAGGAAGAGAAAGTACAGGATTCCAGCGACAAGATAGAGTGCTACAACAGTATTATAGAGAAGAAATGAAGAGCCGATCGAATTGATGAGCGACATTTTTACCCCTTTCACTCAGGCCGGAAATGATTTCGCTATACGGGGAAAGTGTTTGACAGTTCCGCATCCCGCTTGTACCGGAAACAATCTTCTCTCCAAACATTAAGCTGTCATCAATCTCGAATATGATATCAGTAAGCCACATGCAATCAACTAGCCCGCTGCAACTGCCGTCGCCGAGCCCTTAGCGCCCAGGAAATCCTGCTTTCGGGAAGATACAATCTCCTGGACCACTTCCTGAAACTCTTTTTCAAAACCCAACTTGTCCTTGTGTCCGAATCCTCCGATAACGATCTGGACATTGCCGCCTGTATGCCGGATCCGTGCCCATATTTTTCGATGATAGACATAAGACGACAGAAACAATCCACCCACCAGCAGAAAGGACCCTGCCCACACGACTTTTACTCCGGGATCCTTCGCCACTTCCAGACCCGTATAGAGGGGGGCATTGTATCCGGCAAAAACGATGAAGTACGGAAGATTTTTCATCACCTGAATCTGCGGAAAGTTATAAAAAAACCAGGGGCGTCCGATTTCCTTCCCGTTCTGAATGACAGCCACCTGAATCGCAGGGTTTCCTTCCTTTTCGGATTTACTGTAAACCGAATTTGTTTTCGGATCGAACGCAAAATCCGAAACATATCGGAGGACTTTCAGCGAAAGATCCGTTTTGGCAACCGGCTCGACAGTATTCCACGGGAGCATGACCTGTCCAAGGAACTGTTTCTTGACCCGGTTGACGATCAGAACCTTGGCGCTTGTCAACCGGTCAAAAGCATTTCCGAAACTCGCCTGATAAAATCGGAGACCGTCATATTCGAGGGGATGATTGACGCTGATGACTTTATGCTTCACGACCTTTCCCTGTTTCAGGACATCCAGGTCACTGAAATACGATTTGATCATTCCATTCGGGTAGTGATCGATCCAGAACTTGTTCACCCGAAGACTGAAATCTCCCTGCGGTACAAACGTTGTCGAGTGCACATAGAAGGTCCCGAAAAGACGGAAGCCCAAAAGGCTTCCGAGCAGCCCTCCTCCCAAAATTACAATCACCGACAAATGGGCCGTATGGGAACCGATACGTCCCAAAACTCCTTTTTGGCCGAAGACAATGGTTTCCTGTCCATCCTGCAGAGTCTGGACCTTGTATCTCTTGCGAGTCAGAACAGATTTGACATGGCCTTCGGCTCCCTCCGCCGGAAGGGAGGCTTCCGACAAAGACACATCCCGGTATTCCCGCTGCTTTTTCAGAAACTCCCGACTGACATTGACCCGTTCACGAAACATGGACTTGAAGGTGATCGGAAATCTGTTATAGACACAGGAAAGGGCATTGATACAGAGAAGGGAAAGGAGGGAAACGTAATACCAGCTGTGATAAATATCATCAACTTTCAGACGGACAATCCATTTTCCCCAATTGTCTCCGTATTGGCTGATATAGAAGGAGGACTCGCGGCCCTGGTCGATGAACGTTCCGAAGATGGTCAGAAACGCCAGAATCAAAAAGAGAGAGATGGCAAGTCTCAGGGAGGACAGAACTGCCAGAACCCGGGTCCCTCGCAAGGACCAACCCTGCTTTGGCTCATTCTTGGCCCCGGCTGGAGGTTTCTTACCTTCGTAATAACCGACAGCTCCGGAAAGTTCAACGGTCTGCTGCTCGTCTGGAGTCAAACCATCCGGCATCAATAAGCCTCCATATCCATCGATAACAATGGCTTTTTGTCTAAGTCCAACATGAATTCGGGATTGCGCTGTCTTATTACTCTAGAACATCCCCCTTTCTGGGTCAAGAAATAGAGTGTCCGGATGACCAACCAGCGCACTTGAAAGAGATTCGACACGGATGTTTTCATTTCATGGGAGATGTCCGGCGATAAGAGTCTTGAGCGTATTGTCGGAGAAAACGATTCCTCCTCCGACAAGCGGTGAGGAGAGGTTCTGGTTAAAGGCGTTATACCAACCGGCCGTCAACCAGATGTGGTTCAGGATCGTATAGTTGAGATACATCCTGGTGAAGGGATTGGGCGCGATCGGATCATATGACCCGATGTTGTAGAGAACAAAGGTAAATGTCAGGTTGTCTGTCAGAAAAACATCCGTTCCCACTCCAAAACTGTTTTCAATCATGCCGGCCCGGACATCGAAGTTGTTGAATCGTTGCCCGAATTCGACACTGAATTTGATCGCATAGTTGTTTTGGGTCACCTGGGAGGGTCCAGCGATAAAGTTTCCGTTGACCTGTGTATAGGGCACGGTCTGATTATAATTTCCCAGCTGGGACGAAACAACCTGAATTTCATAAAACTTGTCCGAGCGCGGGAATATCTGCAATGTCAGAAAGCCGTCTGCGGCCGCATCCCGAGGAAAGTAATACCCCTTCATCGATACGTCGAGAACCATCTGATCAGATTTGTGGCTCAAGTCCGAGAATTTTTTCAGCGTGGCGTTCAGATTGTTGTACAAGTCGGGATTGTTCACCAACTGTCCGACAGTCCCCTGACCGCTGTCAATTTTGGCCAGAATGCTATCCAGGTGTCCGGCGGCCGAATCGACCTTGTTATAAAGGTCCCTGTTATTGACCAATTGGCCAACAGTTCCAACGCCCTTGTCTATCTTGGTCGCAATCGAATCGACCTTGTTCAGGATCGCAGGAGACTTGTCCTTCAAGTTTTTCGTAAACTCCCTCAAATTGTCTGTCAGAGCCTTGAGATTGTCCAGAGTCTTCTTCAGATCCTCCGTCCCTTTCTTGTTCCCCATCGCCCTGCGCAATGCCCCCGATATGGCTTTGATATCGTCTGCGATCCGGTTCAGCTTTCGGACAAGACGATTGACACTGACAGTTTCCCCGGGCGAAGACAGGGTCGTACCCGGCTGAACATAACCCGGGTCTCCCGGCTGGGAAGAACTCTGCGATGTTTTCGGCAGCGTCGGCCCCACCTGAGGCTGAACCGGATCTCCCCAGGCATAAGAAGGCAAAATCCAGGAAGAAAAGGCTGCCCATCGCCGCATGGATGGAGGGGAATTCCTCCGATCACGAAATAACCGTTCTTTCTTGATGATAGGCCTCGCGGATTTTCCGGGAACAAGTTCGATGTAGAGTTTTCCCAAAAAACCGTTCGAAAAGATAACCGGATGGATGTCGTCAGGAAGCTTGAGTCCGTTAAAGATCATCATTTCCACATGGGCCATCCCCGAGGACCGGAGAGTTATGTCCGTGACCTCGCCAACCCTGACTCCGGCGATTCGAACAGCAGTCCCTTTTTCCAGCCCGTCTACCGACCGGAAGTCGGCATAAATCCGATAGCTGCCCCTGGGAGTAAAATGGAAATGACCAAATCGCAATGTCAGCCCAATAGCGACCAAAATAGCCACCACAATGAAAAATCCCAGCTTTGCCTCGGTCGTCCAGTTCATCAAGACTCCAGAAAAATTATCGATCATGACGGTTACCGGGAAATGAAAATCGATTGATGCGCTGTGTCAGAGCGTTCCGATGGGGCCCTGTGTTTCACCTTTGACAAACTGGGACAGGACCGGGTCATCGGAAATAGTCAGATCCTGGGGGGTTCCAAGAAACCGGATCGTTCCCTGAAACAGAAAGAGGACCCGGTTGGCGATTTTTAGAGCGCTCTTCATATCATGGGTAATCACAATGCTCGTGACGGCAAGATCCGATTGCATTTTCAGAATCAATTCGTCGATAGCCGAAGAGAGGACCGGGTCCAGACCGGTCGTGGGCTCATCGTAAAGCAGGATTTCCGGGGCAAGCGCGATCGCCCGGGCGATCGCGACCCGTTTTTTCATCCCGCCCGAAATCTGGGATGGAAATTTCTTTTCGACATCCCGAAGCCCAACTTTCGAGAGTTTTTCCAGTGCTTGCGAGACAATATCCTTCTCCGGGAGGGACGTATGCATGCGCAGAGCGAAAGCGACATTGTCCAGGACCGTCATGGAGTCAAAAAGAGCGGATTCCTGAAAAACCATTCCCATTTTTCTCCGGAGGGCGTAGAGCTCTTTTTGTTCCAGAGCCATGATCGGATTTCCTTCCACATAAATCTCCCCCCGATCCGCCTTCATGAGCCGCATAATATGTTTAAGAAGAACCGATTTCCCTTGGCCTGATCCTCCAATAACCACGAACGTCTCTCCCGGATATACAGCGAAGGAGAGTCCTTTCAGGACATTTTGTGAACCGAATGATTTCCACAGGTTTTCCACACGGATAGGGGGAATACCCTGTTCACCTGAAGACACGGAACCTTTCAGAACAGCCATGCTGTGAGAAAATAATCAAGCACAAGAATGGCCATAGACGAGCTGACAACCGCTTTTGTCACGCTCTGCCCGACACCTGCCGCACCTCCCCGCGCGTGATATCCCATGTAACAGGAAAAAATCGAGAGTACGGCACCAAAAACACAAGATTTGACTAACCCCGAATAAAAGTCGTGGAGATTCACGTATCGGGCGATACCTTTCACATAAACGTTAGAGGGAAGTCCGAGCAAGTCGACGGCGACGAAATATCCGCCAATGATACCGACAAAGTCTGCCATCACCGTCAAAAGAGGCAAAGCGATCAGACCGGCATAAAAACGGGGTGTTATGAGGTAGACCAGAGGACTTACCGCCAGGGATTCGAGCGCGTCAATCTGTTCCGTCACACGCATTGTTCCCAGTTCGGCAGCCATCGAGGACCCGGATCGACCACTGACCATCAGACCGGTAATGACGGGCCCCAGCTCACGCGTCAGAGAGAGGGAAACAACCGCCCCCACCATGCCTTCGGCATTAAATTTCTGAAATCCGATCCAGGCTTGCAGGGCCAGAACCATCCCGGTAAACAGGGCGGTGACCAAAACAACCGGTGTGGAATCTGCCCCTACCCGAACGAGTTGCACGAGCAAATTCCACCAGAGAAATGCCGGACGCACAAGTCCCGTAAAGGCGGTGACCATTGTTATCAGCAATGATCCGGACAACGAAAAAAGTGTGATACACTTTCTTCCGATCCAGGCAAAGAGCTTCATCAACGGGAATTCCCGGAAAAACTCGCCTTTCTCGAATAGAACCGGGGCGAACGATTTCCCATCCTGCAGACAATTTCGTACGGAATCGACCGTATGCGATCGGCGATTTCCCATGCGGACATGCTTGCGTCGTTCCCGTTACCCATAAGTGTCATCCAGTCTCCCAATTTCGGGGGAATGCTGGCATCCGTCACGTCGACCATCACCATATCCATACACACTCTTCCGAGAAAGGGGAATTTCTCACCAGAACGTGTAGCCCATCCCCAGTTGGAAAGTTCCCGGGGCAATCCATCCGCATATCCCATTCCCAGTACACCTACCCGGGACTTTCGGGTCAGGGACAAGGTCCCCCCATAGGAAATCCGGCTTCCTCCCGGAAGTGTTTTCAAGGAAATCAGACGAGCCTGAACTTCCATCACCGGCTTCAGGCCTGAAAAGGGAATAAGGGGATCCACCGGTATACCGTACAGAAGAATTCCCGGCCGAATCCAGTAACGGGCATGTTTTTCCCAGGGTCTGTCTTTCTCGTCGATGATGTATGTCCCGGAAAGAAAGGCAGCGCTGTTCGCCAGATGGATGACAAAGGGCCGGGGTCGAATGACCCCCCTCCCCCAAAGCTCATCGAGCATGCTTCCAAAAAGGTCAATCTGTCGACAGGTTTCAGGGGCGTTCTCACCTTCTGGAAAGTGAGTCATGATCCCTTCAATATGGACCAACGGTTCCGATTCGAGTCTATCGCAGACCCAGGCAATCTCGTCGGGCAGAAATCCTAACCTGCCCATTCCGACATCCAGTTTCAGATGGATGCGAACTTCCACCTTCTTCCTGGCAAGGGCAACCGCCTCTTCCAGCAATTCCCGGTTGTGAATAACAGGAAGAAGGTCACAAGACAGGCATTCTTCCAGCTCCGCAGGAAGAATCCCGCCCATGATGAGGACATCCGTCGTGATGCCTGCATACCGTAACCGGATACCCTCTTCAAGTCCCATGACTCCCAATGCCGGAACTCCCAGTTCCATAAGCGATTTCGCAACCGGAACCATACCATGCCCATAGGCATCTGCCTTGACAACCGGAAGAATTTCAACATTGCCAAGCAGACGAGTCCGAATCAGTCCAAAGTTGTGCGAAAGGGCATCCAGATCGACAATAAGACGGCTCCGGGAAAGATCTCTTCCCGCACTTCTCGGAATCTCGACAAGGGAGGACTCGCTATCCATGGGTCTTGACCGGCCATCAGGTGGTCATGATCTCCTGTTCTTTTTTCTGGGTCAGATCGTCGATCTTCTGGACCGTCAGATCGGTCATCTTTTGCAACTCCTCCTGAAGTTTCTTCAAACGGTCTTCCTGAATCAATCCGTCCGATTTTTTTTTCTTCAAGTCGTCGTTACCGTCCCGACGAATATTTCGAATGGCGATCTTTGCCTCTTCCGCCATTTTTTTCAGGAGTTTGACCATCTGTTTCCGACGTTCCTCTGTCATCGGAGGAACCGCTATCCGGATGACTTTCCCGTCATTTTGCGGTGTCAGCCCGATATTCGCAGCCATGATAGCCTTCTCGATTTCCGGAATCATCTTCATATCCCATGGGGAAATGACAATAATCCGATTATCCATGATGTTCAGGGAAGCCACTTTGTCGACGGAGGATGGGTTACCATAGTAAGAAACTTTTACATTCTCAAGAAGGGACAAGGAGGGTCGGCCTGTTCGCAGGGTCTGAATCTCCTTTTTATAAAAGTCGACGGCACTGTCCAGTTTTTTTTGTAACTCTTTCAGGTCCGCATCCATATTGTTTTTCCCCTCCGGTCATCAATCGGCCTGCCTGTCAGTGGTGAACGAACGTCCCCAGGATCTCTCCTCGAATGACGCTCATGATATTTCCTTCTCCCATAAGATCGAAAACAACGATCGGCATATCATTTTCTCGACACAGCGCAATCGCCGTCTGATCCATGACCCGAAGGTTTTTTTCCAGAACTTCCGCATAGGTGAGGCGGAGGAATTTTTGAGCATGAGGGCTTTTCTTGGGATCTTCCGTATAAATACCATCCACTTTCGTCGCCTTAAGGACAACTTCCGCACCAATCTCACTAGCCCTCAATGCTGCAGCGGTATCCGTTGTAAAATAGGGATTTCCTGTTCCACCGGCAAAAATGATCACCCGACCTTTTTCAAGATGGCGAATGGCTCTTCTCCGAATATAGGGTTCAGCCAACGCCCTCATTTCAATCGCTGACAGAACCCTCGTCGGAACTCCTTTTCTTTCAAGGGCCGACTGAAGTGCGAGACTGTTCAACACCGTGGCAAGCATTCCCATATAATCGGCCGACGCTCTTTCAATTCCTTGCTCAATACCAGCCAATCCCCGAAAAAAATTTCCTCCCCCAATGACAATCCCCAGTTCGGTTCCACTGTTGATCACCGACTGGATATCTCCGGAAATCCTGTCAAGCACAAGGGGATCAATCCCAAAGGATTGATCCCCCATAAGTGCTTCGCCGGAAAGCTTCAGAAGAACCCTTTTATAGGGCCCCATCAATCGTTCCCTTCACCGATCTGGAACCGGCTGAACCGGTTGACCGTAATATTTTCCCCCAATTTCGCTATGGCCGATGCCACAAGATCCCTGACCAGAACACCGGGATCCTTGACATAGGGCTGATCCAGCAAACACTTTTCCTGCATATATTTGTCGAGCTTACCCTGAACAATTTGGTCCCGAATTTTTTCGGGCTTGTCCTGGACTTCTTCTTCAAATTTTTTACGGGCAGTGTCCTGAACATCTGGAGGAATGTCCTTCCGGTCAACATAGAAGGGAGAGGAGGCGGCAATATGCATCGCAAGGTTTTTGACAAGGTCCCGAAAGTCTTCAGTCCGAGCAACAAAGTCCGTCTCACAGTTGACCTCGACAAGCACGCCAATCTTGTTCCCCGCATGAATATAGGAAGAAACAATCCCTTCGGATGTCTTGCGATCCGATTTTTTCTGAGCTTGCAAAGATCCTTTCTGCTTCAGGACCTCAAACGCTTTAGCAATATCCCCACCCGCTTCCACCAAAGCTTTTCTGCACTCCATAAAACCAGCCTGGGTCTTTTCCCGAAGCTCTTTTACCAATTGGGCATTAACGTCCAATCCACATCCTCCTTCCTGCAATTTCTTTCCAGTCGCTCATGCCCCGAGAAGCGAGCGCAGGCTTTAAGATTCTTCCCCAGAGTTTTCTTTCACCCCTGCCGCCACTGTCTCTCTGGCAACATCCGGGGGAGCTGCTTCCTGCCCTTTCTGCACCTGGCCTTCCAGAGCTCCATCAAGCACCGCATCAGCAATACCTGCAGTGATAAGACGGATAGAGCGAATGGCGTCATCATTTGAAGGGATCGGAAACTGAATCGTGTCGGGGTCGCAGTTTGTATCGACCATCGCGATCACGGGTATGCCGAGCCGGTTTGCCTCATGAACGGCAATATGTTCCTTCTTAGGGTCGATGACAAAAATTGCAGCCGGAAGATGGCTCAATCCCCGGATTCCATCCAGGATGCTGGACAGTTTGCCGTGTTCCTTTTCAAGCTGGGCCGCTTCCTTTTTCGGAAGTCGGGAGATCTGGCCGCTTTCCATCATTTCTTCAATCTTGTTGAGCCTCTCCACCGATTTCCGGACGGTCTGCAGATTGGTCAACATGCCGCCTAACCATCGTTCGGTCACGAAATACATGCCACATCGTTGGGCTTCCTGCTGAATGATGGGCTCTGCCTGGCGCTTCGTCCCAACAAAAAGGATGCTGCCCCTGTTACGGACAACACTCTTGGCAAATTCCCGAGCGACCCGAAAACGCCTTACGGTCTGCTGGAGATCCAGAATATAGATCCCGTTTCTTTCCCCATAAATGAACCTCTTCATTTTCGGGTTCCATCTTTTGGTCTGGTGTCCGAAATGAACACCTGCCTCCAGCATTTCTTTCAATGTAACGTCGATCATAACCATATTCTCCTTGACACGGGGTTTAACCTTGCCCGGAACAGCACGCTCCTTCTTCCTCCCGCGACTCCTCAATGCTCTGGAAGAGGTCAGGAAGGAGCGACCCCATCTTCTTTCCGGCAAATCGGAAAGGCCTGTCCGGACAGACGGAGTTGAGTCGCTTCCAGAAACTGAAATCTCTTTATGATCAGATATTATGGAACTGAAATCAATGGACTAGGTTCTTCCTTTGTATCCGGCATTGATTCGGACATATTCATAGCTCAGATCCGTCGTCCAGTATTCCGCCGTCATGGGACCCATTCCAAGGGAGACAGAAAGGTGAATTTCTTTACCTTTCATCACTTCGAGAGCTTTTTCTTCCTGGGCCTCTCCCATTCCGATACCATGATGAACCAGCGAGACATCCCCGACCGAAATATCAATTTTCTCTTCTCTGACAACGACTCCTGCGTTCCCGATAGCAACCATGATTCGCCCCCAGTTGACGTCTTCTCCAAAAAAAGCCGTCTTCACCAGAATGCTTTTTGCAATCGACGCCGCCACTTTTTTCGCATCGGTTCGGGACTTGGCTCCCTGGACTGAAATATGAATAAATTTCGTCGCCCCCTCTCCATCATGAACGAGAAGTTCTCTCAGTTTTTGACAAACGCCATCCAGGGATTCGATAAAATCGGCATACGCCGGAGTGCCTTTCTGAATTTTTGGATTTCCGGCACACCCGTTTGACAGAATGATGACGCTGTCATTCGTACTGGTCTCTCCGTCCACGGACAATGTGTGGAAGTTGCGGTCGACGACCGTCTGGAGAGCGGCTTTCAGTGCTTCCCGGGAAATGTTTGCGTCACTCGTCAAGAAAACCAGCATCGTCGCCATCTGAGGATGAATCATTCCCACCCCCTTGGCGATCCCGCCTATCCGAACCGGGAATCCGGAACATTGAAACTCTGCTTGAGCCTCTTTCGGATAGGTGTCGGTCGTCATGATGGCCTTTGCGCATTCCATATTTTTGTACGGAGATCCCCCCGCAACAAGATCGGGAATCACTTCGAGAATGTTATTCACTGGAAGTGGGCGACCAATGACTCCTGTGGATGCGCAAAGAATCTTTCGGGCAGTGCACGTCAGAAACTGGGAGACCTTTTCCGTCATCCGAAGAGCATCTTGCATTCCTGCATCGCCGGTACAGGCGTTCGCATTGCCGCTATTGACAAGAATGGCACGTGCTTGCCCGCCTCGGATTCTCCTCTGCGAAAGACTGACAGGAGCAGCTTTGATCCGGTTTGTCGTAAAGAGACCTGCCGCTTCCGCGTCCACATCGGAAACAATCAATGCGAGATCTAATTTCCGGTTCGACTTGATTCCTGAATACAATCCGTTCGCCTGAAACCCTTTAGGGAATGTAATCCCTCCCTGTATTTTCCGTGCCAATTGATCTCCTCAATACGTTCACTCTCTGAGACTGCACTCTCAGGGGAATCCCCCGGCAAGGGGCAGTCCTTTCGACTCTTCCCAGCCCTGAATCAGATTCATGGTCTGAACCGCCTGTCCTGCGGCCCCTTTAAGTAAATTGTCGATCGCGGTCTCGACGACAGCCGATTTTCCGATGGAACGAACGGTGATCGCTGTCCTGTTCGTTCCACGGACCATCGCTGTTGAAGGAGGTTCGTTCGTCAAATGAACACTCTTCTCCTTTGTATAACATTCCCGCAAGATCTCCCAGGATTCATCCTCGGGAACTACCCTGTCAAAACTCAAATAGATCGAAGAGAGAAGACCTCTGTTAATCGGGATCAGATGTGGAACGAAAAGAATATTCAAGTGACTCTCGAAAAGGCATTCCACGGCTTCTTCCATCTCAGGCCCATGCCGATGGGAGAACGGCTTGTAGGACTTCATGTTTTCGGCGATTTCCGGAAAATGGGTATCCAGCGACAAACCCCGACCGGCCCCGGACACACCGGATTTTCCATCCACAAAGACTTTACTCTCTGTCAACAGACCCTTCCGTACAAACGGGAGCAGCCCCATCAACGTCCCGGTCGGATAACACCCGGGGCAGGCCAGTATTTTGGCTTTTCTTATCGCCTCCCGGTTCCACTCCACCAATGCGTATGTTGCATCCGGCAAACCCTCGGGATAAGGATGGGGGATTTTGTATATCTCGGAGAAACGACGAGATGAACGGAATCGGAAATCCGCTCCCAGATCGATGATCCGAACATCCTGATCCCGATAGAGTTTCGCAATCTTTGCACTTTCACCAGCCGGAAGAGCTGTAAAAAGGATTTGAACATCTTTCCAGGGTTCATCCGTCGGGTGTTTTTCCATAAAACCGGAAATAGAAAGATGCGGGAAAACGGATTCGACCGATTCCCCTGCACGGCTATCTGCAGCCAGGTGGACGATTTCAACTTCCGGATGGAAATGAAGAAGACGCAACAATTCCCCACCACCATATCCGGATGCCCCTGCAATTCCAATCTTCAGTAAACTCACAGAAGGAATTCCTTTTCATTCGTCCGCAAAAAAAAAGGGAGGTTTTCCACCTCCCTTTCGTATGATTCCTACATCGACTTAACGCTTGGAGAACTGGAATCTCTTCCGGGCACCTTTTTGCCCGTATTTTTTTCGTTCTTTGATTCGGGGATCCCTTGTCAGGAATCCCTCTTTCTTCAAAGATTCCCGAAGTTCGGGATTGATTTCAAGCAACGCCCGGGAAATCCCGTGCCGGATGGCTTCTGCCTGTCCCGTCAAACCACCGCCCGTCACGCGCGCAAACACATCAATCCGGGAAAGCATATTGGTGATTTCAAGAGGCGCCTTCACCTGATTGGACCATATCGTACGGGGGAAATACTCTTCAAGTGATCGGTCATTGATGCGGATCTGACCAGAACCGGCTTGAACTCTCACTCTTGCAATGGCTGTTTTCCTTTTACCGGTCGCATTTGATCGATTTTCTTCCAATGTTTCACGCTCCATGACGTCCTCCAAGTCTGACCTCGATCGGGGACTGGGCTACATGTTGATGTTCTGAACCGGGGAAAACACGCAACCGGGTCATATAGAGCTTTGCCAGCTTGTTCTTCGGCAACATCCCCTTGACAGAATGCATCAATATCGTTTCAGGCTTGCGCTCAATCACATCCTTGGCTCGTTCCTCCCTGAATCCGCCAGGATATCCACTGTGCCGGTAATACATTTTGTCCGTTAGCTTGTTGCCGGTCAGAACAACTTTTCCGGCATTGATCACGACCACGTAATCCCCCAGATCCTGATGGGAGGTGAAGCAGACCTTCCCTTTTCCCCGAAGAATCCTGGACACTTCCACACTCACTTTTCCAACTGTCTTCCCCGCTGCATCGATCAAAAACCATTTTTTCTCACCGACTTCGCTGGGTGAAGCAATGCGCGTTGACTTTTCCATCTTCTTTTCGTATTCCTCCCTGTTCGACCTAGACCCTCAAGATAACCGGCTTTGATTCTACCGGAGCATGGGAAAGGATGTCACTCCCGGAAAGGGAGGGAATGATCGAACGATACGCTTTGTTAACCTTGTCCAGATCCTTCGTAAAGATGCCGGCAATCTGGGCCATTGATGAATAAAGGGAACCGTCCTGTCGGTCCAGAAACAACTTGACCATTGCAGGAAGATCCTCTTTCTGGCGGGAAAGTGTTTTCCAGAGACGCTGAACCTTTTCATAAATCTCTTCCTGTCCTTGTCCCGCCCTGTCCATGACAGGTATGACAATACAATCGACTTTTCCCCTGAGCCAGTCCAGTCTGGAAGGAAATCCTGCAGGAAATGAATGGGCCGATGCAGCAAAAGGCACGACCGAAATTCCCAGCTCCGTCAAAAAGCTTGTCAAGGACTTCCCGATTTCCGCATCAAGAATAAACCGGGGTACACCAATGCGGTAGGAAAGCTTGATGTCCCTGTGAACAGCCACTTCTTTCGCCTTGTCAAAAACCTGATCCCGAAGACTTTGTATGTAATCCCGGTTTTCTTTTTTCCATTCCTTCAGAAGATTCTTGGACGACGTCTGGATGATCACAGAAATAAGATCTTTTCTCATAACAGAGCCGAAGATGGTTTTCCAAGAATAGAACTCTTCCATGGCATCGATCGCCGCAACGTTCAGCTCATACGCCGTCATGTTCTTCGGTCGGTACACGGCGTGGTGACCGTCATAGAGGCTCCAGTCCCTGCTGAGCAATTCCCTGTTTCCCGTTGCGTAAAACTGGTCGTAATCCGGCGAACCCGGCAATGGGGTCAGGATCATGAGCTGGATGGTTTCCAGACCATACTCCCTTGCAAAACGACTGGTTTCATATATCGTTTCCTTGTCGTCCGCATCCGAACCCACAACAAACATTCCGTGAATGCGAATTCCGGCTTCCTTGAACTTCTTGATGCTTGCCACAATCTTTTCATACGTCTGGCGCTTGTTGAAAAGATCGAGAGTCTTCGGATTTATCGACTCGAAACCGACAAAAACATTAAAACAGTTACTTTCTTTCATAAGTGTCAGCAATTCGGGATCAAACGCCGTTTCGATGCGGACCTGGGCCCCCCATTGTGGCGTCAGACCTTCTTCAATCATTCTGCGCAAAAGATCTTTGGTTCGTTTTCTGTTTGCCGTAAAGAGGTCGTCTGCGAAGAAAACATACTGGGGGTTATTGACCCGGATTTCCTCTATCACGCGTTCAATGGAATGCATCCGGAATCCATGCCCGTACATCCCGGGCACAGAACAGAATGTGCATGTAAAGGGACAACCTCTTGACGTTGCGATGGAAATGATGGCGTTACTGCTCCACCCCTCAACCAGACTGTAATCCGGAACCGGATTGGAATCGAGATCTTCTTTCAGCGGTCGGTCCGGAGTGTGGACCTTTTTTCCGGATTTCCAGAAAGATAATCCGAGGATCTTGTCAAAGGGTCCCTTTCCATCCATGGCCTCGAGCAACTCAAAGAGGGTCTCTTCACCTTCCCCCCGCACGACATAGTCCGAATAGTCAAGGGCTTCATCCGGGCAGAAGGTTACATGCGTTCCCCCCATGATGACAGGGATACCCTTGCTCCGAACCATTTCTCCTAACTTGTATGACTGGGGTGCCGTAGACGTGAGGGTAGAGATCCCAACGATATCGGCGGACAGAACTTCATTCATATCGACGGGGGAAACATCTTCAATATAAACCCTTACATCCCAACCCCTGTCACGCAACATTGTCCCCAGCAGGATCACTCCAAGCCGGGGTATCGTATATCGACTGTAAACATGAAGGTGCGTGGACTTTGGTTCAACGAGAACAAATTTCCTTTTTCTCATAGGATATTCCCCCGTCTTGTTCTGTCTCCTGCGCTCGTCAGCCCTCCGGATGAATTCGGGCTTTCTTTGCAAGCAACTCCTCCTGGGTTTCCTGATATTCCGGATCCAGGATACAGCATTCGTCGATAGGACAAACCGCTGCACACTGCGGATCTTCATGGAACCCGACACATTCCGTACAAAGCTCCGGATCAATGATATAAAGCGGATCCCCTTCGCTGATCGCATCGTTCGGACATTCTGGAAGGCAGGCTCCGCAGGAAATACAGTTATCAGCAATTTTCAAAGACATGCAAGCAACCTCCTCATTGCAGTTCAATCGAATTTTACGTTTGTCGTCTTAAGTGGATTTTTACAGGGAACTTACTAGTCCCTTCCCGGAAACCGGGTTTCGATTCCCTCCGGAAAGAATCCGGTACCCCTTCCCGGTGAATCATATCCTTACCTTTTCAGGACCTTGCCTTGATGGCTGTCGACCCAAAACAACAGGAAGCCCGTTTCGCCCCTGAACAAAGCCATGGTCTCGGCATATCTTTGCCATGCTAAGGTCTTCCATCATAACCTTGTAAACTTTCAGAATGCAAGGTGCCTCGCCCCTTTTGACCCGTCGTCGGATTGCCATCATGCTTTTCATTGTGTTCGCAAGGGATGTGTATTACAATCGGCCCACATTATTCCTTATTCTTATCTTTCAGACCTGAATCCTTATTTTCTCGCATTTTGCGATAACACAGACTGGGGTTCGATTTTGTTTCGTCGTTTCAGCTCCCTTTTTTTTCTCTGCACGATTCTTTTTATAACCGTCACAGGAAACAGTTGCTCCAGGAAAACCTCCTCGACAAACCTTTCCAGTACGATTACGGGAGTCGTCCGTCTGGGACCTCACGTTCCTCTTTGGATGATGCATGGCACCTTGACGGTCGTCGTTTATATGAAAGGATCGACTTCTCCCGGATATTTGCCTGTCGCCCTGGCGGAATTCTATCATCCGGCATTCCCGGTTCCCTTCCGGATCACTCAGGAAAACGTAAGGCTGTCCGGTATCGACCTGAAGGGAAACGTTCGTCTGGTTGCCAGACTTGTACTGGACTCCGGATCTCCGCTCGTTGCAAGTGGCACATACACTGGTTCTACCGATGGGGAAGTAACTGTCGGAGGACCTCCTGTCAACTTGTTGATTGATACCCCCTCCCCCCGAAGATGAAAGCGGAAGGCGCCAGAATTTCGATTCGCGATCTTCGATTTGCAGCTGTTGTCGGAGTCCTTCCCCAGGAACGAACGGAGGAACAGATACTGTCTTGCTCAGTCGACATCGACTTTCATTTCCTTCCAAATCATGATCCTTCCCGTACAGACAGGATACAGGACACGGTTGATTATTCGGCCGTCATCGAAGACATTCTCCATGCCGGCATCAAAGATTCTCCATTTCTTCTGGAAAGACTCTCCAGGATGATCGCAGAAAAAATCGCCAGCCGACATCCGGAAATCCGGTCGATTTCGGTTTTCCTGAAAAAAGTTCCACCTCCTGTCATCGGCGTGTCTGCCGAAACCATCGGGGTTTCCATCACCTATACTCCGGAGAACTATCCATGACATTCCAACCCAATGTATTTGGACTTCTTCTCCTGCAAACTTGCGCGGGGGGATTATATCTGACGAGCTTTGTCTACCGTTTCAACCGCGTCAACCGGACGTTTTACCGCTTGCACGGGACCCTGTTTCTGATTTTCTCCGGCCTGGCCTTTTTTTTCATGGGCCCGGCCACCTTTTCGCATCTGAGGTCCCTGGGGTTATCCAGCCCCGGACAAATCGCCATGACGTTTCTGGGTGTGGGAATAATCGCACTGGTCCTTTATAATCTCATCGTCTATTTCGGCAATTGGGAAAAACAAAAACCTCTTTCCCGACCAATCCTGATTGCGACAGCCACACTTCACCTTTTTTCACTGGGAAGCACATTTCTCGCACTGGCTCCGGACTGGCGACTCTCTCTTTCAAACATCCTATCGGTTCTCTCGATCCTGGGATCCGCGTTTCTGCTTGGCGCGGTACTCCTCGCAATGAATCTTGGGCATTTCTACCTGACAAATCCGACTCTGCCGATCGAACCTCTCCTCTTTCTCACCAGAGTTCTGACCGGAGTCATGATCTTTGTCGCATTGCTGGCTCTTCCAGAAATGGGCTATATGATCAAGACCAGCCCGGACTACCTGAAAGCCCTCCTTTTGGAGAATTTTGACGGACTTTACCTCTGGGGAAGGATTCTTTTAGGGATCGTCGGTGGAACGGTCATCACGATCCTCGCACTCAAGACGGTCAAGATGCATTCTACACAGGCGGCGACAGGGCTTCTTTATGTAGAACTGATCTTCATTCTTTTCGGTCAAGCGTTCTCGAATTTCCTCTTTTTAAGGCTCCAGATTCTCTCCTGAGAACTGTGGAGTTCTCCATCGTGATCCTTTTAGGGAGCCACGATGGAGAACTCTTCTATGTGCGAGAGGGGATCCGACTTGATAACGATCTGACGCCGGATCTTCCGTTCGACTGCCTGAAGGAAATCTCTTTCCTCCTCCTGGAGGACAGTCTGTATCTCCGGATGTACGAAGAGGATCGCTTTCTTTTCCTTTGGATTCTGTCCACCCAGCGGAACGCTTCTCAATTCTTCGAGTATCTCATAGGCAATGGTTCTGAGAGATTTCGTATACCCCTTCCCGTCACAATAAGCGCATGTTTCGCCCAGGAGGTGGACCAGATCTTCCCTTACCCTTTTCCGGGACATTTCGACAAGACCCAGATCAGAAATTTTGAGTGCGTTCGTCCGCGCCTTGTCGTGCGCCAGAGACTCCTGCAATCCCTGGAATACCTTTTCCCGATTCTTTTCCTTTTCCATATCGATGAAATCGATAATGATGATGCCACCTATATTCCGGAGCCGAAGCTGACGCGCGATTTCCGTAACGGCTTCGAGGTTGGTTTGAAGGATCGTCGACTCCGGATCGTTTTCCCCGACAAATCGGCCGGTATTGACGTCAATGACCGTCAACGCTTCAGCCCGATCGATTACCAGGTAACCTCCGCTCTTGAGCCAGACCTTTTTTTCCAGCGCTTTCGACAGCTGTCGCTCTATGTCATATGCCGAAAAAAGTGGTGTAGTCCCTTCCCAGTAACGGACACGTGACGCATAATCCGGCATGTAGGTTCCGATAAAATCCATAACCCGCTTGTATTCTTTCAAATCGTCGATATAAAGGGTTTCGACCTCATTGGTCAGATAGTCCCGAATTGTTCGAAAAACCACATCCAGGTCTTCCCGGACAAGAGAAGGAGCTTTCATCGTCTCCGCCCTGGATCGAATATCCTGCCAGAGCAATTCCAGAAAGATGATATCGGACCGGGATTCCGATTCCGACATTCCTTCCGCAACCGTACGGATAATATATCCCCCTTTTCCTCCCTTGAGCGCGTTCACCATTTCCTTGAGTCGCTGACGCTCTTCCTCGTTGGTGATCCGGCGTGACACTCCCACATGGTTCACTTGGGGCATATAGACGAGATAGCGACCTGGAAGACTGATATAGGTCGTCGCCCTGGGACCTTTCGTACTGATCGGTTCCTTCGTCATCTGGAGAAGGATTTCCTGACCTTCCGTCAGAATTTCTTCGATCGGCTTCCGGGGCATCTTGCGCGACGGTTCCGGTCGGGGCACCGGGACGGATGCCGGATCTTCCGGCAACATACCTTCCGGAGGTATCTCGTCAGAAAGGGCCGGAGGAGGGGACTGTTCATCCTGCGGCATTTCCCCGGGCAAGATGTCCGAACCTTCCACATAGATGTCATCCACATAGAGAAAAGCGGCCTTGTCCAGGCCAACATCTACAAAAGCTGCCTGCATGCCGGGAAGAACCTTGTTCACTCTTCCTTTGTAGATATTGCCGACAACCCCGGCTTCTCTCTTCCGCTCAAAAAAGAATTCCGCTAACTGGCGATTTTCCACGAGTGCGACTTTCGTTTCCTCATGACTGACATGTATCAATATTTCCACAATTTCTATCCTCCAAAAGCTGCAATAACCCACCATGAAGCCCGAACAGGCAAGTCCATTCGAGAATTCACAACCGACCCCCTGCATTACTCATTTACATCTATAGATCTAGGTTTCCTCGTGAATCCTGACATTCAGGACGAGAGCCAATCCCATCATCGAAACCAGTAACGCGGACCCCCCGTAACTTAGAAGCGGCATGGGTATCCCGACAACCGGCAAAATCCCGACTACCATGGATGCATTAACCAGAAAACTGATTCCGAACAGGCTTGTCATTCCAGCCGCCAAAAAGAATCCGCGCGATTCGCGGCAAAGGACGGCAGTCCTGTACCCGAACCATAAGATGTAACCATTTGCCAACAAAAGAAAAATTGCTCCAATCAAACCCCATTCTTCTGAGAAAACAGCAAAAGCAAAATCCGTATGAGCTCCCGGAAGATAGCGAAACTTCACCTGTGTCGCCCCTTTGAGTCCTTGCCCGAACCATCCCCCGGATCCGACCGCCACCATCGACTGCATCGTATGGTAACCCAGTCCCGTCGGATCCGATTCCGGATTGAGAAAAGTTCGGATTCTGTCTTTCTGGAAAGCATGGAGGTGATTCCAGAGAATCTGCCATCCGATCGGAAGCAGGATCACCGATGCCCACAGAGCCGTGAAAAATGTCCGGGATCGGACTCCTCTCAAAAAAAGAAAAACCCCGAGAGAGAAAAAAAGTCCAATAGCTGTCCCCAAATCCGGCTGCTTGGCGATCAGGATTCCAGGCAAAAGGGCCATACCGGAAGCTGCAAGGACCTTTTCAAAAGACAAGCCATCCTTGTCATCCATCTTCCCGAAAAACCAGATCAACGCCATCATCAAGGCGAGCTTCATAAACTCGGAGGGCTGAATCATTACGGGTCCATAACCGATCCATCTCCTGGCACCATGACTCTGGTGTCCGGCGAATTTGACAAGTATCAGAAGAACAAGAAGCACACCATAAATTGGAAAACTGACTTTCAATATTTGCTTGTACGGTATGCCGACGAGAATAACAAGCATTCCGAAACCTGCGGCTGCCCATACTCCTTGTCGGGCGGCCAGATGCCAGTCGATCGACCACTGCACAAGGATTCCCGACAGAACGATGGCAAGAATGTCCAATAAATAAAACGGATATGACCGGAATACGTAAGAAATCGGAACCGATTTCAAGAATGCGGCTCCTTCCTTTTCTCCGACGCCTGGACGTTTTCGTTTCCGGCCAGATAATCCTGGTAAAACTCCTGAAATACCGCTCGAGCGACCGGTCCGGCGACATCTCCCCCGTCTCCACCGTTTTCAACAAGAACGGAGACAACGATGCGCGGGTGATCGAAAGGAGCGAACCCAACGAACCATGAATCCGGACGGATCTTCTCATGGACGGTGCCGCCTTCAGGGATCCTGTTCGAAATGACCTGGGCTGTGCCGGTCTTTCCGGCAATTTCCATCTCTTTCATCCGCACAGGATGACCGGTGCCATGCGGTTCATTTACCACCGCCCACAATCCCTCCCTCAAAGAGGAAAAACTGGCTTCCCGAAGAGGAGTCGTCCGAACGGCCTCAACAGATGGAGAATTCCCGGGAGGATCTGAGGAAAGATAAAGGTGAGGTTTGACCAGCACGCCCTGTGTGGCGACAACTCCCATCAGACGAGCCATCTGTAAAGGGGTGACCGTCAAATAACCTTGCCCGATGGCGAAAGGCAATGTTTCCCCCGGATACCAGGGCTGGTGCATCCGCTTCATTTTCCAGTCGCGATCCGGAACCGTACCGGGATTTTCAGACGGCAAATCGATTCCTGTCCGGGATCCAAGACCAAAGCTGTGGGCCATTTCCGCAATCTTGTCCGGACCGAGCGCCATCCCTGCCCGATAGAAATAAATATCACACGACTGCATGATAGCCCGACGCAGACGAAGTATTCCATGGCCACCCCGCTTCCAGTCGTGAAAGGCCCATCCGCCAAGGAATACGATTCCCTTACAATTGAATGGTTTGGCGGGATCGATTACGCCCGCTTTGAGCCCGGCCATCGTTGTCACAACCTTGAAGACGGAGCCGGGAGGATATAACCCCTGGATGGCCCTGTTCGTTAATGGGCGATCCGGATTGTTCAGGAGGTCGTGCCATGTTTTTGCCGTCAGAGCGGAGGAAATCTGATTCGGATCAAAACTGGGATGACTGGCCAGAACCAGGATTTCCCCGTTGTTGGGATCAAGCGCCACAACGGCTCCACGACGGTCTCCCAACGCTGTTTCCGCAACCTGCTGCAAACGGAAGTCCACTGTCAGCCGAATGGATCTGCCCTGTGTCGGATATTTTGGCGCAAGCTTCCGGATGATGCTTCCCTGCGAATCCACAAGTTTTCGGGACTCGCCGGGAGCTCCTTGGAGGATGGAGTCGAACTCCATTTCGACCCCCGTCTTGCCGATCCCCGTTCCCGGAGGCAGGTGGTGGGCGTAGGACTTTTTCATGTCTCCCACGGTCAGGGAACCGACATACCCCAGAATATGCGCGGCCAACGTTCCCTGGATATAAGTCCTTTGGGGTATGGTCTGGATAATGATCCCTGGAAGGCGATACAGATCCATGCTGACTCTTCCGACTTGAGCCGTCGTCATATGGGCTTTCAGCGGAATTGGGATATAGCTGGGAAGCACATCTCGCATCCGGTCAAAAGCGTCCTGAAGGTCGGTGGGAGGGAGGGACAAATCCTGACTGAGAATGAAAAACGTCCTGCTTCTGTTCCGGACTTCGTCCGGAATGATGGAGACGACAAAATTGGTTCCGTTTCCAACAAGGATATGCCCGTTCCGGTCCAGAATAGATCCCCGGAGAGGGGGAAGGGGGACGATGCGGAGAATGTTTCCCTGGGCCAGCTTCACATACTTTTCATGCTGATCGATCTGGACTTCGAAAAGACGGAAAAGAAGAACAAAGAACCCTGCTGCAATCAGAATGAGGAGAGCAAGAAGCCTCTTCCGGGGTGTCGATGCAAGCCGGAAGAAAGAACCTCCTCCGGGGATGAATCGTCTGTTTAGCCCTGAAGCCGAACCGAATCCGGATAAACCACGAACACGCGTATACTCCAGCACATTCTCACCTTATTTAGTCGATGGCCGGCGACCGCTCTTTATCTATATCCAGAATCACCCGTCACCGGACAGGCATCCAACCCCTCAGGAGCCGGGTGCCATATATGCCAAGTATCAGGAAAGTCGCCATAATCCCAGTGTTAACCTCTGTTTTTGTGTCCTGCAAGATCCGGTGAAGCGACTGGGGATCGCCCAACAACTCCTTGCCACCCCAGATCCCTCCGAGATAGACAGTCATCACCGACCAGAAAGCCAGAATGGCATTTCTTGGATGGTCCCATCGAATCAGCGGGTACAAAAAATAAACCAGAAAAGATGCCCATTCGGCACGAAGAATCCATTCGACCCATGAGCCCATATTCAAAACGGAAATCAGAAGACCGACGGAAAACCCCATCAGAAAGACACCCCATGGGGAAACATTGCGCATCACAAAGAAAAGGGTCAGAAGGAGCCAGTCCACCCCCGCCTGCCAGAGCCCACCCGAATTCTGTATCGATCCGCCGGCCAGAAGGAGGATGCAGGCAATTCCGATCCGGCTCCAAGAATTCCTCACTTCGACTGTTTCCATTCGAGAGAAGACCGATTCCATTCACGGGGAGGCGTAAGTACATAGACGACCGACAGGTCGGAAAGATTTTCCGCCGCAACAACATCCAGTTTTTTGAACAGGAGGCCGGGAGAAGGACGGACATCCTTGACAAAACCAATCGCTTCTCCGGGAGGGAAAAACCCGTCTTCTCCACTCGTCACGACAGCCTGACCCTTCTGCACCTGTGTCATCGAAGGAATATATTCCATCGTCATGGGACGTCCCACCCCCATCCCCCGGAGGACCCCTTTTTGCTCACTCCCGGGAAGAAGTCCTTCCATGGCAAAAAAGGAGTCCTCCAGCCAGAGAACCTGGGAAAAATCCGGAAAAACTTTCACGACAAAACCGACCACGCCCTGAGGCCCCATCACACCGTCTTTTCGATGCACTCCCTGATCCTTGCCACAATCCACAAGAAGCGTCCTGTGCCCCAGAGTCGGGTTATCCGCAAGCAATCGGCAGGAGATCCCCTTGCTTACCACGCGTTTCTTCAGTTCGAGGAGTGCCTGGAGACGCTCGTTCTCGACCAGAAGGGATTCCGCCTTTTCCAGACGAGTCGAAAGAAGGACGACTTCCTTCCGAAGCATCGTGTTTTCTTTTTCCGCCTCCATCAAATGAGCGTACCGGTTCCAGAAAGAGGATGTCGTCAGATAGGTGTCCTGGAAGAGGCCAAGGATTGACCGGACAACCAGCATCGGAGGACGAACGATAATTTTCTCGAACAGTGCCGGATAAAACCCCAGGAACAGGAGAACGATTCCCGCCATGGAAAAGGCTATGACAATCCTTTTTCTTGTCAATCTTTACAAAGCTCCTGGCCTGACAACCGAAACTAGTCCCGGATGGACACCTTCTTCAGAACATCCAGTTCCTCGAGCGTTTTGCCTGTCCCCATAACGACTGTCGTCAGAGGATTGTCGACCGTTACAATGGGCAGATGAATCTCATCCCGGATACGCATATCGAGACCCCGGAGCATCGATCCCCCTCCCGTCAGAACGATCCCTCTGTCGATGATGTCCGCGGACAATTCCGGTGGGGTGTTTTCGAGCGTTTTCTGGATAGTCTGAATGATCCTCGCGATCGTGTCCGACAAGGCTTCACGAATTTCCTCCTCGGTCACCTTCAGGGTTTTCGGCAAACCATGTACGAGGTCTCTTCCCTTGATCACCATGGACCGGGGTTCATTCTGGGCACATGCCGAACCAACCTCCATCTTGATCCGTTCACCCATGGCGTCGCCAATCAAGAGATTATGTTTTTTTCGGATGTAGTGGATGATATCCTCGTCCATCTGGTCTCCTGCAACCTTGATGGATTCACTATATACAATGCCCCCGAGAGAAATCACCGCGATATCCGTCGTCCCTCCACCGATATCGATCACCATGTTGCCCGAAGGCTCCATGATCGGAAGACCCGCCCCGATCGCTGCTGCCAAAGGCTCCTCGATGAGATAGACCTCGCGAGCCCCGGCCAGTCTGGCCGAATCCTTGACGGCCCGCTGCTCGACCTGGGATATTCTGGACGGAATGCACACGACCATCCGGGGGCGAACGAAAGTCGATCTCTGATGAACCTGGTTGATAAAGTAGGAGAGCATCTGCTGGGTCACGTCCGGGTTGTCGATAACTCCGTTTCGCATGGGACGGACAGCCACGATATTTCCTGGAGTGCGCCCGAGCATCTTTTTGGCTTCATGTCCGATTGCGAGAATCTGGTCCGTCTTCTGGTCGATTGCCACGATCGACGGCTCATTGATGACGATCCCCTTGCCCCTTACATACACAAGCGTATTGGCCGTTCCAAGATCGATCGCAAGATCCTGCGACAGAAATCCGAACAAGCTGGCCAGCAAAGACAATGGAGCCTCCTAAAAAACGATGAATACCTGTTGGACTCGGGCATGACTATCATCCATCATGCCGTCACTGGTGGACGTTCTTCCTTGACTACCACGCGTGTCTGTGCAAGATCGTCTCCGAGCCTTCTGGCCGACCGCTGTCCGACCATCAGAAGGAACTCGAGTCCGACGATGCAAACAAAAAGAAAGGGTCCCGCATAAGGGATCAGAGAGAAAAGGAAGGCCCCTCCTATCGTCAGGTTCCGGACAGTTGACTCGAAGAAGCGGCATGGAGCTTCTTCCTTCCGAAGAACAAGAAGTCCCGTCAGACGCTTTCCCAGGCTCCGTCCTCCTGGTAGCCCATCTGCGACCAGCAGATAGGTGAATCCTCCTGCATCCCCAACAAGAGGTGCACCCAGCAGTGCACCCACTTTCTCGAAAGCCACCGCCACAAGCAGATCGACGAACTTCGAGAGGACCCTGTCAAAAAGGAAGGACCCCCTGTCTGAAATTTCAAGGAATCTCAAGTCAATCTCCGGGGACGTCCCGAACCGTCTTGCGGCTCCGGAAGGACTGTACGAAAAAGCTACACATTACAACGTAAAATTGCAATGAAAATCACCATTGCAACACGAAAAGAAGAAACGAGTCCGTCCGATATCCTGTCCTCAGGAAGGCGTCCCCGCAACAGCAGCCGAACGGAGACGGACCACGGACTCCTCGTAGGGAGGATGTCGAAAAATAGCCGTTCCTGCAACCAGGACATCGGCCCCTGCTTCGACCACTTCGGCTGCCGTGACAGGAGAGATGCCTCCGTCCACTTCAATCCGGAACGACAGACCCCGACCGTTTTCACGCATATGCTTCACCCTTGCAATTTTTTCGCGCATCCCCGAGAGATAGGCTTGTCCACCGAAGCCGGGGTTCACCGTCATAACCAGTACCAGGTCGACCAGATCGAGAACGTCTTCGAGAAAGGCTGCCGGTGTAGACGGGTTGAGGGCCACCCCCACAGAAAATCCCATTTTTCGAATCCGGTAAAGAAGACGATTCAGGTGAACGTCCGACTCTTGATGAACAATGATCCGGTCCACCCCGGCTTCCTTCATGTCGTCGAGGTAGGTATCCGGATGCCAGACCATCAGATGGGCTTCAAGAGGGATCGAAGAGAAAGTGCGGATGGACTGAATCACTCCGGGACCGAACGTCAGATTGGGAACAAAGTCACCATCCATGACGTCCAGATGAATCAGGTCGGCGCCAGAAGAGGAAATTTTCGTGACTTCGTCCCCCAGACGGGCGAAATCCGCCGCCAGAAGGGACGGCGCAATCAGAATCTCTTTTTGAATTGACGATCCGTTCAAAATGCGTGCCTCACCGGAGACGGAGCGGTGGGAACCATCCGTTCGAGTTTCCGGATGCGATCCTCCGTTCGAGGGTGTGTCGAGAACAAGGATAAAAGTCCACCTCCCTTGAAAGGTTCCAGTATGAAAAGATGGGCGGTGGAGGGGTTTACATTCATCGGCTCCTGCTCGACCCCTCGCTCAAGCTTTGCCAGAGCCCGGGCCAGAAAGATCGGGTTTCCGCACAACTTGGCCCCGCCTTCGTCGGCCATGAATTCCCGGGATCGGGAGATCGCCATCTGGATCAGAAAACTGGCAACCGGTGCCAAAAAAATCATGGCGATATCTCCCAGTCCTCCTCCTTCCCGTTCTTCCCTGTCCCGTCCTCCGAAAATGGCAGCCCACTGGGCCATGTTGGCAATCATTGTGATCGCTCCGGCGATCGATGCCGCAATTGTTGAAATCAGGGTATCCCGATGGATCACATGGGTCAACTCGTGACCCAGAACACCGGAAAGCTCTTCCGGTGTCAGCAGGTCCAGGATACCTGTCGTCACCGCAACCGCCGCATGTTCAGGGTTCCTTCCCGTCGCAAAGGCGTTCGGGGATGGATCCTCGATGATATAGAATTTCGGCACCGGGATATTTCCCCTCCTCGCGAGAGAAACGAGAATGTCGTGCAACTCCCGGAGACGAGGTTGCCCGAGCATGTCGGGCGTTACTTCCTTCGCCTTGTACATGGACAGGATGATTCGGTCGCTGAACCAATACGATCCGGCGTTAATGGCGATCGAGAACCCCAACGCCAGGATCATTCCCGCATCGCCACCCCAGTGTTTTCCAAGAAACAGGAGCACTCCCGTCAACGCACCAAGAAAAAGCACGGATTTCATTGAATTGATCATGACACCCCTATCCCCCCGAAAAACGCTTTTGATTGTCCGGAATCCGAGCAATTCACGTCGAATTCAGGACCGTTCCCGGAAAAAAACGGTGCCCCCTCAAGAATTCCTTTGAAAGCATGACTTTTCCCCCCGACTTCTGAATTTCCCGAACACAATAGACGCCATCGCCACAGTTCACGAGAATCTCCAGATCCGGTCCTTCCCATACCATCCCCGGTGTGCCGGCTCTCATGTTCCCTCTGTCCCAGACGAAACCGGAGTGAATCTTGAGCGTTCCAGCTACCGATTCGCAAAAGGTTCCGGGCCAAGGGTTCATAGCCCGTACGTGACGGTCGACCCCTTCTGCGGTCCATGTGAAATCCAGTTTTCCGACCTCCTTGCGGATCAACGGAGCCATCGATCCTTCGCCAGTCTGAGAAACCGGATGGAGAACGCCTGAAAGATACTCCTGGAGCTTTTCCAGAAGAAACGGTGGGCCTTGCTCCATCATTTTTTCTGTCAGGGAAGTTGTCGTTTCCCCCGGGTCCACCGGTATCGACCAACGATCCAGAATCGGTCCCGTGTCCATTCCTTCATCCATCTTCATCAATGTCATTCCCGTAACGGGAAAGCCTTTCAGAATCGCCCACTGGATCGGAGAGGCGCCGCGCAGTTCCGGCAAAAGGGATGCATGGACGTTCAGACAGCCGAAACGGGGGAAATCGAGCATCCCTTTGGGAAGAATCTTACCATAAGCTACAACAACAATGACATCGGGAGACCAGTCTCGCAAGGTTTTCCAGTCTTCCGCCTTTTTAAGGGAATCGGGAGTCAAAACGGGAATCCGGTGATTTTCCGCCGCGGTCCGGACGGGTGAAGGAGCCAGATTGTATCCCCTGCCAGCCGGTTTGTCCGGACGGGTCACAACACCGACAACAGGGTATCCTCTCCGGACCAGCCCTTCAAGGAACGGGACAGCAATCCGGGGGGTTCCCATGAATGCCACGCGAAATCGGCTTGGATCAAAAGACATTCTTGCCCTTTCTCCCGTCCTTTTCGATCGCCCGGATTTCCTTACGGAGCCGAATCTTGTCCCAACGGGTCATCCGTTCGGACAACAGAACCCCTTCCAGATGGTCCATTTCATGTTGAATCAGACGGGCGAAAAGTCCTTCTCCTTCCAGAACCAACTCCTTACCGTCCATATCGATACCCTTGACTTCGATACGGAAGGCCCGTTCGACGGGTACAAAAATGCCCGGAAAGCTGAGACATCCTTCTTCTCCGGTCATGGAACCTTCTTTTGCGGAAATGACCGGGTTTATAACCGTCACAGGGGTTCGTCCCCCCGGATCGGCTCTACGGTTCATGTCAAAAACAAAAAATCGCTGGTTGCATCCTACCTGTGGTGCGGCAATCCCGATGCCCGGCACTATGTAAAGAAGTTCAAACATACCCTGGACGAGATCCACCATTTTCTGGTCGATCCGGGTTACCTCCGTCGACTTGACCGAAAGTCTCGGATCGCCATAAGATAAAATCCTGTTCGGTTTCAATTGTCCGTTCCCTGTCTTTTCCCCATACGATCAACCCCGTTTTCCGGCATCTCCGAAGACTCTTTCGACAATACACGGATTCGGAAGACTTTTTCGTCTCCAAATTCATACTGATCCGGATGAGCAAAACGAAAGGTGACACGATGCCATCCCGGGGGCAAATGATCGATCACAATCCGAATCGGCGAATTCCCTTCGAGGCTTCTCACGACAAGTTTGACCCCGTCCAGACGGACACCAACGAGACTCCGCGGATGGTTTTTGATGACGAAAACAGCTTTCCGCCCATGAAGATCAAAAAGCTTGACCATGATGCCCTTGGGAACAGGGTTGTCTTTCTGGGAGGCGGCCTCCGCGGAAAACAAACCCAGGATGGACTCCAAAAAGAAAAAACAGATCATCAGGAACCGGCATCGACCATCCATCGATGAATTGCCTCAATCTCTTTCAGTGTCAACGTATGCCCTTCCGGATGGGAAAACCATTCTCCCTTCCATCCCAGACGGGAAAATCCATGAAAACTTTTTTCCCCCAGACCGTAAGGTACGACCGGATCCTCCGTTCCGTGACCCATGAAGAGATTCTGACCGTTCTTTCCGATCCAGCGCTCTTTCAGAGAGTCCGGGTCGGGGTCATATGTCGACAACGCCAGAATTCCTCCCAATTTCCCGGTGATTCTGAGGCCCGCCTGCAAACAGACAAGGCCTCCCTGGGAAAACCCCGCGAGAAAAATCTTCTCCAGAGGAACACCCTTCTCTTCTTCGGACCGAACCCATTTCAGGAGTTGATCTGCAGAACGGTTCATGCCATCCCAGTCCGGATCCTTTTCAATACGCGGGGAAACGATGTCATACCAGGCTCTCATCCGCATTCCCTGATTGATTTTCACCGGACGAACCGGGGCGTTTGGAAGCAAAAAACGGAGAGAGTCTTTACCGGAAAACCCAAGATACGGGAGAATCCCTGCCAGATCCTGACAGTCGGCTCCCAGCCCATGCAACAGGAAAACGGTTCCCGAAAAGGGGGAGGGAAGAAATTGCTCCAAACCTCCTTCCGGACCAAAGTCAAAAGAAATACGGTCTCCCATTTCAGACATTCTCTCCATAAGACGAGGTTTTTGCAGCAAGCCCCGCCCGGAGACTTTCAAACGTGTCCACAGGAGGCAAGCAGACCGTCCCCCGACAAATCCATCCGGTCGTTCGATTTTCCGGAAAATGTTTTCTCATCCCCTCCGGCAAGAGGATGGACTGTCGGATCGCTTCCGTCAGATCGATCACAAAAGACTCCGGATCCATCTCCTGCTCGATTTTCCCTTTCCAGTCCTTTGCCTGGGGTCCCGAGAGAAGAAGCACCGGCTGAGAAGCGGAATACGTTTCCAGGGCAGCAGTCATCGTCGTGTAACCGGCAGGTTGCTCTTTCATCTGGGAAAAATAGAGTCGAAGACTCCGATCCGCGGCCGTATGGTATGGAAGGTGGCCTGTCAGATTCCCCAGCCAAAGAAGAGCCTGGGTCGCGACAGCGTTTCCCGAGGGAAGGGCTCCGTCGTGCCCGTTTTTTGGACGATGGATCAAAGTTTCATGATGTTTTCCTGTAAAGTAAAAACCGCCGGTCTCTTCGTCTTGAAATTCCTCGAGAAGAATGTCCGCGATTTTTGTCGAAAAATCAAGGTCTTCCGGACGAAAATCAACTCTCAGAGACTCAAGGACAGCCGAAAGAAGAAAGGCATAATCGTCAAGATACGCCGGAAGCGGATGCTCTTTTTCCGAAAAAACAGCCATGAGTGACCCATTTTTCCACATCCGTCTGCCGATAAAATCAATGGCCTTCCGACCGGCCGCGACCCATTCGTCTTTTCCGAAAAGACGGCCTGCATAAAGAAGAGCTTTCGCCATCAACGCGTTCCATGAGGCAAGGATCTTGTCGTCCAAGCCAGGTCTCACCCGTGAAGACCGGTAGTCAAACAGTTTTTGCCGGGAAGACTTTATCCGACTTTCAATTTCGGCTTCTTCAAGACCAAACTTCCTTGAAAGATCACCGATTGAACGTGCTTCGTGAAGATGCCAGGCATGCCCCTCGAAATTTGGGGGTCCGGAAAGCCCATAGTACTCGGAAGCTATACGAAACTCCCCATCGGTAAGAACGCGCCTGACCTCCTCAACCTGAAACACGTAAAAACGGCCTTCTTCTCCTTCAGAATCGGCATCCAGAGAAGAATAAAAAACTCCTTCGGCCGAGCGCATCTCCCGGAATAACCATTCGACAAGTTCTTCCGCGGTCCTGGAAAAAAGAGAATTTTGGGAAACCCTGGCCGCCAGTGCCAATGATTCAAGAAGGAGAGCATTGTCGTAAAGCATTTTCTCGAAATGAGGGATCAACCATCGATCGTCCACGCTATATCGGGCGAATCCACCCCCTATATGATCCCATATTCCTCCGGCCTTCATTCGGGACAGGGTCAATGCCGCCATGTGAACCGCCGAGGAATCCTCCTGCCTCTGGTAACGGCGCAGAAGATACGAAAGGTCCATTGCGTGCGGGAATTTCGGAGCCCCTCCGAACCCACCATATTCCGGATCAAACCGGGATTTCAGACTGTTCACGAGAGCATCAGACGGCGACAAGTCCAGTTCGACTTCCCCCGTCTTGGCAACCGGGTTGGTTTGCCCGAGATATTGCAATATCGGGTGATCTGTTTTTCCAAGTTCTTCCCGATGATCCCGGTAGAAATCACGAATCTGCTCGAGCACCTGTACGAATCCGGGAAGACCGAACCGTGGTTGGGCCGGGAAATACGTTCCTCCGGCAAAGGGGACTTGAGTTGGGGTCAAGAACATCGTCAATGGCCACCCCCCGTTCCGCCGGGTAATCATCGTATGCGCCATCTGATAAATCTGGTCCAGGTCCGGACGCTCTTCCCGATCGACCTTGATGTTGACGAAAAACGCATTCATCACCCCTGCGACTGCAGGGTTTTCGAAGGATTCATGCGCCATGACATGACACCAGTGACATGCGGCATATCCGATCGACAGAAGTACTGGCTTTTCTTCCTGACGGGCCCTCTCAAAAGCCTCCGGTCCCCATGGATACCAGTCCACAGGGTTATGTGCATGCTGTCTCAGGTAGGGACTTGTTTCCTCTTTCAGCCGGTTTGCCACGATGCCCCCTTTACGAAATAGGATTTCCACCGGCAGATGATCCGATGGGCTCCATGGAACAGAGCTTTTTTCGCAATTGAAATAAAACTGTTGTATATCCAATGTATGTCAAACGGATCAGACCCGTCAAAATAAGGCTCATCAATGATCAGACGATGCTCTTGTAACAAACTGGACACGCAAAGGAAGGTCTTCCGGACAAAACCCTCCGTCCGGAAGACAGGGAAGAACAGCAAGACAGGCGGTAGAGAGTCTAGTGGGAGACTTCCTGATGGTATTCTTTATGATACAGCGTTTCACTTCGCCTAAAAGCGATCGTCTGGTAGCAGCTGACAGAGATTTTTGGACGCGAACCGGAGCAACGTCCGGCTCCCAGATGAAACAGGACAACCTGATCCGAATTCCGGAGTGTCATCCAGTATTCTCCGTTTCGCCCTTCCGCCAATCCGGAGGGCTTTCCTCCTCCGTCAAGCGCAAGAATCTTCAAATCCGTACAGGCTGAAACCGAGGTCCCGTCACCCCGGAGACAATTCTCCGATAGCCGGATTTTTCCCACATGCAAAAGTGTTCCTTTTGCCAGAAGAATGAGTTCTCCCTTATGATTCACCGCAATCGAAACCGCACGGCCGATTCCTTTTTCCATGTTCAGAAAAACGAACGAAATCCCTGTCGTTCCCGTCTTCATGACCGACACGATCCGTCCGCCCTTTAGCAAAAAGGCCACCTTGTCACCTCCGATAAAAACCGGAGAGAAAGGACGGAGTTTTTCGTTTTCGGAATGCAACGGGATCGGAACCTCCCGAATACAAGTTGTCGCAATACATCCTTTGGGGATAAAAGCCAAGCGGTCTCTGTTTTTTTCCGTGACCCACAGGCCCTTTCCGGGGTCGACCGTCACACCGGAAGGGGCAGCGCCTCTGGACGGAAGGTCGATCGATTTCATGCAGGATCTCCCGAAGCATCCGGCGGGGATCATCGAAATCTGATCCGCCAGCTGTTCGGTGATCCAAACGGTGTGCGTAAGGGGCTCGACCGTTCCGGAAGACGGATACGACGGACTGCGCGGAAGAACGATTGTCCTGAGGCAACCGGACGCATAGCAACCAGAAGGAACAAAGATGACCCGATCCGCCAGACGGAGGAGCACAAAGGCACCACCGCGAGGCAATCCAATTACCTGCCCGGGGTCCGACAAAGGTATTTTCAGATGAAGAAAGGTCGCACATTCCTGTTTGACACAGGAGGGAGGAATGACATAAATACCATTTTTCAAAAGGGATGTGAGATAGATCTGTCCTCTGCCGTCTTTTCCAATCCCCCTGAAACCGTATTCGGATATTGGTATTTTCAGAGTCTGATAGTTGTCCTTGGCCAATAAGGGTTCTGCAGAGAACGAAACGGACGGAAAAAGGACCGCCGGAAAGAGTCCGAGCAGGTACAACAAAAAGGTCCTTATATCAAAAACCATCACAGATCCTTTCGATCAGGCAGGTGGATGAATGGCGATCTGGTTCTCTATCGCATGGTACAATCGGAGAATCGTATTTCGCGTCGCACCAAAGTCGGCGTGCGAAGAATCGGAATCTGCCTTCGCCCTGACAAGTATTCCGAATTTGTCCGGCACCATTGTCAACGTCAATCGTTCCGGTGAACGCCAGAAATTTCCCGGAACACGGATACGAAGTGTTTCCACCCTGCCCTTGAGGGGACCGCTGTCCGATTGAACCGACCAGGTCTCAAAATGTTTGATCCCGGCCAAGATGTCTTCCCGTACACGGGACGGTTCTCCCATATACTCCTTTGCACTCACCTCCGGCAGGGGGTAGCCGGAGCCGGTCCAGGCGGAATGCATCGTCAGGTAGACGCTCATGCGACTCCAGGGTCCAGGTGGACTGAAGAAACTGGCGTTGTTTGCGATCAGGTCTCCAAAGAAATAGACCAGACCTCCCAGAACAATGATCCCGAAAAGTGTTGCCGCCACACGCGATTTCATGAATGTCCGGCAAGGGATTCCAGGTATCTTTCAGCGTCTATCGCCGCCATGCAACCACTTCCGGCAGCGGTCACCGCCTGACGATAAACCGGATCCTGAACGTCGCCGGCGGCAAATATTCCCGGCGTTGAAGTGCGGCTGCCTCCGAATGTCTTGATATATCCGTTGGGATCCCGTTCGACGACCCCCTCCAGAAAACTGCTGTTGGGAGTATGCCCTATCCCCAGGAAAAATCCCTGGCACGGGTATTCACTTCTGGAACCGTCCACCACATCCTGCAGAAGGATTCCCGTCACCCTTCCTGCCGACACGTCCCGGACTTCGACCACTTCCTTGTTCCATACGAATGCAATCTTCTTGTTGTTCCTGGCTCGTTCCTGCATGATTTTGGAAGCACGAAGAGAATCTCTCCGGTGAACGATCGTCACCTTGGTACCAAATCGCGTCAGAAAAAGGGCTTCTTCGATCGCCGTGTCCCCTCCTCCGACCACCACAATTTCCTTATCCTTGAAAAAAAATCCGTCACACGTGGCACAGGCAGAAACCCCCTGCCCCATCAAGGCCTTTTCAGACGGAAGCCCGAGATACTTGGCCGAGGCGCCACTCGCAACAATCAGAGTCTGTGTCTCCAGCACCTTTTCGTCATCACAGACAATCCGGATCACGTCCTTCTCGCGAGTCACCTTTTCAACGACCCGTGTATCGAACCGGGTGCCGAAACGCAAAACCTGTTCGCGCATGGATTCGATCAATTCCGGACCGGTCACCCCCTTCGGAAATCCCGGGAAATTGTCGACATCCGTCGTTGTCGTCAACTGTCCGCCCGACTGGGGGCCTTCAACAAGCAACGGCGAAAGAAATGCCCGCGCGGTATATAACGCCGCCGTCAATCCGGCAGGGCCCGACCCCAGTATGACAACCTTCTCCACCCGAACGCCTCCTTAAGACTTTTGACTTGAATATTCCGGACGACCCAGAACTCATAAAACTTGAACCTATCATCCGACGAATCGGGCGTCAACGATTCCCTTCAAAAAAGACCGGCCGCCTCTCCCACTAAAAATATAACCGCAGTCCCTGGAGTATCTCTTTCGCGAATCCGGACTCGACCGCACTCACGCGATCGGTCTTTCCTCCGGACTTAAATCCTCCGGGTTTGTCGTTGGCCCAGAGTCGATTATTGCGGTATCTGGCGATCGAGAGACGTTTTTACGGGGGCATCCCGAACTTGTCCCGTCATAGTGACAAACTCCGGGTAATCGATTCCCGTCGAAAACCGGAGCGCGGCCTGATCCACCCCCATGTGGTAGACGGAAATCGCCAGACTGGCCTCGGCGTCCAGAAGATAGACTTCGGCCAACGTCAGCGCCACGATCGAGATCAGGTTGGCTTCATACTTCTTGTTGGCCAGCAACAACGCCAACTTGGCTTCCTTGACAGCCTTCGTGTACGCCACAATGTCCGCCGCGTCCGCACGGACACGATCATAAGCTTGCGTCACCTGGAGACGGATCCGTATTCTCCAGTCCTGTTCGTGATATTGGGATGTCAGGGTGGCTTCCCTGGCCCGAGCCACCATTCCGCGAATCATTCCTCCTGTGTAAAGAGGAACATTGATCATCGCTCCACCCGTCCATAAACCGGGAGAATAACTGAGTCCGTTGACCATATTCCCTAAATATCCATAATTTCCGAAAGCGGAAATATAAGGATAATGTTTCGCCTTTTCGGCTGCCGTCTGTTCAACTCCCGCATGGAAGCGATGGGCGGTGGACAAGAGTTCCGGGCGCTTGTGAATTCCGGTACTGATCAATTCTTCCAACGGCACGGGGACAAGAGTTTCGGGAGCCTTGTCTTTCAGCTGATAATCGTTCCGGCTTTTTTTCCCCAGACCCATGGCTTCGTTCAGACGGGCTATCTGGGTTTTGAGATCGTTTTGTTCGTTGACAAGAAGTGCCTGGGACTTCTCGAGATCCACGACAGCCAGATCGTAGTCCAGTCGGGATTTGTAGTTTGCCCTGTAGAGCGATCGCGTCAGGTCGCGCACCATTTGTCGTTGTTCGAGATTCTTTTGGTAAACTTCGATCAGTTTGCGATCCAGGCTCACATGATAATAGGCTTCCTTGATCTGCAGGATAACCCAGGCGTCACGAGTCAGGAGATTGTCGGTGGAGGCTTTCGTCATCTCCTTCCGGGACTTGGTCAAATGCTCGTATCTTCCGAAGTCGTAAAGAAGCTGGGTAACACCCAAAGAGGCCATTGCCGTCTGGGCCATCGAAAGGTTCGCATTGTGTCCGTATGGACCGAGAAGGCCGTAATTCACCGGCAAAAAGCCGGAATAGGCATAGGCATTGTTAAAGGGGCGATTGCCAACTCCCGGCTCCCCCACGCCGAACAATCCGCCGGCCCCGATATTGGGAAGGAAATGGGCGTTTGCAATCTGGACCGCCGCCTGAGCCTTTTTCACCTGGTGCTGAAACATGAAGATCCTGGGGTGATGTGTTAACCCGAAAGAAATGGCGGTATCCAAATTCAGTATGGCTGGAGGTCGATCCAGATTCTTTTGCTGGGACGAGCTGGCCGCAGATGCAACCCCCAAAAAACCCAATACTAAAACAGAAATCACACACCAGGTTCTGCAAAGACTCATTTTCAAACCACCTTCCTCTTCAAGAACCATTCCGAACTGAAAGATGAGAAAGAATAAACTTCACCAGCATCATAACTGTCTCGCCGGACGGAACGGAACCGCTTTATAAGCTATGGCATTGACCTTTTGGCCTTCATCTACATGCCATTTTCCCATCATCACCACTTTGTCCCCAGATAAGAGACCGGATTTTATTTGCACCCAGTTTCCATTATCGATGCCGATTTCAACTGGCTGAAGATGAATTTTTCCATCCCGTACCACTGCTACTGAATACCCCTTGTCTTTTTCTTTTCGAATAGCCATTCCTGGAATGAGAATCGCCCGGTTTATCTTTGACAGATAGAAAGTGAACTGGCCATACATTCCCGGATGTATGATGAACTTCGGATTTTCGATATCCACTTCTGATCTCATTGTTCTCGTACGGAGATTTTCTTCATTGTCATAACGCGTCACACGCCCATCAAATAACATTCCCGGCAAACCCGAAAACTTGGCAATGACTTTCTGACCTCTCCGGATTTGTGGAGCAATATCTGCCGGCACCCAAACATAGGCACGAAGAGTCGTCACTTGCTCTAACGTCACAATGGGCTGAATCGATTTTGTCTGATCGGTCCCCTGAGAAATGAGTTTTCCCTGATCGATAAAACGGTGGGTGATCATCCCATCGAACGGGGCCCGGATTGTTTTATAGTCAACAAGGGCTTCGTAGCGACGCATATTGGAAACTGCCGAGATATAAGCCGCAAGTTTTTCCTGGACGCGCTGTTTTGAAATCAGAGACGGATGAGTCAGCCATACTTTTTTGATCCGTTTATAGGTAAGATAATTGATACGCACTCGGGCTTTCTTTTCCTCTAGTGAATGGCGCAGTTCAGGATCCTGGATATAAGCCAGAATTTGACCTTTGTGAACATAATCTCCCTTATCCACATTCAATACCTTCAGATACCCGGGAACATGAGCATAGATAACTGTTTCCCGGAAAGATCGGATACCGGCAGGGATCGTCACCTTGTGATACATCTGACGGGAGCGTACCCGAATCACCTGTACGATCTGGGGGGGGAACTTGGGGGGATGGGCCGGGAAAATCTTGTTCAGCACGAAAATGGAGAAAGGTCCTATGATCAAAAGAAAAAGTATCACCCCCGCCCATTTCTGAATCTTGTGGTTGTCCGGAATGTCCTGAAGATTGATCTCATGACGCATTTCTTCAGAAACATTATCCTCTGAAGAAGCATCTCCCGAAGACTTTCTCTCTTCCGACACCTTGGCTCCTTTCCTTTAAACATAATTTATCCAATTTTCATCTTCTTCAAACGATATTGGAAAGTGGTGCGTTTCATTCCCAAATAATGGGCGGCCAAAGTATGATTTCCCTCCGCCTTTTCGAGAGCTACAAGGATCATTTCCTTTTCTCTTTCTTGAATTTCCTTTTTAAAACTTACCTCCCAGATTTTTCCCGAGTTTTCAAAGGGCGGTTTTTTCCATAGGACTTGGGCAAAGTCCTTTTCTCGAATAACTCCGTCTTCAGATATAACTGCAAGTCTCTCCAGCACATTTTTAAGTTCACGGATATTTCCAGGCCATTCGGCTCTCTGGAGAGCCGGAATCAAGGACTTGTCTGCAATAAGTTTTCGATGCAAGTCTACAGACAATTCCTTGAGTAAATATTCTACAAGGTACGGCAAATCCTCCAGACGCTCACACAAGGAAGGCATTTCCAGAACCAAAACATTCAATCGGTAATAGAGGTCCAGCCGAAAAACATCTTTCTTGACAAGATTCTCCAAATTCCTGTTTGTCGCAGAAATAATACGGGCATCCGTCTTTAGAGTCTGCTTCCCGCCAATTCGTTCAAATTCACCCGTCTCGATGATACGCAAAAGTTTTGCTTGCAAAGCCCATGGGAGTTCACCGATTTCGTCAAGAAAAATCGTCCCACCCCTTGCCAGTTCGAATTTTCCTTTCTGTAACGCATGCGCCCCTGTAAAAGAACCCTTCTCATGTCCAAAAAACATGGATTCCATCAAATCCATGGGGATCGCACCGCAGTTCACTACTATAAAGGGTTCGTACCGTCGTGATGATTGATTAACGATCATTCTGGCGGCAATTTCTTTTCCAGTCCCGGATTCTCCCAAAATCAACACGGGCGAATCGACTTTGGAATAACGGGTGATCTGTTCCCGAACTTCCTGGATGCGAGTATGATGACCAACTAAAGTCCATTTTTTACTTTCAAGTTCCTCACGTAAAATTCCATTTTGCGTTTTGAGAGACAAATGAGACTGAATTTTCTCCAATTTGATTCGGAGGAAGGATAAAGAAAACGGCTTTTCCAGAAAATCGAACGCCCCCAGCTTCATGGCTTCTACCGCTTGCTCGATTTTCCCAAAAGCCGTCATCATGAGAATGATCATATCGGGTCTGGCAGAACGGATTTTTCGAAGAACTTCGAATCCATCTTCTGTCTTAAGTCTCATATCTAAAAGCACGACATCCCAGTCCGCATTTTTCAGGCATACAAAACCCATTTCCGGTTCAAACACCGAACGAACCTCATGCCCGTCTTTTTCAAGAGCCGAAGTCAAAACATCCAGCAAGCTCTCATCATCATCAATGACCAATATTCTCATGACATTTCCCTATTATCATTGACACAAAGAAAAATGGATTCTTATCATGAAAGATCGGGATTAATTTTGCTCCAACTTATTATTAGAAAATGATTCATTTTTCCCATCAATTTATAAAGAACGGGATAATCCCGCGCCAAGGAGATTCACATGAAAACATCATCAAAATCCAAGACTCTTCTCGCCCACAAAAAACTTGGACTTTTTTGCCCGACCATCTCTCGACCCTGCATTTTTATCGAAGGGGAAGACAGAAAAACTTTTCTTCAAGGAATTATGAGTCAGGACCTCCTGAAACAAGAAGACTGGAGCTTGTCTTATAGTTTTTTCCTGAATCCCAAAGCTCGAATTTTGTTTGATGCGTGGTGCGGCACCTGTAACGATAAAATTGCTCTCTTTCCACCCTCTGGAACTCAAAAAGATTTTATTTCCCATCTCCAGCAATATCTTTTTTTCCGAACGAAAGCCAAAATCGTTGATTTGTCAGATACCTTCAGTGAGCTTCGTCTTGTAGGACCTGATACAATTTCTGCACTCCTCTCTCTATTTGATCATGATTTTTCGGGTTCCTCCTTCCGAAGGCTGAGAGATGGCGGATATGTCCTCATCCATCCAATTTCCTTCCAGCTCGACCTGAATGTCGGGCTGCAAGCAGATCTGTTCATACCCAATCAAGACTTTTCCAGAATCCGTAAAAGTCTCGAAGACTCCGTCCAAGAAAGAGAAGGGGTGATCATGGATGAAGATACCTACATGACCTACCTTACGGAAAAAGGAATACCTCTTTTTCCCACTGAGTTGAATACGGCTTACTTCCCTGCAGAAGCTGGTCTTGATACCGCAGGGATCTCCTACAACAAGGGATGCTATGTAGGCCAGGAACCTGTCACCCGACTGAAGTTCCAGGGACATATCAATCGACTTCTTTCCGGTTTCCTCATCAGCTCACCATCTTCTTCTCCAGAAACCTTTCCCCAAACTCTCCTCAATCCGAAGGACGGAAACGAGGCCGGTATCCTGACCCGAACAGCCTATTCGGATATTCTCGAGTCCGTTATCGGCTTGGGCTATCTGAAAAAAAGCGTCTTGGACAACGATACCGAACTCCTTTTGCCGGATGGACGGACAGCAAAGACAATCAATCTTCCATTTGTTTGACAGTCATTGCTCATGCATAAAAATTTTCATCAGGACTGCCTGCTTTTCCAACGATCTTCCAACCGGTGGAACAGGACAAAAAGGATCGGGACCTGAAAAAGCGTCAATATCGTCATGACAATCAGCCCTCCGATAACGGCTCGGGCGAGGGGTTCCTCTGGTCCGGAACCCTCACCCATCCCGACGGCCGTCGGAATCATAGCAAGTACAGTTCCGACAGCCGTCATTAAAATCGGTCTCAACCGGGTTGAACCTGCTTCAACGACCGACCGGACAAGAGGCGCACCTTTTTCCCTTAGTCGAATTGCAAATTCGACAAGAAGGACCGAGTTCGAAACACCTATCCCGATATCCATGATGACACCAATCATCGATTCCACATTGAATCCCGAACCTGTGATGTAAAGCATCAGAATCACACCTATTAATCCGAACGGAACGGACAACATGATGATGAACGGGTCAAGAAAAGACTGAAATTGAGCAACTAATGCCAGGTAGACCAGGGCCATCGCGAGAAGGACAGCGATACCCATCGACCCGAAGGATCGTTTCATACTGGCCAACATTCCTGTTTCATGCCAGGAATATCCATCCGGGAAAGGGTATTTTTTAAGGATGTCCTCGATGTTTTTGCCGATTTCCCCCATCGAAACCCCTCTCTTGTGCTGAAAATTCACAAGGACATCCACCACGCGCTCCACGTTATAATGGAAAATGGCTGGGGGAAAGGTAATTCTCTTGATATCTGCCACATCCCGCAAATACACAGGAGGAGCCGTTGAACCCGGGGCAGTGACATCCGCACTCCCCAATGGACGGATCAGAATGTTGTTCAGAGAATCCAGATCGGACCAGCGGTCTTCCGGATATTGGGCTGTGAGAAAGTATGGGTTTCCCGATTTCGGATCGACCCAGAAATTTTCACCGATAGCCATATCTGTGACCAAGCTTGTAATGACCTGACGTTCCACATCTGTTTCGGATAGCCCCAGAAAACCGGCTTTATTTCTGTCCACATTGACCATTAATCCCGGGTAATGAAAATTCTGCTTGACCCGAACATCTTGGGTTCCAGGAATCTGCTTAATCCTGTCCCGAATATCTTTGGATATTTTCCCAAGCACCCTATAACTTGGACCGAGAATCTGAAGATCGATCGGCGCTTCTCCGGACCCGGACAGGACCTGAGTAATAATCGATGCCGATTCAAAATCAAATTCGATATTGGGAAAATGTTCTTTCAAATAAGACCGCAACCTGGTCTCATAATCCCATACCGAATGATGCCTTTTTGTGGAAGGGACCAACTGGACCAGGACAAATGACATATGGGTCCAGAGGTTAGTGGTATACATAGCTGCCCAACCAATCCGTATCCCCTCATTCGCCACGATATGAACGATATCCTTTTGCGGAATGACACGACGAATCGCTCCGTCGAGTTTGGCCATATAGGCGTCGGTCCACTCGACCCTTGCTCCAACAGGAAGTCGGACCGATATGATGAAAGAACCTGTATCATCGGAAGGGAAATACTCAGATCCCACTTGACTTGCCAGAAATAAGGCAGCCACAAACGCAAATGCCAGCATGACAGAAAATGTTTTTTGCTTCTTGAGAGCTTGGGTCAGAACCTCCCGATAACCATTTCTGAACTTGTCAAATGCGGCGTCAAACTTTTTAAAACCTCTCCTCAACGCGCTGTCATGGGAATCATAATAGGATTCCGGCCTCATGAACCAGCGAGAAAGAACGGGGACAAGCGTCATAGATACAAGATAGGAAGCCATCATGGAAAACGCGACCGCAGCCGCAAGGGGTGTGAACAAAAATTTGCCTTTTCCCACAAGAAAGAGCACAGGGGAAAAAACGATCATCGTTGCAATCGTCGAGGCCAGAACAGGCATGGCAACTTCTCCGGCCCCTTCAAGCGAAGCCGAATAAAGATCCTCGCCCATTTCGATATGACGGTTCGTATTTTCCAATACAACAATGGAGTCGTCCACCAGACGTCCGATAGCAAGAGCCAATCCCCCCAACGTCATGATATTGATCGTTTGACCTGTCATATGGAGAAGGGTGATTCCCGTCAAAAGCGACAAGGGGATGGAAGTAAAAATGATGGCTGTTGCGCGGACATTTCCAAGGAAGACCAATATCATAAAGGCGGTCAGAATGATTCCAACTATTCCTTCTCTTTCAAGAGAGGCGACAGAATCCTTGATATAGACGGACTGGTCAAAAATAACGGACATGTGAAGACTTTTGGGAAGACCATAAAAGGATTTCAGAGCTTTCCTGGTCGCCTCCACAACCTTGATGGTATTGGCTCCACTCTGTTTGAGAAGGGGAAAATAAACCGATTTTCTTCCATCCACCCTCACCGGATTGAACTGGAGTCTATAAGAATCTTTCGCTTCGCCTACATCCTTGATATAAACTGGTTGCCCATGATCAAATTTGATCGGAACATTATTGATGGATTTTGGTCCACCCAAGAGGGCGTTGACAAAAACATCATAATTCTGCGTCCCGTAGGTCGTGACTCCGGCCGGCCAAATAATATTCTGACGATTCAGCGTTTGAGCAATGTCCCAGATCGAAAGCCCACGAGCCAAAAGAGCTGTATTATTCGTATACACCTGAATCTGGCGAGACATGCCGCCGAAAACCGGCGGGGCTGCAGCCCCGGGAACAGTTCCCATCTGGGAGCGTACATTGTAATAACCGATATCGTACAACTGCATCTGGGAAAGCTCCTTGCTTTCCAGAACGATATCGGCGATCGGTATAGCCGACACGCCGAAAGGGATGATAATCGGCGGAAAAACGCCGGGAGGAAGGTATTTCAGGGAGGAATACACCATGGAAACCGTCATGGAAACACCTGCAGCGAGGGAATAGGATGATCTGTAACGAACATTGATCATGCTGATTCCTGTCACACTGTTCGACTTGATGCTCCGGATATAGGGAGCCTGGAGAATGATCCGCTCCATCTGTTCCGTGATTTCCGTTTCCACTTCATAGGGACTAAGTCCCGGAAAAACGGTTAACACTTCCACATCCGGATCCGGGATCTGGGGAAAAATGGAAACGTTCATCGAAGACAGGCTTTGACTCCCGAGAAGAACGATGGCGAGAGCAAATGCGATTATCGTGTATGGGCTCTTTAACGAAAAGCGGACAAGAAACATCCGTTGTCTTCCTTTCCTCGTTTACGACCTACCTGTTGCCGATAGCGTCAAATTACCAGATAGTCCAGTCTATTCCTGCAACCAAGTTTGTCATGACAATAAAATATTTTTACCTGGGCATTTTATTGTCATGACATGCTTGGCCCCTCACCCGTCTCTCTAATAGATAGTTGCATAAAGCTTCACGAGAATAGGCTCATTTTCCACCAATCCCTGAAGGATCTGGACATACCCTCCATTTTCATCACCGATGACAACGGGAACTTTTTTTACCTTCCCGTTCCGGATGACAAAGGCATAGTCTCCATGCCTTCCTTCCAAAATAGCCATTTTAGGAACAGATAGCGCATTTTTATAGGTCTTGAGGAGAATATGTGCCCACACATACATCCTTGGCATCAACGCGTGATCCGGATTCAGAATATCAACCTCCGTCCGCATCGTTCGGGTCTCATGATCAAGTGCATAATCATAACGTGTCACCCGCGCATAAAACTTTCTGCCCTTCAACCCCTGGGCTTCCAACCAAACCCTCAATCCTCTCTTGACATAACGGACTTCGCTTTCGGGAATCCCGACATAAAGGCGCATGGTATCAACATAAGACTCCTTGACAATAGGAAGAGCATCAACGGTCGTTCCCGTCCCACTCGATATGAGATTCCAGGGATCAATGTAACGATGCGTAATGACTCCATCAAAAGGGGCCACAATCGTCTTGTACCGGACAAGCTCATGATCATAATTTGCCAAGGCTTCTTTTTCTCGAAAAATGGCTTCTGATCGCTGAACATTTTCCAGGGAAATCACCCGATGATCTGCTTCCCAAACCTCTTTTTCACGTTCAAAGGTAATCCTCGCTATCTGCGCTTCCGCCAATGCTTTCTGATACCTCTGGTAAAGTTCCGGATCAAAAATATAGGCCAGAACTTGACCTCGATGGACAAAGTCCCCTTTGTCCACATTTAAAAACTTCAGATAACCCGGAACGTGCGCGTAAATCTTGGATTTTCGAAAAGCATGAACGATCCCGGGAATGACAGCCCATCGTTCAAGATTCCTTCTGCGTACATGAGACAGACGAAAACGTTTTTGATTAAAAAGCGGTGGTTTTTTCAACTCTATTTTTGCTTGGGCTGGAGAACTACGATAGCGGGATTCGAAGACTGTAACCAGAATAAGTATTCCTATGATGCTTGCAAACCAAAATAATTTTCTGGTCAAACCCGACTCCCCGTGTTTAATGCTTGCCTTTCATCTGTCATCAAAAAATCTTTCTCCAGATAATACGCAAGCCAAATACCAGCTATAAAATGAGACTTTTTTATATGTATCATAGCGCACAACAGACAAAATTTCGTCAAATATAGTCAAAAAAATGACATGCACTGAAGTTCTTGCAAAACGCTTCAATGAGTTTCAGAAAAACCTATCCGATTTCGTTTTGGGGCCTCGTTTGATCTGAAAATCATGCTTGAAGGAAAAGAGGTTTCGCCTTTCGTGTTCTATCATTGCCTCCACTCCGAGAACCAGAACTTCACTTCATGCGTGACGGTCATGACTTAAACCGATAACATGACTGCCACCAAAAATTTTTACGAATTGAACTGCCATTCGATTCACCGCACCAAGACAAGGACGCTTTCTCCGGAAATACCGTGACTCCGGCAAGACGACAACACGCCACATTCGAACCGAACGGGGTGCCAACAAGGCCGTTGTGGTTTGGCCTACAAACGGCCTGAACCCCCTGAACCCTCTTGACCCGGGAGCGAGAATACAGCCAACCGGCCTGAACCAACCATCGAAGTCATTTTCCGGATAAGGAAGGATTCTCTCGCAACGGTGAGTGAAAGCGAGGCGGACCGACCGAAAGGGCAAGCCATCGGTCTCGAAAACAGGCTTAAAATGGTCTTCGAGACTTTGAAGGAATGAGGAGGAAGGCAAGCAAACTTCATCAGGACCTGATACGAGGCCGAACCCATTCGGCACCCATTTCCGTTCCACGGATTGAAAGCCACTTGCATCATCGGCAGGAACCAGCCATTAAACTCCTCTTGACATCCGCCGACTTCCGGGCTCATGAGACAATACCGATGCCCACCCCATGTTGATCGGGAGGACCGATCCTGATCGAGAAAACGGTGCTCATAAAAAGTCCGCTTCCTGATGGCCAGGAGGGAAGACGCCTTCCGGCTTCCATGCGGCCTTCTGTCATCAGGAGCACGGAGAGCGCCCTCTGCAACTCTTCCAAATTTTTGGCGCTGTTCCGGAACGGATTGGCCTGATCAAACTGTGCATGGGAAAAAGTTGCTTTTCTCGCCATGGCTCGCCTCCATGACAAGAGTATATGTTCGTGACATCTTGATTGTCATTTAAAATCAGTTGATAAAAACATGGAAATCAATATCCGGGAAAATGGGACTCTTGCCCCGGATCTCCTCCAGCACCTCGGGCTTTGGTGAATTGTTGAGCACCATTTCCCGGAGAACCCGGAAATGAAAAAGATGGTCCTTCACGCGCCGGACCGCATAAGAAACAGCCGTCCCGGTTTTCATGAGAAACGGCCAGTCCGAACTCTGGGCCAGCAACAGTTCTCGGGCCATCTGGTCCAGGACATCTTTTCTGAGACCTTCCGAATGCCTTTCCTGACGTGCGATCCGGACCATTTCCCGTCCCGCATCTGTCAGCAGGGGCCAGATCCACTCATTGGATCCGTTGAGCCACACCTCATAATATCCGTTGACTCCCCAGGAGGAGGGTTCGGGATTTCCTTCCGACTCCCAATGACTCTCTCTCAAAAGACTCGAAGGGTTGGTGAACTCCACAACAGACGACTGAGCCGTTTCCCGAAAAAGTCCTTCCAGAAAATCGACGCCCTCGAACCACCAGTGGCCGAACAGCTCGGCATCAAACGGACAGACGATCGACGGAATCCAGTCTCCGGACGGAGACAGCTGACGGGCCTGAGACTCTTTTCTTCGAACGAAGTCTCCGGCATGCGCGAACGCCCGGCTCCTCGCCGTTTCGGGTTCGTACTGCGCCTTGTCCTCTGTTTTTCCGGTAATCCGGTGGTACTTGAATCCGGTCATCCCCCGTGGACCGTCGGTATGAAGGTAGGGACGTATGTAGTCGTAGGGCAGGTCATACCCGATGTCGCGGTAAAAATCCCTGTAGTCGAAATCGCCCGGATAACCTTCCTCCTGGCTCCATATCTGTTTGGAGGAATCCGGATCCCGCGCAAAGGCGAAAAGCCCGGCAGGGGTCCGCATCGGAGCATACACACCGGACGGAGGAGTGGGATCCGCATACATCAGTCCATGTGATTCCATGAAGAAAAAAGAGATCTTGTGCCTGGCGAGAACGGCATCGAGCCCGTCGAAATAGGCGCATTCCGGAACCCATATCCCCTCCGGAGGCTGTCCCATGATACGGGAAAAGGTCTGGACGCCAACGGCAACCTGCGCTTCGACCGTTTCCGGTACCACCGACAAAAGAGGAAGGAAGCCGTGTGTCGCACCGCACGTCAAGCCGTCGAGATTTCCCGACTGCATATGAGTCCGGAAACGTCCCGGAAGATTGCGAAACAGTTTTTCCTCCCAGTAGCGATGCAAGCTTTCCAGGCGTTCCCGATAGAATCCCGCAACCGTTTCCCACCGGGATCCTCGTGTCCTTTCTGTTTCTTTTTCAGCCAGTTCGCACAAAAGCCGAAGTCGTTCCGAAAATCGTCCGAGCAGCATGTCGTCGGTCATCATGGACAGAAGAGGGGGCGACAAGGTCATCGTCAACTTCCAGGGCACCCTTTCCGCTGAAAGACGATCCATCACCATCACCAAGGGCAGATAGGTCTCGATCATGGCCTCGAAGAACCAGTTCTCCTCGAGAAAGACGGGATGCTCCGGATGGCGCACATAGGGGAGATGAGCGTGCAACACCCATATCAGGCGAGAATTGGACGACATCATGCACCTCCTGGAAAATGGCGGTTGACAACAGACCGCGTACCGGAAAGACCCAGTCTTTTAAAAATCAGGGTAAAGCGCTCTTCCATCGTCGCCATGATGCCTTTGATTGTCTCTTCGGGAAGAAGGGAAAGGTCTTTCTTGAACGGACCAAAAATTCTCTTTCGGTTCTTGTAAACAAATTGTTCTTCCGTCTCGTTCTCCTTCCACTCTTTTTTATGCGCATCCTTCAGATATCCGACAGCTCTTTGGTAAAGCTCCTTCGGAAACAACGGATGATCCAGCACAAGGTTCTGGAACCCCGTTGCCAAATGAATTTCCAGTGTTCCCACACCCGGAAATCGATCGAACATCTCTTCCGGCAAGGTCGATGCTCCATGCTGTACGGCTCCTCCCATGTGATAGCGGTCCCGGGCCATGCGGGACAACGCTTCGAGAGCCGCAAAATCCAGGGCAACTTTCTTGATCGAACCATCCGCCAGGGGCACACCCCCATGGGATGTCCCGGTCTGAACGCTGATCTTGGAAATGCCGTCTTCCTTCGGTCCCAGACGGGCGAGATGCTCCCGGAAGACTTCCATGAACGCTTCCAGTTCGGCCGGTGTGGAGTTCTCCTTGCCGACCTCTCCGATTTCTCCGCCCACGGAAACGGGATGGTCCTTTTCCCTCCCGGCCCCCATGGAAATCTGACGGATAAAGTGCGTCAACTGTGCCGTGACCCGACCGTTTTCCCTCTGCTGCTCCCGAAGGTCTTCCGGTTCGAGACGAACCAGCGTCGAAGCGTCAATATCGATGTTGCGGTACCCCGCGTCCAGAGATTCCTGAATCAGATATTTCAGGTCCTCGATTTCTTTCTCCGGGGCTTCGCGAAAACGGGGCGCATTGACCTGGTAATGATCTCCCTGAATAAAAACCGGCCCCTGAACTTTTTCCTGAAAAGCCGCTGCCATGATCAGCCCGGCATATTCCATCGGCCTCTGTCCGGTATATCCGATTTCGGATTTTGCCAGTTCAAAGATCACAGGCCCGGCATCGATCGAGCGAATCGCCCGAAAGACGGCCCTGGCCGTCTCGTATGTCAGCCCACGGATATTGATCGCCGGAACAGTGAATCCCTGTTCCTCCCCTCTCCCGATGGCCCGATAAAGGGGTTCGATTGATTCCGACCAGGCACCGGACTGCATGAAAGCCGATCGTATCAGGTCGAACGATGCCTTCCGGACGGACCTTTCCTCCGAAAACAGAAGATCCTGGATCGCCTTTTCCAGATACCGGGACCGAAAGCGTTCCAAATCGGTGACGATGGACTCGTTTCCTGAAAAATCCGCAACAAGTCGATAATGTTCCCGAAACTTCTCCATCGTACTGTTTGTTTCAGTCATGTTCTTCGAACTCCTTTCCGCAAAACGGGACGGATATCCCTTACTTCTTCATTGTTGCTGATTGTCGTGCCGGAATCCTCACTCCGACAGATCGATTTCCCTTAAAAACCGGGCGGCCTCTTCGGGGGGTGTCGGATTGATATAGAAACCCGTCCCCCATTCGAATCCCGCCACGCGCGTCAGTGTCGGCATGATTTCAAAATGCCAGTGGTAGTAGTCATCCGCCTTTTCCTGAAGCGGAGAAGTATGGAGAATAAAGTTGTAGGGAGGATTCTGGAGCGCCTTGTTGAGCCGTCGAAGAACATCCAGAAAAATCCGGGCCAGAGCTTCGAACTGGGCTTTCTGTCCTTCCTCGTAACGCGCAGAATGTTTTTTGGGAAGAAGCCAAACTTCGAATGGAAATTTGGGCGCGAATGGCGTAATCGCCAGAAACTCCTGATTTTCAAAAACGATCCGGGATCCGTCGGCCAACTCCTGCCGGACGATGTCACAAAAAATACATCTCTCTTTTTCCTCGAAATGACTTTTGGCTCCCACGATCTCTTCGACAACCACCGTCGGAACAATCGGCAGGGCGATCAGTTGGCTATGGCTGTGTTCGAGAGAGGCGCCCGCTGCTTCTCCATAATTTTTGAAAATCATGATATAGCGGAAACGACTGTCTTTTTTCAGATCCAGAATCCGATCCCGATAGGCCCACAAAACATCTTCCATCTGCTTTTCTGAAAATTCGGCCATCATTTTGCGGTGTTCGGGAGTTTCGATGACGACTTCATGCGCGCCGATACCGTTCATCCTGTCGTAGAGCCCGATGCCTTCGCGATCCAGGTTTCCTTCGACCTGCAACGCGGGAAACTTGTTCGGAACGACGCGCAGGTTCCATCCTGTCGTGTTGGGGAGAGTACCGGGCAAACGGTAGGAAAGGACTTCCGGAGGCGTTTTCTCTTCCTGTCCGGGGCAAAGGGGACAAGTCTGATAATGGTATTCGATTTTCTCCACAGAGAAGTCGGTCGGACGCAAACCACGGCTTGTCGCAATGATGACCCACCTCCCGATGACAGGGTCCTTCCTGAGTTCCGGCATCAATGCATTCTCCTGTTTTCCTCTTCCTGTTCAAACGAAAACGTGACCACCCATCCTTCCCGGGCAAGATCCAAAAGCGGGAGCAGAAGGAAAAAGATCGTACCCTGATAAACTTTCTCAATGCCCTTTTCCGAAAGGGAAACCGAATACACAGGACGAAGGACCAATCGGAACGGACAAGAGCTTCCGATGGAAAAACGGGTTTTGGACCAGTCATCGGAGCCTTCGAAACCTGTAACAGATTCACGGTCCGAAGGTTCCAGCCAGAGCAGCTCTTCCTCCGGGCGGTCCAAAAGCACCAGCCGGCGCCCATGCTCTTCCCCCGCAAGCATCGTCAATGGAATCTCTGTTGCCCACACTTTTCCTTCCGCCCATTTCTCCGCGCCAGGAAGATTTCCGGAGATCCGGTAATGAACGGAAAACGATTCCGGATTAAGGCGGTATTCCTTGGAAATGGTCAACTCTTCGTCCTCGAGCCGGATTTCTGCCTCAAGAAGAACGTTGTCCGGGGAACTGGAATTGCACCGGAAAAGAGTGTCCGACAGATCTTTCTGACAGCGAAGGACCTGATCCAGATCGTTCCCCGTCACGTCCGCGGGGTAGACCGCGTCGACGAAGGCGCGCCTGGGTCGCGGATCGTATCGGATCTCTGAAGGGTCGGGCGCTCCGGACGGCATGTCGTGAATGGATGGAATGACCCCGGAAGAGGCTGCCCCTTCCGTCGGACTGGTCCGGTCATGATAGGTTTCGAACTGGCGGGTCATCGTATTCGTCAAATGGAAGAGATGTCTCCTGTCGTCGATTTCCGTCAGGCATCCCCCCTTCCCGGGCGCTATCCAGAGGGTGTAGTTCTCCCGGAGTACCAAATATTCATCATTGCCGTCCTGATCGAAGTCCCCGTTCAGGACATGAGGCAGAACGATCTGTCCATTGCGGATCAGCACCTCTTCCGCCTTCAAGAGGTTCGAATAAGCTTCATGACGCAGATTGGACAGGTAGATGCCACCAAAAAGACCATGCCAGAAAACGTCGTTCCCCTGGGCTCGCATCAAGGCTTCAAAGGCTTCGGGATGTCCGTCCCCTTTCACCATTTCGCTGACGAGAAGCATCCGTCCGTACAACCTTGCGACATCCGGATACTTCACCAGAAAATTCTCGAAAATCCCCCCGCGCAAAAAGGGCTGAACCGAAGACAGGATTCCTCTCTGCTCCAGATCTTTACGGACAGTCTTGAAATGAAGACCCATTCTGGCCGGAAGAGCCCATTCCATCATTTCTTCATAGGATGCATTGGGAAGCACCACCCGGCCGGATGGCTTCCTTTCCTTCACGATTTCGCCCATCGAAGCCACCCGAAGCCAATTTGCCTGACGGGTCATCTGCTCGAACAAGGAGCGAAGGTAGCCTTCCTCCCAGACCCAATGATAGGTTTCCGGCCAGACGCCAAATTTTTCGGCATCGTCGGCATATGTCAGAACGCGCCCTCCTCGCCCGTTCCGGTCCATGTAGTCAAGCAGCGCTTCAGGAAGCTGGAACGGAATGAGGTAGCGGAGATCCCGGGATATCGGGAACAAATCCAGATGACGGTCCAGCCACCCGGCCCGGAAATATCCGTGGAGATCTTCCGCCGGAATGCCCGCCAGAAGAAAATGATGATCATCAAGCGGCGCATACCCCAGTCCCGTTCCCGCAAGACGCGCAGGCAAATCGGTTTGCCATACCCTTTCCGCGAGCCAGAATCCCGGTGTCGTCAAACCCAGTCGATCTTTCATCCACCCGTTCATCCGCTCGACCTGCATCCGGGCATCGCGGGTCGGAAGCATGGCGAGAATCGGTTCGTAAAAACCCCCTCCGATCACTTCGATTTGTCCCCGGCCCGAAAGACGGACGAGTCGGTCAATATAATCCGGCGCGTTCTCTTCCATCCACACAAGGAGCGGTCCCGTCAAATGGATCGATGCGTGAATGCCGGGGAAATCATCCAGAAGCTCAAGCGTCGGACGGTAGCACCTGTCGTAAGTCTCCCGGAAGACTTCGGGAAAATTACCGACCGGCTGATGATGGTGAAGAACCATGACCAGGGTTGCTCGACTGTCGACGCCAGATGCTCCCATTCAATCATACCCTCCAGACAGACTGTGCAAAGCGTTCGTCCGGAACCCGGACGGGAAGGGCCCTTCCGCGTGGGCACTGATCGAGAAGCGACTGACCGTTGGACAGCTCTACAGTCAGATAAAACCATTCTCCCGGCAAAAGGCCCAGATCCTTCAGGTACAGGGCGAGTTCTCCAACTTTCCTGCACGCCCACAAGACCTTTGTGTCCGGCGTCCGTCCGGACGCCGGAACGTCCAGTGCGCCGCTTCGAAGAGGCAGCTGCCACTCCAGCTCTTCGCGATTGTGCAGACGGACAGTCACCAGATGCCCTTCCGTTTCCGCGACGAGAAGACCCGGATCCAGGTCGATGCGCAGATAGAACCGTTCGCTGTCAAATCCGAAATAGAGTTTCTGGATCAGGGGATCTCCAAGAAACATCGACCCCTGGGTCCGCACGGCATCAAATACGCCAGCCCCGGTCCATTCGTAGTAATGGGTCACGAGCCCGTCAACCACCGGCTGGACATAGTCCACCGGCTGATTGGCCGATACGTCCGGTCCCCCCATCTGGACCGGCTCATTCAGATAAAGAGGAACGTCTTTTCCCAGGAAACGATAGACATTCTGTTGATGGACACGAAAAAGACGGTCGAAATCGGCCGACTGAACCGTTTCAAAGTCCTCTCCGAACCACCAGAACCAGTCGCTCCCTTCCGCTGCGTACATTTCACGCAGGGCGGCTTCGATCGTTTCTTCGGAATGCCGCCCCGAACGGATCTCCAATTCCAGAAACTGTCGCGTTTTTCCAAGATAGTTCCATGCCTTGTTGTCTTCGTGATGACCTATCCAGATATTAAAATCATGATTGATCCAGGATCCGGACCCGATCTCCGCCAGAGGCTTTGCGGGAACTTCCTGAACGGCCTCCGTCACCGTCACCGCCTGCAGGCGCGGGTGATGTTCGAGCCTTTCGAAAAGGGAATTCAGGAAAAGATAGCCTCCATCGGGATAGCTTTCCCAAGGATTTTCCCCGTCGAGGATGATGGGGATCACTGCAGGATGTTCCCCTCTGTTGGCAATTTGCTCGACACGCTCCATGTTGCTGATCAGATCGAGAGCCGCTTCCGTTCCATTGTATCGGGCATAGAGAAACCCGATCCGGTCGGACAGGCCCCGGTCCCGGAAAATCAGCCGGGGACTTTTGGGGAGAGATTCGATCACATACGTGTGGTAGGGAGAAAGATCCCGCCATTTTTCCGATGAACGGGAATTTTTCAGCACATCCTCGTCGGAAGCCATCCATCCGACTCCCATCGACGAAGCCATTTCGACCAGTTCGGGACAGACGGATCCCTCCGACGGCCAGACGCCGGCCACCGGTTTTCCCCACAGGGATTCCTGCCGATCCAGAGCACGTCTTAACTGATCCCGGGCATCTTCGGGCCATGCAAATTCGTCCGGAAGGGAAAGATCGGGACGGGGTCGACGGGCGAATCGCGAAGAGATCAGGAGAGGGAGGATAGGATGGAAATAAGGACTCGTTGAAATTTCAATGCGCCCCTCATCGTGAAGACGACGGTATAGGGGGACCAGACTGGAAACGATCCGGATCTGAAGGCCGAGGATCTCCTTTTTCTCTTCTTCCGAAAAGCGCGATCCTTTCCGGATCCACTCATCGACTTCCGGATAATTCTTTCGCGCCGCGTATCCGAACCATGTCAGATTGAACCACACCTGCAGATCCAGAAAGTCCTGTGCTGTCATGCCGGATGCCATTTTCTGCCACTGATCCGGAGAGTGGACCGGCTGTCCGTAGACGCGTGCCCAAAGAGCGGCATAGCGGGGATAGGGTTTGATCATCGAATCGAAAGGACACGAAAAAAAATTTCGTAGCAAGAAGACTTTTTCTTCGGGCGAGAGTCCGGAGGCCTCTCTCAAAGTCAGTTGGTGATAGGAATCGAGAACATCCCCGGAAGTCAACATCTCCATCTGGTCCATCAGAGAGGGGACAAAGTTGACAGTCGTCCGCACCAACGGAAAACGATCGACCATATAAGGCAAATCATTATATCCGCGGACCCCGTGGAGGCGGACCCAGGGCAAAGGCATTTCCTTCATCACCGGATCGAAGTAAAAGGGCTGGTGCATATGCCAGACAAACAGGACTTTCGCTCTCAAACAGTCTCCTTGCCGGCAGACGAAAAGTCCTCCTTCGTGACGACAACCACGCCACCGGGAGAAACATGAAAGCGCTTGGCATCTTCTTCCGGGTCGAACCCGATGACGGTCTGGGGAGGGATCCGGACACCTTTTTCAACAATGGCGCGACGGATTCGGGCGTAACGGCCGACGTCCACGTCGTGAAACAGGATCGATTCGGAAACCTTCGAAAAACTGTTGATCCGGACGCCAGCGGAGAGGACGGTTCGGTCGATGTGTCCTCCGGAGATGATGCAACCTCCACTGACAATCGAATCCGTTGCAATTCCGACCCGGCGGTTGGCCTCGTCGGCAAATACAAATTTGGCCGGAGGGACCTGAGGCCGATAGGTCCTGATCACCCATTCCGGATTATACAGGTTGAACACGGGAGAGACGGCCACCAGATCCATGTTCGACTGCCAGTAAGCATCGATCTGGCCGATATCCCTCCAGTAACCTTTCTCCGTGTCCTGCATTCCCGGGAAAGTATTTTGGCTGAAATCATAGACATGAATCTTCTTTTCCAGTGCTAGCGCTGGAAGGATGTCCTTGCCAAAATCGTGGGACGAATCCGGATTCTCCGCATCACGAGAGAGCACGTCCACCAGGAAACGCGCGTCGAAAAGATAGTTTCCCATACTTGCCAGGCAACGCGATGAATCTTCCGGCATCGGCTGCGGATCCCGGGGTTTTTCCTGAAAAGACAAAGCCCGCCATTCCCTGTCGATCCGGATCACTCCGAAGGACGACGCTTCTTCCAGCGGGACGGGAATCGCGGAGACGGAAACCGGCAATCCGGTTTCCAGATGTTCCTCGACCATCTGGTGGATATCCATCTTGAAAATGTGATCCCCGCTAAACACGCAGACCAGATCGGGATTTTCATCGAGTATCAGGTTCAGATTCTGATAGACCGCATCCCCCGTCCCCTGGAACCAATGGGGACCTCTTCGCATCTGGGCCGGGACCGGGTCCACGTATTGATCCAGCAGAGAGGACAGCCGCCATCCCCGCGAAAGATGTGTGTTGAGCGAATGGGATTTATACTGTGTCAGGACTTTGATACGTGAATAACCGGAGTTGACGAAATTGGACAGGACAAAATCGATAATACGGTAAGCGCCCCCGAAAGGGACGGCAGACTTGACCCTGTCAAGAGTAAGCGGGTAGAGTCTCTTCCCCTCTCCACCGGCCAGAATGATTGCAAGAACGTTCGGTTCTTTTCCCATCCATCCGCCTCCTGAGAAATTGATTCCCGTTAGTCGTCCGAACCATCACGTCAGCCTATCAAAGCATCGTGCAACCACCGGACAACGTAAAAGCGGAGGGGCGTGAGGGCCACGATACCCCAGGTGAAAAGCAGTGCGGAAGAAAAGAGGTAAGCCAGCCATTTCTCCCGCCGTTCTCCCCGACCCAGAAGCCGGATCGAATGGATCGTCCCGAACAGACCCAGCAGCAAAAAAAGGCCCCCGTAAAGCAATTTTCCCCTTCCCTCCGGTTTCATCATACAGGCTTGGCGGCAAAAAACAAAGCGCCGGACCCTGAAAAAAGGCGTCCGGCGAATAGCATGCCTTCCAAACGGTCAGTCCGGTAAAGAAATGTAATGGCGGCCGCCCTCTTCCACAACCTCGTAGCAGCCGACCTGCACCCCCGGGTGATTGGAGCTCGCTCCGGTCGTGACGTCGAAAGCCCACATGTGCAGGGGACAGCGAACGACCGTCCCGTCCAAAGGACCTTCGGACAACGGTCCTCCGCGATGCGGACAGGTGTTGTCGATTGCATGAACCTTCCCGTCGACCTTGAACACTGCGACGGCGCGAGAACCCACTTCGACGGATACCCCGCCTTTGTCCGGAAGGGGGGAAGAAAGATCGAGAGGCATTTTTTTCATATTTGCAAAACTCCTTCATTAACAGAAAAATCAAAATGATATGCGGAAATTCGCCTCCGCGACCGAAAGGGATTCCGAATGTCGGGAAAGACTTAAGCAAGGATATTTTAACTTCCCTGCATTAGACACCTATGCCCCTTCGTGATACATTACCCTGATAAGGATGACAAATAAAGCCTGTTGGTGCAAGACAAGTCCATAACTCCGACCGAAAATTCCGGAGTTGTATTCCTCGTCCTGCCGGAATGGCCGGACTGAATGAAACCCGCCCGGAACACCTTCCGGGTTGCCGTGGAGAGATGCCAGACTTATGGAAAAAGACCCCAAGAATACCAACGCCTTGAACCCACAAGAACAGTACCTGCTGGATCTGATTCCGGACAAGGATCCCCTTATCCGAGAAATTGCCTACCTGACGAACCATCACGGCCGTCCGTTTCTTGGACCACAGGGCGGCATGCTTCTCGCCATTCTCGCGATGATGAAAAAAGCCGTCCGCGTCTATGAATGGACCGGGGCCTATGGCTATTCGACCCTGTGGCTGACAAAGGTCCTTCCCCAGGAGAGCCAGTATACGATTGGCACGATCGCCGACGAAAATCTGCGGCTCATCTCAAACTACCTCAAGAGAGCCGGACTCCAGTCCAGGGCCCGAATCGAGATTGCCGATGGTCCGACCCACATTGCGAAGGCTGAAGGAACCTACGATCTTGTCGTCCTTGATCTCCAGCAAGAGCGTTCGAAGCTGTCAAGCTGGCTCGACATCCTTCCGGCCAAGGTTTCCCCCGGAGGAATCGTCTTCTCTCTCGGGAACCTGCCGGCCGGTGTCGGCACTTCCCAATCCAAGAATCTGACGGTTTCGGCCGTTGAAATGTACAACCATCGTATGTTCAACGATCCGCGCTTCCTTTCGTCTCTGCTTCCCTTGTCGGAGGGCATCCTCGTGTCCTGGCGAACAGACAGGGAAGCCTGATGAACAAACAGGAAGATTCCGGAGCGCGTCTGATCATCGCGGCCGGTGAGGCGAGCCCTGACCTTTATTACAGGACAAGGTTTCTCACCCCTGATCCGTACATCTATCTCGAGATCCAGTCTGAACGGATCATTCTCGTCAACGATCTCGAAATCGACCGGGCCCGAAAGGAATCGATCGCCAGCCAGGTTCTTCCGACCCGGGACTGGGAGAAAAAACTCTCCGCATCCGGCAAGTCTCCGTCCGCTATAAACATCGTCTCGGCTTTTCTGGAAGAGAAAAAAATCCTGGATATCCAGGTTCCTTTCGACTTCCCCCTGGGATATGCGGACGGTCTTCGCAAAAACGGATTCAACGTAACCGCCAGCGCGGGTCCTTTTTTTCCCGAAAGAGCCTTCAAGTCCCGTGACGAAGCCCGACAGATTCGAACCGTTCAAATCGGGGTCGAGGAATCTCTCCGGGAAATCGTACGCATCCTCAAAGAATCGAATATCCGGGACGGATTGATCCATTATGGGGGAACGGTCCTGACATCGGAAACGGTCAAGTCGATTCTGAAAAAAGAACTGATCGGGAAAAATCTTCTCGGGGAACATACCATCGTTGCCGGCGGGGAACAGGCCTGCGATCCCCATATGGAGGGGGAAGGTCCACTTCCGGCTCACCTGCCAATCGTATTCGACATTTTTCCCCATCACGAATCTACCCGGTACTTTGCCGACATGACTCGAACCCTGTTCAAGGGATCGGTCAAACCAATCCATCGAAAGCTTTACGAGACCGTTCTGGAAGCCCAGGAAAAAGCCATCTCTCTTGCCCGTCCCGAAGAAGAATCCCGAAAACTCCACCAGTCTGTCGTGGATGTATTTGAAGCTCGCGGTTACAGGACAGGAGAAAAAAATGGACGTATGGAAGGATTTTTTCATGGTACGGGCCATGGAGTCGGGCTGGAAATCCATGAAGCGCCCCGTGTGGGAAAAACCGGAGAACTTCTGAAAGAAGGGCATGTCATCACCGTCGAACCGGGCCTCTATTATCCTGGAATCGGCGGAGTCCGAATCGAAGATATGCTCTACATCACGGATACCGGATTCGAAAACCTGACGACGTTCCCCAAAGATTGGGGAACCGTCGCCATTCCCTGACACGCATGCTCCCCCAACACCTGATTATCGGGTCGGGCGGTCCGACGGGAAAACGCTTGAGAAGCCTTCTGCTGTCTTCTCGTTCGACCATCATCAATACGACCCATCGACCTCCTCCGGCTTCCCTGGAACTCGAAGGGGTTCGCTGGATTCATCTCGATCTCCTGGACATTCCCCGTGGGTTACAAACCCTTTCCCCGCTGATCGAGGGAAAAAAACTGACAAGTCTGACTTTGTTTGCCCATCCGACACTTTCCCGGAACAGAAACTCGCTCCCTTACGGAGAAATGACGGCCTTTTCGGTTGCCCTTGAAGGCGTCAAGTCCATTCTGGACCTTTGTCTTCCAGCCCTCGATAAAAGCGTTGTCTTGACAGTTCTCCCTTGCCTGACCCTTCACAAGGCGGACGGCTATCTCCAGGCCAGGGTCTATTTCGGAGGTCTCCGGGGATTACTGGAGGAATATGCCCGGAGCATCTCTCCAAAACGAACCTGTTTTGTGAATCTCGAAGTTGTTCATATTCCGGGAGAGTCCACCCCCCACATTCCTGCCCCTCTGCTGAACCGCATGAAAAAAAACACACTCGGAGGGTTTCCGGATCCCGACTCTCTCGCCCAGACCATTCTGGACTTGACCAACCCTCCAAAACCATGGATGCATGGAGAAACGATTCGCATTCCGGACACTGCCTTTTTCTGATCCCTTTTTCACTGGCCTCAACATCCTGTCTTCTAAAAGAATTCCTGGGTTTACCATGTGATCACCGGATCAGGGGGCGAATTCTGTCCAGACCGGAAGTCACCGCCTGATCCCCTTGATGGAAATCTCCGGAAACAGAAGTTTCCCCTTCAACTGTCGCACCGGCCACAACCCGGATACGACGAAAATGCCCCGAACCGTCCCGTACGATGACCGTCAACTGCCCCGTCCGGCTTTCAAAAACCGACTGGGCCGGTACGATAAAGCTCGTCCTGTTCCCGGACACAGGCCGCGGAATCAGGACAGACACCCAAAGATCAGGCTCGAGCATTTGACCTGGATTGGAAAGGGCGATCCGGATGGGAATCGTCCGGGTCATAGGGTCCACCATGGGCGATACCTCCTCGATACTGGCCGGAACCTGGTGGTCCGGATCGTGCAGGGTCCGGATCCAGACCGGGCTTCCTTTCGTGATATGCCCCTCTTCCCCGGGGTATATGAAGGCCTTGACCCACAAGTGTCGAAGATCCGAGACTTCAAACAGAACGTCTCCGGGATGCACCTGACTTCCCTCGATCTCTCCTGTCTTGACAATCGTCCCGTCAATGGGGGAACGGACTTCATACCGATCGGTCGGTTGCCGAGTTGCAAACAGACGACGAATTTCCTTCTTCGAAGCGCCCATATAAACCAGCTTGGATCGGGCAAGAGCCAGAAGACTGTCGTGAGGAGTCAACCGACCTCCCCGATTGTTGAGCACGCTGATCAATTCCGATTCTGCCGTCAGAAAATCCGGACTTTTGAGAACCGCCACGACCTCATCTCTCCGGACGTGATCACCTGGGAAGGCACGCAGTCGAACTGTCGAGATCGCTGAAACCCGTGCCATAACCCTGCGGTAATAATGTGGGTCAAAGGTGATCCTACCGGGAATGGATCGGAAAGACTGCAGCATCCCCGGTCGCACCAGAATCGATTGGACCGGAATTTTTTCCGGAGAAGGTGGAGGCAAAACCTTTTCCGGCCTTCGAGAACAAGCGCCTGCCAGAAAAGCGATCCAAAGAGAAAAAAGGACAAATTGCAGGAAAGACGGAAAACATTTTTTCCGGAATTTCATGACCTTTCCTCCTTTTCCGGAATCGGACTGGTCTTTTCCAGGAAGGTCAGTATTGAAGGAATGAGGAATGTGGAAGAGAGAAAAGAGCCTACCAAGCCTCCGATGACAGCAACGGCAAGAGATCGCTCCATGTCGAGACCCGAACCACGTCCGACGGCGAGTGGAAGAAGAGCTGCCAACGTTGCGAGGTGGGTCATCACCAGGGGTATGAACCGGTCTTTGACAGAAATTTCCAGCCGCTCCCGAAGGGTTCCACGGGCATCCCTGAAGCGCCAAGCCACGAGGAAAGCGTTTTCGGCAGTAATCCCCACAACAAGGATCAGTCCGACGAACGAAGAAATATTGAGCGAATGGTTCGCCAACGTCAGGGAAAAGAGCGCTGTCATCATGGAAAAACATATGGAAAGAAAGATCGCAAACGGAGATTTCCAACCTCTGAAGGCCCCAAAGAGCAATGTCAGAACAAGCAGGAATCCACCGGAAAGGGCAATGGACAAGTCACGGAAGCTTTTCCGTTCCTCGGCCCAGGCCCCGGAATATGTCAACCATACAGATGGCGGCAAGGGAAGCCGTGCAAGTGATGCGCGGATCTCCCGGATCGTTTTTCCGAGATTTCTGCCGTGCAATCGGCCCTCGATCGTCAAAACGGGAGAAAGATTGAGGTCCTCCTCCTCGAAAGCCGACGGAGGATGACGGACAACAGCGATCTGGGACAATGGAAGGATTCCCGACGGGAGGACCAGCGGTATCCGTTCAAGGCTGCCTTGATCCGGATTGTACGCTCCGGGATAGACGACCCGAACGCTCTCCGGGATGCCTTTCACAATCAGCGTTGTCGCCCGGACTCCCAAAAGATCGGTACGAAGATCACGAATGACCGAGTCTGGCGTAAGACCGAAGAGCGCAGCCCTCTTCCGGTCGACACGGACATCGAGAGCCGGAAGCATCGGACGGACCGAAAGATGAGGATCGATCATTCCCGGAATCCGGGAAAGTTTCTGCTGAATTCTGGAAGCCCAGACCAGAAGAAGTTTCCGGTCCTGCCCATGAATCTGGACAACGATCGGGGCCTGGACCCCGATCAGATCTCCCAGAGCGTCTTCCAGCACCTGGGAAAAGTCGACATCCATTTCGGGCTCATGAAGATGGATCCATTCTCGGAGATGATCCATGACGGAAAAGATGGTTTCCTTCCGATCCGGTGAAAGACGGACAACAATGTCTCCCTTGTTCGGTTCCGTGATAAAGAATCCCATTTCCGCACCCAGTCTTCGGGATGTCGCAATCACCGAAGGATACGAGAGAATCTCTTTCTCCATCCGATGAACGATCCGGTCGGTGTCGTCAAGCGACATTCCCGGGGGAGCATGAAAGTTGAGAACGAACGAGCCTTCATCCATACGTGGCATGAAATTGGTCGAGAGGTGACGGAGTGAAATGCCCATCACAATTGCGAGGACAACCAGCAGAGCAAGAACGTAACCCGGATTTGGACGAAAAAAAATGGATCCCGCGACGCTTTCGGATATCTGTGGAGGTCGTTCCGGCAGATCGAGGTAAAAAGGAGTCACGAAGGTGTTCACCAGGAGAGAAACTGCCAGGAGGGAAACAAAAGCCTCTGCAAGAGGTTTGAAGAAGGCTCCAACCAGACCGCCGATACCGAGGAGAGGGAGAATCGCCACAATGGTGAGAAATCCCGAAAGGACAAATGGAGGCATCAGGCGCAAGAGACGTTCCCGGAACCTTCCTCCCTCCACAACGACGATGAAGTCATCGATAATCAGCCCCAGAGCTGCGGCCATTCCGCCCAGACTCATCAAATTGACAGAAGCTCCCAGAAAATCCATCACACCCAACGCGATCAAAAAAATGGGCGGCATCAAACCTGCCACGATCAGCAACGGTCTCGCCTGGCGGAGGAACAGAAGTACGACGCCCAGAGAAACTGTCAGACCGGTCAGGAGCGCATAGATGACATGTTTAACTGCGGACTCCGCAAGATCTCCCTGATCGTAATAGATGCGGACAGAAATGCCAGGAGGAAGAAGGTGAAGAAGGTTTTTCCAGTTTCGAAGAACTTCCTGACGTATCGTGATGGCGTTTCCACCGTGCGCACGAAAAACCTGGAGAAGAACAGCCGGAGAGGCATCAGCAGACACTCTGACCCATAAATCGGACGGCCGGATGCCCTCCCGAACATTCGCTACCTCACGCAAGGGAACCGGAATGGTGCCGGGAATAAACAAGGAACGGATATCCTCCGGCCGGGAAAAGACATCGTTGACCTGGATCGTCTTCAAGCGATGGAACCCGGTACTTCGTCCGACAACCCCAATCCGGTTTTCGAACGCAAGAGCATCGATCACGTTTTGCATCGTACGATGTACGCCTGACAATTTGTAGGGGTCCACCTCCACATGAACTTCCCTCGTCCGGCTCCCCATGATTTCGGCTTTCCAGACTCCCGGCAAATTGGACAGAAAGGGAACGATCCGATAACGAGTGATTTCTGTCATTTGCATCATTTTTTCGTGTGGACCGAAAAAGGCAATTCCCAAAACGGGAGTATCGGACGGATACATCCGCAATGCACGGATCTGTGTTCCACCCGGCAGACCTGAACGAACACGGTCGATCGCCTGACCGACACGGGGAAGGGCCATTCTCATAGGAGAAGTCCAGGAAAATCTCAAAAAAAACTCGGCTGATCCCTGCATTGTCCTGGAACGGACTTCCCGAACACCCCGTACACTCCGAAGAGCCATACCTACAGGGCGCGTGATCCGGCTTTCCATCTCATGAAAGGGAACATTAGGGGAAAGCACGATCACAGAAACCCGCGGGAAGTCGATCGAAGGGTAGATGGCGGTCGGCATTTTCAGCGCATGTAATCCTCCCAAAAGTGCCAGGACCATCGTCAGCAGCAAGGAGAAGGATCGCATCCTGAACAATCGACCAAACAGGCCGGGGAATCTGTTTTCTGACTTCTGAAAGAATTCGTCCGACATCAGGAGGAAAAGCCTTTGAAATCCAATCGGTCGGACACCCAAAACACGGTAAACTTCAAAATGGGGACTCCATCAATCCAATCTTTTTTTGACTTGTCTAGCGTGATCTGCTGAGAGACATTCCTTTTCGCATCACGTCATATTTTTCTTTTTACACAAGATACAACAATTTCCCGAACGGAACCATCAAGAGTGTACGTGATCGGATCAGTCCATGATTCTGGGTAAAAACCAAAATTAAACAGGAAAATTTTTTTGGAAAAACCTGGAATAGACCTTGAGAAGGGGAAAGAAAAATGGTAGGCACGGGCGGTTTCGAACCGCCGACCTCTACCGTGTCAAGGTATTAAAACCCATGGATTTTACGTGAGGTCAATCATGATTATTCATTATTTTAAATAAGATAAAAAACAGAAAAGAATCACGGTTAACCATCATTCTCCGATCACGGTGTGCCAAAATTGTGCCAAGGAAACCCTTGACGAGTGACCTACCAGCCATGAGCCTATGGGGAACAGACTCTCCCCCCTTCTTAACAGGGCATCCTTGGAAGAAGCACAGGCCGGGTGCGTATTTTGTCCATCCGTTCTTCAAGATCGACGTTCTGTCGTGATAGAGGCAACTTCTTGCCTTGCCGCATTAACCGGAGATCATTGATTTTCATGCCGATTTGAATGCATCGAACTCATTTTTTAAAACCTTCGGTCAAAATTAGTGAGCGTGCATGTGTTCCCTCAAGATCCGGTTGATGACTTCGGTGAATGATCCTTCTTCTGAAGACATCGCTTTTTCTTCGTAAAACTGGGTCACATCTTTGTCTAACATCATTGTCACCTGAATCTGGCCGGCTTTGACCTCTGGGGCTTCGGGCACGCCGCGAAATCCTTTTATTGGCCCGCGCCGCTTGACCTTCAGGTTAGTGAGATCATATTCCTTGCGCATAACGAATCTCCTCTGATTTTGTTGCCTTTCGGGCTGAGATAATGCGGATCACGTCAGCTCTCATGGTATAGCTGACAATCAATACACGTCCTTGATTGGAATGGGCGATAAGAAGTTCCCTGTCTTCATCGTCACTGTGATCAGGATCATAGAAGGCAATCTGGCGCAGATCGTAAAAACAGCTTCGGGCTTCCTCAAAAGTGACATCATGTTTTCGCACATTGGCTCTAAACTTATCAGCGTCCCACTCGAAAGCGATCAATTCAACCTCATTTTTCTCAATTCTGAGGTATTAATAAAAATCGGGACGCAAGCTCCACCGATTGGTGCTCCCTGAGAAGGGACGCAAAGACATGCGTGCCTAAAGGTCATGTCTTTCACCGGCATACACAATTCATTATACTGAAAACCGTGCAAACAAAAACCTTCCTACTTCCTGTCGCTTGGACTAAACGATCCAAGTCCTGATGAGGAGGCAATGTGCCTGCGGAAATCCGGTAAAAATCCGGGCTGGAGCGACCTCAAGCCGAGTCTTGCCGGGCTGGATCGCAACGGTCTGCTCAAATTGATCCAGGATCTGTACGCCGCCAGCAGGGACAACCAGTCGTTCCTGCATGCTCGCTTCGGATTGGGCGAGGATGTAACGGGACCCTTCAAGGCTACCATTTCCCGCTGGGTCTGCCCCGATGTCATACGCAACCAGAATATTTCAGTCTCCAGGGCCAAAAAGGCCATCTCCGACTACAAGAAAGCCATCGGCGATCCCGAGGGAATGGCCGAACTGACAGTGTTCTACTGCGAATCCTGCACGGAATTCCTCGGATTTTGCGGGATGGATGACGCAGGATATTTCAATGCCCTGACCGGCATGTTCGCTCAGGCGCTGAAAAACGTCGGTCGACTCGATCCCGATCTCAGGCCGCCTTTCGTGGAGCGGCTCGAAACCGTGCGACGCGAAGGACACAACTATGGCTATGGTGTTGGGGAGGACATGGACGACCTGATGAAGGAGTCCGGACTTGGCGGGGAATGAACCGGAGCAGAATCGGCTCGAGGAGCAGTTGCGGCAACTAAAGGAAGACAACGCCCGCCTCAAGGCTCTGCTGACATCGCACGGCATTGCATGGGAGAAAAATCCACCTCTTCCTGCGATCCAGCCTCCGGGGCCGGAACCGGCCACCCCCAGGTTTTCCAGTTCCGAAAAAGTCTCCCTGTTTCGCCGCCTGTTCAGGGGCCGGAACGACGTCTACCCGCTTCGATGGGAATCTGCCAAGGGAACGTCAGGTTATGCTCCCGCCTGCGGGAACGAGTGGACGCCGGGAGTTTGCCACAAGCCGAAGGTCCGTTGCGGAGATTGCACGCAACGCGTGTTTCTGCCGGTGACCGACCAGGTCATTTACGGCCATCTGACCGGTAAGCATACCATCGGCGTCTATCCTCTTCTGGGCGACGATACCTGCTGTTTTCTGAGTGCCGATTTCGACGAGGCGGACTGGAAGGCCGATGCCCGGGCCTTTATCGAGTCCTGCAAGGAACTGGATATCCCTGCCGCACTCGAGGTCTCCCGCTCCGGGAACGGAGCCCATGTCTGGATCTTCTTTTCGGACCCGGTTCCTGCCCGCGAAGCCCGCCAATTGGGAGCGCTCCTGATCAGCCACACCTGCGATCGCACCCGGCAGCTTTCCTTGTCCAGCTATGACCGCTTCTTCCCGAACCAGGATACCCTGCCCAAGGGAGGATTCGGAAACCTGATCGCGCTCCCCTTGCAGAAGCTTCCCCGCGAAAAAGGGGGCAGCGTGTTCGTCGACGGGCATTTCGAACCCTACCCGGACCAGTGGGCCTTTCTGTCCTCGATGAAATCCCTGTCCAAAACAGGTCTGGAAAACGCCCTCCTGCGGTCGGGCGATAGTCGGAATCCCCTGGATGTGGCCTCTATCTCCGAGGAAGAGGAGGGCAAGCCGTGGCAACGGCAACCAACGCCCTCAATCCGGATATCCGGTCCGTTTCCGGAATCCCTGACCTTGGTGCTTTCGAACCAGATCTTCATCGCCAAAACAGGTCTGTCTCAGTCGTTGGCAAACCGCCTGATCCGTCTGGCCGCCTTTCCGAACCCGGAGTTCTACAAAGCCCAGGCTCTGCGTCTGCCTGTGTGGAACAAGCCGCGCCTTATCGGTTGTGCCGAGAACTACCCCCAGCATATCGGGCTCCCCCGGGGCTCTCTCGATGCCGTTCTGGAACTGCTCGAACAAAACGGCATCGGCTCGAAGATCCAGGATGAACGTCTTTCGGGAATGAGGATCTCCGTCAAGTTCACCGGAACCCTCAGAAAAGACCAGAAAGCGGCGCTCGGGGAGCTTCTGAAACATGACGTCGGAGTATTGCATGCACCGACGGCCTTCGGCAAGACCGTCACCTCTTCTGCGATGATCGTCCGCAGGAAAGTCAGCACGCTGGTGATCGTCCATCGCACCGAGCTTCTTCGGCAATGGCAAGAGCGCCTCATCCGTTTTCTCGACATTTCCAAGTGTGGACTCGGCACGATCGGGGGCGGAAAGACCAAACCTTCCGGAAAGATCGACATCGCCGTCATGCAGTCCCTGTCCCGACGGGAGGATCTGGCGGAATTCCTCGACGGGTACGGCCAGATCATTGTCGACGAGTGCCACCACCTTTCCGCGTTTTCCTTCGAGTCTGTCCTCAAACAGGCAAAGGCCCGCTATGTCGTCGGTCTGACCGCGACTCCGGTGCGCCGGGACGGACATCACCCGATCATCTTCATGCAATGCGGACCGATCCGCCACAGTGCAGACAGGTCGGAAACCACGCCGGAACGACTGGAAGTTTGGCCGCGGCAACTCTCCTGTCCCGACATCCCGTCCGGCTCGGCCATCCAGGAGGTGTTCCGCATCCTTGCGAACGACCCGGAGCGCAACCGTCGCATCTCCCGGGATGTGATGGCGGCCTATCGGGAAGGACGAAAGATTCTGGTGCTGACCGAGCGGACCGATCATCTGGAACTCTTGCGCGAGGCCTTGGGCGAAACCATCGAATACTGCTTCGTATTGCACGGACGGCTTTCCAGAAAGACGAGGGCGACCATTCTCGGCGAACTCGACGTTCTGAACGAATCAGCCCCGCGCGTTCTTCTGTCCACCGGGCGCTTGATCGGCGAGGGGTTCGATCATCCTCCCCTGGATACCCTGGTGCTGGCGATGCCGATCTCGTGGAAAGGAACTCTTCAACAGTACGCGGGCCGGCTCCACCGGGAGTGCACCGACAAGCGGGATGCCCGCATCTACGACTATGTCGAGACCGGTCATCCTCAACTGAATCGCATGTGGGACAAACGCCAGAAGGGCTATCGGAACATGGGATATCGGATCCTGCCCCTGACTTGACCTCCCCTACCCTCCGGGAACAGGACCGGACAAGGTCACTCTCGCCGGAATTTCTCTGAACATCGGGGTTGTCAACGCTCCAATAACCACTGAACAACCCCAAGACGCTTCGTCCTTCCGATCCCTGGAGGAACGAAGCGGGGAAAAATCACCCTCCCCTATCCCGGTCGACGGACCTGCAGTGCGGACGCCAGCAGGGTCAAAGCCTCGGACAGGCGCGCGGCCGTCTCGGGGGAAGGAAGAGGAACCCTGAGATGCTGCTTCCCCGTAGAGGGTTCCCTTTCAATCCAGGGATGGCCCGAAGAGGAGGGATTTCCGGCCGCTCCCAGAGCGGACGCCAGCAGGGTGCCCACCTTGGCCAGGGCCTGCCACGGGTCGGCGTCGGCGTCAAAACCTCCGGAACTTTCATTCGAAGCTGTCCCTTGGCCTTCTTCACCCGACTCTCGCATCTCCCTCTCAACAGAGAGGGACTCGAGGGACTTCTCCGCGGCTCCCGTCTCTTCGGCGGGAGGCACGGCTTCGGCCGTTCCCATGCGACTTGTCACGCTCTCGATCTCGTTCATGAAGCGGGTAAGGCGGGACCCTCCCAGCGAGACCTCCCCCACACCCCCGTCGAGGATCCCCGCCGACAGGGACCGCTTGAAGGACAACACCGAAAGCATCCCTTCCTCGATCGTGCCCTTGGCCACGAAATTGACGATCTGGACCGGCCGTTTCTGTCCCATGCGGTGAATCCGCGCGATCCGCTGCTCAAGGAGGGCCGGATTCCAGGGAAGATCCATATTCACAAGGATCGAGGCCTGCTGGAGGTTCAGGCCGGTGGCACCCGCATCCGTCGACAGGAAGACCCGACACTCCGGATCGTCCCGGAACCGATCCACAAGCGCCGGGCGCCTTTCGGACGGAACACCCCCATGAAAACGGACATATCCGATCTTCCGGGCTTCGAGACGACGGACGACGATGTCGTGGGTTCGCGTCCACTGGCTGAAGACCACCGCCTTGGCCTCAGGCTGGGCAAAGAGATCGTCCAAAAGGGCTGCCAGCTCGTCCGACTTGACCCCGTGGTCGCTTTCCGGGTCGAGAAGATAGGTGCTGTTGCAGACCATGCGCATATTCTGGAGAGCGCAGGTCAATCGTCTCTGGTCCGTGTCCGACAAAAATTTCGTCTTTCTCCAGCGCTGGACAATTTTCGCCACAATGTCGGCATTCTCCTGATGGTGGACCATCTGAGGCTCGGTCATCGGCACCAGGAGGTTCTGGTCGGTACGCTCCGGGAGCTGGGTCAACACCTCGTCCTTTCGGCGGCGTATCAGGACCGGGGCCAAGGTTTGTCCGATCTTCTCGAGTCCGGTATATCCCACGACCCGGCCGGTCTCGTCCTTGACCTGATGTTCGTGCAAGAGCTTCCAGGTCGGGCCGAGCCTGTAGCGGTCGACGAACTGGACGATCGAGACGAGTTCCTCCAGCTTGTTCTCCAGCGGAGTACCGGTGAGAACCACGGCGTAGGGGCTGTCGATGCGTTTGAGCGCCCTGGAGGCGATCGTGTTCCAGTTCTTGACCCGCTGGGCTTCGTCGACGATCACCAGCTCAGGTCCCCATGCGGTGATCAGGTCGAGATCGGGTTGAAGTTTCTCGTAGTTGGTGATCTTGCAGAAGTCCTCCAGAGCAAACTCCTTCTGACGGTGGACGCGCCCGCCGGAAATCACCCTGGACTCCCGACCGGAGAATTTCCGGATCTCGCTCTGCCATTGATACTTGAGGGAGGTCGGACAGACGACAAGAACCTTCGAAACGCCGAAGTGCCGGGCCAGGATTTCGGACGCGGCGATCGCCTGGATGGTCTTTCCCAGGCCCATTTCATCGCCGATCAGAGCCCGCCCCGCACAGACGGCGAAAAGAGCCCCCTCCACCTGATAAGGATACAGTGGTACCTTGAGAAGGTTCCCAAGTCGCTCCCTCCTTATCTCTCCGTGACCAAAGAACTCCTCCAGGACCGTTTCGCGATGTTCGGTGTCCTTCCTCCCGGCGATGAAGTCCAGCGCGTCGTCGTGGGCGCGCATTTCGTGCCCTCTCTGAGCCGAAAAACTCATGAACTTTTCAATCTCGCCGAATCTCTCGGGAGAAAGCATGGCCTCGCGTTCCGCGTCGAACAGCGTTTCGGCCCTTTTCCGCACAGGCTCAGGGCATTCCGTTCCGGCCCTGAAATGTACCGAAAGCCCGTGATCGTTCCTGAGGTACAATTCGGAAAAGGGAGGACGGTAGCCTTGCGCGAAAGCCGCTTCGGATCCCGGAAGCTTTTCCAGGGCCGCAAGGACAAATTCGATGTGTTTGCAGGTTCCCAGTTCGTTCGTGGCATAATCCGGACAGAAGCAATGATTGTCTCCCGGCCTGTTACCCCGGATTTCCACGCGATAGACGCTCTTGGAGAGAGGATTGCGGACGCGGTACTCTGAAAAGAACGGCTCCGTCCCGATGTTCTCGAGTTCGAAGTTCTGCTCGCGACCGAACTGGCGGCGGAGCCTCCTCTGCCATTCGACCGGCGAAAGATCCGCCGGCGGAAGAGTCCGGGACAATTTGGGTTCTTTAGACGATTTGTCGCTTTCGGGAAATCGCGTTATTTTCATGAAGAACCTCACCGTTCGTTCAATATTTCCGGTCCAGACAACATGTCTTGAACTTCTTTCCGCTCCTGCAAGAGCAGGGAGCGTTCCGTCCGATACCTTTCCCGCTCATCGATCGTGTCTCCTCCAAATACATCCCGCTTCGGAAAGCGTCTCCCGCGTGTTCCGGAGGATCAGCCCTCCTGCCAGTCGATCCCGTTCTCCGCGCACCATTCGATCGCAATCGACCGAAGGGCGTCGCCCCGGTACCGGAACCACTCCTCCCGGAGATCCAATTCGTCGATCCGGTCCTTGAAATACCGAAAGGCGCCCTTTCCGCGAATCGTCCGGAAGAGATCCTCGCGTCGGCTGACGTCGGCCAAAGAAGCGATGAAATCTTTCATGATCCGGTATTCGTGGATATCACACCGGGACGGCAACGGGACAAATTTCTCTTCCTCCGACAAGATCTCTCGGGCCCATTCCACCTCTTCCTCGTCTCATGAGTAATACGGAAAGGAGTCCGAACAGAGATGGATACGTTATCTTGTAACTCCAAAGCATCGTTGAAGGACAATTCGACCCGTTTTATCTGAAGATTCCGGACCTCTTCTGGAGTCACAGTCCCCTTTCCCTGGAGTGAATACTAACCGAAGATTGCATCCGAACGTTTGATGTACTCGACAAAGTTGATACAAGGAACAGAAACTTCGGCCATATCGCAGACAGCTGGAATTTTCCTCTTGGCCATTTTATCGGGAAGCTGATTCTGTTTCCCTTCATCCGAGATTAATTTCGCCCCATGGGCGCGTGCCGTGGCGATGATAAGAATGTCATTTTCCCCCACCCCTTTGGGATGGTAGCTATCGCCCACAATTCCAAGCAAACACTTGATACGCATGGCGTTTTGCATGATCAAGTTATTGATATCAAGTTTTTCAATATTGTTCTCTTTCAGCCATTGACCGCACTCCGGCGCTTCTATTGACACTTCTTCCAATGCAACGTCCGGCATCACCAATACCTTTTT